>JAFSSM010000049.1 GCA_017451025.1 Synergistaceae bacterium | reverse complement strand
CCGTTGGCCGCTGTTGCAGCAATTGAGCGGGCATCGACGAGTGCGACTGCGGACATCTGGCCGTTGCCGGGCTTCGAGCCTTCGCGGTTCGGGAAGTTCCTTGTTGTGTGGCGGATGGAGAATGCGTTGTTGGCGGGGGTGTCTCCTGCGCCGAAGCAAGGTCCGCAGAATGCAGTCCTGATGATTGCGCCGGCATCCATGAGGTCAGCGAGGAAGCCCTTTCTGTCGAGGTCGACGAACACGGGCTGTGATGACGGGTAGACGCTCAGGTAGAACTCATCGAACCCGCAGGATTTGCCCTTGAGCGCGTGTGCTGCTTCGACTACGTTGGTGTAGTTTCCGCCTGCGCATCCGCCGATAACTCCCTGCTGAACCATGAGCTTGCCGTCCGGCGTAACTTTGTCGAGAAGCGTGAAGGTTGCACGTCCCTTTGCTACGTCTTCGGTTGCTTTCTTCTCGGTCTCCGCGAGAATGTCCTTCAGGTTCTCGTACAGCTCAGCGATCGTGAAGGAATTCGACGGGTTGAACGGCATAGCGATCATCGGGCGGATACCTGCGAGGTCAACTTCAACGCATCCGTCGTAGTAAGCTACGTCTGCGGGGTTGAGTTCCTTGTAGGCATCAGCTCTGCCGTGCTCTGTGAGGAACGCCTTAGTGTCCGCGTCGGTCCTCCACACTGAGGAGAGGCAGTTTGCTTCTGTGGTCATTACATCAACGCCGTTTCTGTAGTCGGTGGTCATTGATGCAACGCCGGGGCCTACGAACTCCATGACCTTGTTCTTGACGTAACCGGCTTTGTAGACTGCCCTGATGATTGCAAGAGCTACATCATGAGGTCCGACGAACGGAGCGGGTTTGCCCTTCAGGTAGATTGCGACAACGCCGGGGTAAGCGACATCGTATGTGTCCTCGAGGAGCTGCTTGACGAGTTCGCCGCCGCCTTCACCGATTGCCATTGTGCCGAGTGCGCCGTAGCGGGTGTGCGAGTCTGAGCCGAGAATCATTCTGCCGCATCCTGCGAACATCTCGCGCATGAACTGGTGAATGACTGCTATGTGCGGAGGGACATAAATTCCGCCATACTTCTTGGCCGCGCTCAGACCAAAATAGTGGTCGTCATCATTGATTGTTCCGCCGACTGCACACAGCGAGTTATGACAGTTGGTCATTACGTAGGGCAGCGGGAACTTGGTCATGCCGGAAGCTCTGGCTGTCTGGATTATGCCTACGAACGTAATATCGTGGCTGGCCATTGAGTCGAACTTGATGCGCAGGTGTTCCATGTCGTCAGCTGTGTTGTGCGACTTCATTATGCCGTAAGCGATTGTGCCCTTCTTGGCTTCGGCCTTTGTGTACTTGCCGCCTGCCTGGCTTTCAGGGACTATCGTTGTGCCGTTGACGAGATAGACACCTTCATCATAGAGCTTAATCATTAAGGTTATACCCCCTCAGATATATATTTTTTGTGTCTAAAAGTAATGTCGTGAAAATTTGTGAGTGTGAACTAAAATTTTGTTTCCTGAATTATAACACGCAAGGACAAAATCAAATCTACGTGTAATTCAGTAGAATAGAGAGTAATTTTTGTTGGGGACTTCACAAAAAAAGCCGGAACACCATTTTTCACAGCATCCCGGCAATATTTTTCTAGTGAGCTGCTCCTATAAAAATCAGTCCAACTATGACTATCAGCACAGTCCAGAACGGATGATCCTTGACCCAGCCCCAGATACCTACAGCATCATCAAGCGTCTTCTGTATCTCCACGTCGGAGGCATAGTCCCGTGCACGTTTGTCGTTCATGTCCTCAATCCTGACATCAGCTCCGGAATCTATCAGCGTCTTGACCGTATTCAGCCTGCCATGATTTGCCGCGTAGAATAATGGAGTACGGCCAACCTTGTCCTTAATGTTCACATCGATTCCCTTCTTGATGTAGATAGTTACATCTCCGCCGCGCTGTGCAGTTTTGAAGAACATCTCTTCATCAGTACTGAAGAAATCACCAATTAAATCTGTTCCGGCATCTAGAAGATCATTAATTACAACTTTTACATTATCTTTAGCAACGTCTCCTAATGCCTCCTGCAGAATCTCGAGAAAACCAAACGCCTGCGACGCACACGCCATTACAGCAACAACAGCAACAAATACACGCAACTTAACGGACTTCATAACAAAAAACCGCCTCCATTGAATTTTTACAGAATAAAAGCGTTGTAATTTTAGGGCGGTTATCGTCAATCTATCCAGTGCACCAGATTCTTGCTAAAGGTGTGCCATGTTCATTATTGCTGCCACAAAATCAGGCATACTTACTCCCACAGCACGCGCCGCCTTCGGAACAAGACTCGTTGCCGTCATTCCTGGAGCAGTGTTGACCTCAAGGATATACGCTTCACCTTCAGGAGTCAGCCTGAAATCCGACCTGCTATACCCTGAACATCCAAGCACCTCATGAGCTTTTACAGCAAGTTCACGGACTCTCGCTGACTCTTCCGCAGAAATTGGCGCAGGCACAAGATACTCCGTTGCTCCTGATGTGTACTTGTTGCTGTAATCATAGAACCCGGTGTGCGGAGCAATCTCAATCACCGGCAGTGCCTCAGTATGGCCGTCGTGTTTCCAGACTGCACAGGTCAATTCACGTCCGGGTATGTAGCGTTCAATCAGAACATCACCCTCGTAGCTTGAGCCGGCGGTTTTCGCCGCAGAGACTAGAGCTTCAGGAGTTACGCCGCGAATTATCGTTATGCCTACTGTGCTTCCGCCTGAACATGGCTTCACCACAACATCACGGCCAAGTTTCGCGATAACTTCCTCACAGCTAACCGGCCACACTAAACCTTCAGGAACAGGCAGACCTTTTTCCGCAAAGAGTGCCTGCGATTTTTCCTTGTTCATTGCCAGAGCACTCGCCTTCGGTCCGGAGCCTGTGTAGGGAATGCCAAGCTCCTCAAGTTTTGCCTGAAGTTCTCCGTTCTCGCCCCAGTCCCCGTGCATCGCGATAAATGCTCCGTCAAATCCCTTCACCTTTTCGGCCTCAGCCAGCGTCCTTATGTCGAACAGCTCCGCAGAAAATCCCGCCTCGTTCAGCGCATCGCACACTGCCTTGCCGCTCCGGAGTGATACCTCGCGTTCCTTGCTGTCCCCTCCGCACAAAACCGCAACATGTTTAATTTCCATAAAATCACCTCGCTGATATTATAATTATTCCAGAAAGGAGGCGGTTAATCTTGAAGAATAAACCGCTGCTAGTTTTGTACGTGATAGTTGTAGTTATGGCCGGAACATTAATTTTCGGCGAGATGGACAGAGGAGACATATTCGGTTCCGAGAGTCAGACTAAGTACACTATGTATGTAGGACTGAACGACAAGGACACTAACGAGCAAGTTTTCGGGCACGAAGAGGCAAAGCAGGCAATGTTCATGATAGCCAGGAAGTACACCGGCGGCGCAACATTCCAGGAGGCTCAAGGCTACTGGTACGACAAGGAAGCAGACAAGGTTTACACGGAGAATACGCTTGTGTGTATTTTCCTGGACACTACGCCCGAAATCATCAAGAGCATTATGGATGAAGCCCTGAAAGTGTTTAACCAGACCAGCATACTCCTTGAGACTAGTGAAGTCAGGGGAGCGTTCTACGAGGGGAAGTAATTTTTTCCCGCCCGCACGACCTCCTATCGTGCCTCCCGCCCCCAACCCCCTCCGGCCGCTCACCTCCTGTTCGCGGCCGCGCACAAAAAAGCCGGAAGCCCTTTTTGACGAGAGCCTCCGGCTAAATTATGCCTGAAAGTTATTTCTTACCCTGCCACTCGCAGAGCAGTCCTGTAGCTACAAACATCGAACTCCAAGTTCCTGCAATAATTCCAACCAGCATAGCGTAGCTGAACGCCGCAAGAACAGGCCCTCCCCACACGCACAGCGCAATCACCGGGAAAAGCGTAGTCAGCGTCGTGTTGATGGTACGGCCAAGTGTCTGGTTCAGGGACTTGTTCACTAGGTTCACTATACCATCGCGCGAAAGTGTTCCCCAGTTCTCGCGTACACGGTCAAGAATGATTATCGTGTTGTTCAGCGAGTAGCCCACTATCGTCAAAATTGCCGCAATGAACGACGAAGATATTTCCATCTGCGTAACGCTGAAGAAGCCCAGCGCGATAATCACGTCGTGCACCAGCGGTATAACACTCACCACTGCAAACCTGAACTGGAAGCGCAGTGTTATGTAGATTAATATCGCAACAAGCGCGATCGATACGCCTATGATTGCCTGACGACGAAGTTCTCCGCCTACAACCGGCCCTACCTTCTCGAAGCCCGTAACCTTCATATCGGGATAAGCTGCCTGAAGAGCCTTGACCACGTTCTCGCGGCTCTCCTCCGTGTCCTCGTTGGTACGGATTATGATTCCCTTCTCGCCGAAATTCTGGATCATCGCTCCGCTCGCAACTGTCCCGGAAATCGTCTGCCTCACTCCGTCAATCTCCGGCCTGCTGTCAAATTCTGCCTGAATGACATTTCCGCCGGTGAAGTCTATTCCGAGATTGAGACCTCTGGTGAGCAGAAGTATTACGCTCGCAATCACAAGGACGAGGCTTATCGTGAGAGCAAGTTTCCTGCGGCTCATGAAGTCGAAGTTTAAATTAAGTGCGCTCATCTCTTAGCCTCCCCTTTCTTCACGAAAAGCTGAAGTATCGCTCTCGTAACAACTATGTTGGCGAAAACGCTTGCGACGAGTCCGACCGACAGAGTTACGCCGAAGCCCCTGACTGAGCCTGAGCCGAAGTAGAACAGAACGAGTGCCGCAATCAGCGTCGTGATGTTCGAGTCGAGAATGGTAACCAGTGCCTTCCTGAAGCCGGAGTCCAGGGCGGCCATCGGAGTCTTGCCGGTGTTGCGCTCTTCCCTAATGCGCTCGTAGATGAGGACGTTTCCGTCAACCGCCATTCCCAGCGTAAGGATTATTCCTGCAATTCCGGGGAGGGTCAGAGTTGCGTTGAAGGCAATCAACCCCGCGAAGATGAGCAATACCGTAACGGCAAGAGCAACGTCCGCCGCAAGTCCTCTGAACTGGTAGTAGAGCAGCATGAACACGAGCACCATTGCCGCGCCGAAAAGTCCGGCTTCAAGTCCCTGCTTGATGGAGTCAGCGCCCAAGCTCGGCCCGACCGAACGGTTCTCCGCAATCTCGACCGCTACAGGAAGTGCACCGGCCTTGAGCATTATTGCGAGACGGCCGGCTTCCTCGTTGGTGAAACGCCCGGTAATCTGCGCGCGTCCTCCTGCGATTCTGTCTTGAACCACAGGTGCGGAAATCACTACGTTATCCAGCACAATAGCTATCTGCTTGCCGATTAGTCTTGCCGTTGCGTTCTCGAAGAGCCTTGCGCCCTCAGAGTTGAACTCCAGCGAAACGCCCATACGCCCCAGACTGTCAGGCTGAACTTCCGCGTTCACGAGGTCTTTTCCTGAAAGAAGCACAGGCCCTAACAGGTAGAACCTTCCGGCTTCCTCTCCGGGCGCAACGATTGAGCCGGGGTTAGCCGGGACTTTCGCCACGAGGTCCGCGCTGGCGTTGCTTATCTGCTCTACTGCCTGCCGCCACCTCTCCTGAGCGTTCACGAACTGTATATCGCTGTCGTAATTGCTCCTGACCGGTGCGGGAGGAGTTGCCATTCCCGTTGAGTCGATGACTTCACGGAAATCCATCTGCGCAGTTCTGCCAATAAGCTCGAGTGCCGCCGCCGGGTCCTGAATGCCGGGCAGGTCAACTATGATTCTGTCCGAGCCTGACTTCTGGATAATCGGTTCAGCTACTCCGTACTGGTCGATACGGTTGCGCAGAACTGCAAGAAGCCTGTCTATGCTGTCATCACGTAAAGGATTTTCGGGTGTGTCTTTTGCCTGAAGGACAATGTGTGCTCCGCCTTTAAGGTCAAGACCGAGATTCAGGTTATCCTTCTCGAAATACGCGAAGCATCCCGCCGCAGCGACTACCAGAATTACCAGCCAGAAACGAAATCTATCCGCACGGTTCATTAAGCTGATGCCTCCGTCTTTGCTGCTGCACGTTTGCCCTGAACTGCTGACTTCAGGATAGTTACGCGCACGCCTTCAGCAATCTCAATCTGGAACGAGTCATCACGGACTTCACGGACTGTACCGTAGAAGCCGCCAATTGTGATGATGTTATCGCCCCGCTGGATGCTGTCAATCATATTTTTCTGCTGTTTATCGCGCTTCCTCTGGGGTCTTATGATGAAGAAGTAGAAAATCAGCACGAATATAGCAAGGGGAAAGAGCATTCCCATAAGTCCACCCTGCTGGGCTGCTCCTGCCTCGCCGCCTGCACCGCCCGAACTTGAAGGGGCTGACCCTCCGCAGGGCGATACTGCTGTTGTAGTTTCTGCCATGTCTAAAACATTACCTCCAAAAAATTACTGCTTTCTTCTCCAGGCTACAGCCTCAATTTCGAGGCCGACACCTTTCGGAAGATCCTTCACCGCAACGAATGAACGGGCCGGAGCTTCATTGCTGAAGTACTCTGCGTAAACTCCGTTAATCTCCGCGAAGTTCGCAATGTCTGCCGCAAAAACCGTAGTCTTCACGACATCTGCGAGAGTGTACCCCGCCGCCGTAACTATAGCCTTCAGGTTCTCGAGGGACTGCCTGGCCTGATCTGCGATTGCTGAGGGTACATTGCCGGTTGCCGGGTCAACTGGAATCTGACCTGACACATAGAGGAACTCTCCGGCCTTGATTGCCTGAGAGTAGGGGCCGATTGCGGCAGGAGCCTTGTCGGTAGAGACTACCTGACGGACTCCTGCCTGGTCAAGAATAATATCGGGATCTGCAAACGCCATGATGACCTACTTCTTCCACATAGGAGAGTATCTCTTGAGTCCTGCATACTTCGCGGTGTCTCCAAGCTCTTCCTCAATCCTGAGAAGCTGGTTGTACTTCGCGATTCTGTCTGTACGCGCAATGCTTCCGGTCTTGATCTGGCCTGCTCTGGTTGCAACTGACAGGTCAGCAATGAAGCTGTCCGCAGTCTCGCCCGAACGGTGGGACACTACCGCCGCGTAGCCTGCATCGTTTGCCATCTGGATAACCTGCAATGTCTCGCTGACTGTGCCGATCTGGTTCAGCTTAACGAGGACTGCGTTGGCGATGCCCTGAGAAATTCCGCGCTCAAGAATCTTGGGGTTGGTAACGAACAGGTCATCACCGACGAGCTGAATCTTTCCGCCGAGTGCCGCCGTGAGTGCTGCCCAGCCTTCCCAGTCGTCCTCTGCACAGCCGTCCTCGATGGAGATTAACGGGTAATTCGCAACGAGGTCCTCGTACATTTTCACAAGCTCTGCTGAGGTGTGCTCTGCACCGCCGCTCTTGGTGAACACGTACTTGTTCTTGTCAGTGTCGAAGAACTCTGACGAAGCAACGTCAAGCGCGAAGGAGACATCATCGCCGGGCTTGTAGCCTGCCTTGTTGATGGCTTCCATGAGCAGGTCTAACGCTTCCCTGTTGTCCTTGAGGTTGGGGGCAAATCCGCCTTCGTCGCCTACACCCGTTGAGTAGCCGCGTCCCTTGACGCAGGACTTGAGTGCGTGATAGACCTCTGCGCCCATGCGTAACGCTTCCTTGAAGCTGGGTGCGTTGTGCGGGACAATCATGAACTCCTGGAAGTCGACTGTGGAGTCTGCGTGAGCGCCGCCGTTGATGACGTTCATCATAGGAGTGGGAAGAAGTCCGCCAGCGATTCCGCCGAGCCACTGGTAAAGCTCAACTCCGTGAGACTGAGCGGCTGCCCTTGCGTTTGCCATTGATACGCCGAGAATTGCGTTTGCGCCGAGATTGGACTTGCCGTCCGTTCCGTCGAGGGCGATCATTGCGCGGTCAAGTGAACCCTGATCGTCTGCGTCCATTCCGAGAATTTCGGGGGCTATCTTCTCGTTGACGTTGTCGACTGCGTGCTGGGTGCCTTTTCCGCCGTAGCGGGCTTCCTTGTCGCGAAGCTCGAGGGCCTCGTGGACTCCTGTCGATGCTCCACTGGGTACTGCGGCGCGGCCAAGTGAACCGTCCTCAAGGTAAACGTCAACTTCAACTGTAGGGTTGCCCCTTGAGTCGAGAATCTCGCGGCCATGAACTCCGATAATTGATGCCATGAAAAATTTTCCTCCTGTCAAGATAATGGATATGCTAATTATAAGGGTGAGGTCAAGAAATTAAAACGGTTTTTCGTCGGGCTTTACCGGCCTTTCGTCGAGCTGTTCCCAAGAAATGGTCTTCGGGCGTTTGAGGATTGCCTCGTCTGCGCACAGAACTTTGACCTTCAGGACGCGGTTGATGTACGCAATCTCAATCACATTGCCTTCACGGACTTCTGCTGAGGGCTTGCACTCTCTGCCTTCGAGTCTGACTGCACCGAGTTCAATCATTTCTTGGGCGACAGTTCTTCGTTTGACGAGACGGGCGAGCTTCAGGAATTTATCGAGCCTCATGGTGTGTACCTCCTTTGCTGTAGAATATGCATAATATTAACACTTAGGAGGTTAGACACATGGAAACAGTATTAGAGCGTGAGGCAGCTGCACCGAAAATTGACTGGCGGAACGTGCACATGTACGACGAGGACGGCAAGAGGATAACCAATGAGCGGACTCTTCGTGCGATGGCAGAGGGTCAGGAGATTATTGCGGAGTGGGAGAGGCGCATTGACCGTTACCTCCGAGAGGAAGCTCGCAGGGGTAAAGAGGAGGACAAGGAAGTTGACGGCACAGAAGAGTAGCGGACTCAGGCGCACTCCGTTTCCCAGAGAGATACACTATTACGCTGACTTCAAAAGAGACTGGGAGAAACTGGAGCGGTCGGGCAAGCATGATATGCATCGCATCAAGGAAGCTATATCACTGCTGATGATGAATGAAGGGCCTCTTACAGCTGACTGGCGCGACCACAAGCTAAGCGGCGATTGGGAAGGCTTCAGGGAGTTGCACGTCAAGGGTGATTTGCTGGTGGTGTACCAGATGAGTAAGAAGTCCCGGTTTGAAGTGGTAGTTTTCTACAGGATCGGCACGCACTCTGAGCTGTTCTAACCACAAAATTATGAAGCTGTCCTCAAGCTTCGGGGACAGCTCTTCTTCATCACAGGCAAGACCTCAGCTCACCAACAACATACCTCATATCCTCCGGCGAATATCTCTGATCCACTGGCAGCGGCAAAATATTTTCCGCATAATCCTTCTCCATATCGCTGGCTTCTTCCGGAACTCCAGGCCACAGCTTCGAAATATATATCTTCTTAGCCTGAAGCTCCCTCCTGACTCTCACTCCATCCTCACAGTAATACGGGTACATATACGGTCCCGACACTGCGTGAACCTTCAAGCGGTTAGTCTCACCCAGAAGCTCGTGAAGCACACCAAAATTCTTCTCGCGCTTCCTTCTCACTGCCTCGTAGTCTATCGCCCTCAGCAGGTTATGAGTCAGCTTCGACATCCCGCGAAGCTCCAAGTCCCTGTACGTCTTCTCGTTCGCCGCAAAGTCAGCGTAATATTCCGACGCACACACCTCGAAACGGCCAAGTACATGCTTCATTCTGTTCATGGACACATCAACGGGCAAAGTCTCAGGCAGCCGTGCTTCAGTAGACACATATCCGCCGTCAGGTACTCCGAAGAATTTTCGGCAGCTGTACAGCGTGTCTATCCCCGCAATCGGACGCGCAAAGAATGCCTGCACATTATCGAGGATAATATTTCCGTGCCGTGCCCTCAGCTCCAGAATCACATCATCCTCAAGCTGGCCGTAATAGTTCACGACGTAAAGGTATTCCCCTTCGCCAAGCGTAACGCCAAACTCGGGCAAAAAGTCTTCGCCTGCGTGATAGTACTCGAACTCACACCCTTCACGCCTGCAAAGTCCAGCCACAGAACTGCACAGCCAGCAAGGAATATACAGCTTCCGAATCTTCCGCGCCTTAATCAAGTACGCAAGGCCGTTGTTCGCGTGATTCACCGCCACAAGCTCAGGGTAATACTCCCTGCCAGCGAAATCCTCAAGCCCAAAATATCCGCCGATCTCCTTCATCAACTCACCTTAACTTTCACGTAACGCTTTATGTCATTCATAACTCTGTTCAGCTCCGCTTCGTTCGGAAAATTCAGGATTAACTGCCCTATAGACTCACCCGCCGAACTGAATCCCCCTATCTTCTTTCCAGGCTCAACCCACAATGAACGCTCAACAACTGCATGTTCCACTTCCTCGTCAACCCACAGAGACTCAAACACTCCGGGAATATCGCTGTGCAGTATCACTTCAGCCCAGCAGCCCCTAAACGGTCTCTGCTCTATCCCTTCGACAGGAAGACCAATTGCTCCGCGAACAACTCCCTCAATCAGCGGTAGGCCCGTAGCCATTTCGAGAACTTCTGCCAGCCTGTTGCCCCCGCCGCGAGGCGAACACTCCATGATGTAGGGCGTACCGTTCATGTCTTCGCGGGTCTCTATGTTGTAGATTGTCGTGCCCATGTTGAGCAGTGTAACTAGTCTCTGTAATTCTGAGGCTAAATGATTCTGGTTTTCCTGAGTCATCGATGACGGCCAAGAGTATGCGGCTGGAGTGTAAGGATTTTTTGCGCCCCTGTCAAAACGCTGCGAGTTGAACGATACGAATTTCATCACACCATCAACTGAGAAACTGTCCGTATCAGAAGAAAACCCTCTCTGCTGGATAAAGTCCTCAATGATGAAATCTCCTGCTCCCCTCGAACAAGACAGCGCATACTCTGCGGCTTCCCTGAGTCCTTCAGGAGCGTCAACCTTCTGCACTCCCCTGCTGCCCGCCGAGTCCGTAGGCTTCACGATTACCGGCCAGTGAAATTTTTCTGCCTCAGCAAGTGCTTCCTCCGGATTCGTGTAGCTCCCAGAAACCGGAACGTTGAACCCGTTATCGGTCAGGAATTTTCGGAACAGCCCCTTGTTCTGCAATATCCTCACTGACTCATACGGCCCGACCGACGGAATACCCAGCCGGTCAGCAACATACGCCGCAGTTACCACACCGGGATCACACGCAAACGACGTTATACCGTCAATCTTGAGCTTTTCTGCAGCCTTCAGTGTCGCTTCCTTGTCGAGTATGCTAACGTTGCAGTACTCATCCGCATATTTGTGTGCGTAGTTGTTCGGCAGATAGTCGCACGTAATCACGTAACACCCTAACTCATGCGCCGCCTTAATTACCGGCATAATGTAGCGCGTACCTCCAAGAATCATTAACCTCTTCAACAATTGTCCCTACTCTCTTAGATGTATTCGTAACCAGTCGCCGGAATGAGACATAATTTCGTCAAGTTCCTCTCTAGTGTCGAAGTGCAGGAACATATTTCCCAGCGACATATTTGCTCCCGTGAATGGCCTCACTACATCGCCGGGCTTGGCCGTAATGTCAGTGAGCTTCACGTACTTCCGCATTACCTCGTCGTCAATCTCTATTGACTGCAAGACTCCTTCGTGTTTCGTCTTTGCGTGAAGGACCATCTCGCACCAATGCCCACGAATTTCTGCGGGGAACATCTCGCGCAATGGCAAGGCGAGCGCACTTCGTATTTCGTTCTCGATGAGCGGGACACCGAACGCCAGCTCCTGAAGCTCTGCAATCTTGCACCCCCCCCCCCCTAGGTGATATTTCCATAATGCAGGGTAAGCCGTTTGACGTAACGCAGGACTCGATGTTGTAGAGGCCGGTCTTCATGTTCAGAAGGTGCATAAGTCTCTGGGTTTCGCGGGTAAGATATTTTTGTGAGGTCTCTTCCATTGTTGACGGAAAAACAAGTATTGTAGGTATATATTTATTCATAGCTTCTGTGTCAAAAAAGTGGTCAGAGTACGTAACGAATGCTAACTCTCCGTTCACCGTGAAGGGGTCTGCGCTCGAGTGAAAGCCCTTGAACGTCAAGAAATCCTCGATGATGAACGCTCCATTATGCGAAGCCTTGAGTGCGGTATCTATTGCGCCGGGAAGTTCTGCAGGGGTATCCGCGCGAGTAACTCCCTTACTGCCCGCTGAGTCTGTAGGTTTGACGATGACCGGCCAAGTGAAATATTCCGCGTCGCTGAATGGCGCATTAATATCCGTGTAGCGTTTAGCCTTCGGAGTGTTGAAGCCGTTATCCGCAAGAAATTTCCGGAACAGTCCCTTATCCTGCAGTATCCTCACAGATTCGTATGAACCCTGAAACGGAAGTCCCATCTCCTCAGCTGCATATGCTGCTGTTACAACTCCGGGATCACACGCAAAGGAAATTATGCCGTCAATGCGTAATCTTTTTGCCGCTTCAAGTACAGCTTCTTTGTCGATTATGCTGATATTTTCGTAGTGGTCAGAGAATTTGTGAGCGATGTTGTCCGGCAGGTAGTCGCAGGTTATTACGTAACAGCCCAGTTCGTGAGCTTTACTTATGACGGGCACGATATAGCTCGATCCGCCCAAAATCATTAACTTCTTCAAGTTATCAGCCTCCTTAGTGAAAAAATATACCCTCCAGCACAAAGCCAGAGGGCAATATATCACATTGTCGCGTTACGCGATAATTTTCTGTGCCTCTTCCTGAATCTTCTTCAGGTGCTCGGGGCTGACGAAACTTTCCGCGTAGAGCTTGCAGATGTTCTCAGTTCCTGACGGACGCGCCGCAAACCATCCGTTCGCCGTCGTAACCTTCAGGCCGCCGATTGATGCGTTGTTGCCGGGAGCCTTCGTGAACTTGGCCGTAATCTTATCGCCCGCAAGAGTGTCTGCCTTGATGTCATCAGGCGATAATTTGCCGAGTGCTGCTTTCTGCTCAGGTGATGCTGGTGTGTCGATTCTGGCGTAATAGCTCGTCCCGTACTTCGCCTTGATTTCGTCGTAGTGCTGGGCCGGGTTCTTGCCTGTAGTTGCTGTGATTTCGCAGGCCAGCAGGTCCATAATGATTCCGTCCTTGTCGGTTGTCCACACGCTGCCGTCCTTGCACAGGAATGATGCTCCCGCGCTCTCCTCACCGCCGAATCCCATTGAGCCGTCAAGCAGACCGTCAACGAACCACTTGAACCCAACAGGTACTTCACACAGTTTTCTTCCTATGCCTGCGGTTACGCGGTCAATGATTGAGCTGGAGACTACGGTTTTGCCGACCATCGCGTCAGCTCTCCAGCCTTTCCTTGACGTGAAGAGGTGCTGAACAGCTACGGACAAATACGCGTTGGGATTCATGAGGCCCTGCGGAGTAACGATACCGTGCCTGTCATAGTCGGTGTCGTTTCCGAACGCAATATCGTAATCGTCCTTGAGGCGGATTAAGTTTGCCATTGCGTAAGGCGACGAACAGTCCATACGGATTTTGCCGTCGTGGTCTGGCGGCATGAACGAGAACGTCGGGTCAAGATTGGGGTTCACCACCGTCAAATTCTTGATGCCGTAAACTTCGGCGATAGGCTCCCAATAATAGATGCCGCTTCCGCCGAGAGGGTCAGCACCGATTTTCAGGCCGGACTTGGCGATTGCTTCCATGTCAACGACAGTCGCAAGAGCCTTGACGTAGGGCATCACGAAATCCTCAAAGTGAACGTTGTCCATCTTGACGGCACGCTCAAACGGTACACGCTTGATCGACGCAACACCCTGACGAATAAGTTCGTTGGCTCTGTTCTGAATCTTGCTGGTGATTTCCGGGCTTGCAGGTCCTCCCGAAGGCGGGTCATACTTTATGCCGCCGTCAGTCGGAGGGTTGTGCGAGGGGGTGATTACCATTCCGTCGGCCTCAATGTTGCCGGGCGTTCTGTTGTGCTCAAGGATTGCGCGGGAAATTACGGGAGTAGGTGTAGGTGCAAAATCCTTCTGGAGTATCAGCTCAACGCCTGCCGCCGCGAGAACTTCAACGCATGTACGCATTGACGGTTCGGAGAGGGCGTGTGTGTCTGCTCCGAGATACAGCGGCCCCTTGATGCCCTCAGCTGTACGGTGTTCGACGACTGCCTGCGCAATTGCGAGAATATGTGCCTCGTTGAAGCTGTGAAGGGCGGACGAGCCGCGATGTCCTGACGTTCCGAACGCTACCTGCTGGGTCTTGTCGTCCATGTCCGGCGCAAGAGTGTAGTAGTCGCTGATGAGTGAAGGAATGTTGACTATCTTCTTTGCCTGCATAGAATGAACCTCCATTCTTAAATTTGCGTTAATTGGGAATGGAAAAATTATACCCTAAATACCCCAGAATGTTACTCCGCGTTTAGTTCCTTCATAAAATTCTATGATGCGCTGAATTTCAGGTATATATTCAGCTTTGCGTTCTACCGCCTCAGCAAGTGCCTTCGAGAAAACGTTATCCTTGCTGTAAAGCTCACGGTAGAAATTCGTGATTACTCTGCGAGTCTCCTCAGTGAACCCTGCACGTTCAAGCCCTACCTTGTTCAAGCCCGTCAACCTCAGCGGCTCTCCCGAAGCAAGCGTGTAGTGCGGAACGTCCTTCACCACACGGTACAGCCCGCCTATCATGCAGTAATCCCCTATCCTCACGAACTGGTGAACTCCTGCCATTCCGCCGAACACTGTATGACTCCCTACCTGCACAAATCCCGAAAGCCCGACCTTATTCGCAACGGTAACGTAATCTCCTACTTGAACGTTGTGCGCAAAGTGAACGCCGTCCATGATGAAGCAGTTATCCCCCACCACCGTAGAATTGCCCTCGCCTGTCGCACGGTTAATCGTAACGTTCTCGCGGATCAGGTTGTTGCTGCCAATCTTCACGTAGGATACTTCGCCCTTGAAGCCGTGATCCTGCGGGTCGCCGCCTATCGCCGTATACTCGCAAATCTTGCAGTTCTCGCCGATCGACACGTAATCGTGAATGCTCACATAGGCCACAAGATTTGTTCCTGCCCCTATTTTCACCTTGCCCTCGACAATGCAGAATGGCCCTATCGTTACTCCGTCCTCGATTTCGGCTTGGGGAGAGACTATCGCGCTTGGGTGAATATTTACGCTCACTCTGAGACCCCCTCCTTCTTCGCGAGGGTGCTGCCGATTATGCACATGAACTCCGCCTCTGCCGCAACGTCTTCACCGACATATGCAGTGGTCTTCACCTTTGCGCTTCGGCTCCGAACGTTCGTAAGCTCCGCCTTCGTTACAAGCTGGTCGCCGGGCCGCACGGGCTTCCTGAAGCGCGCTCCATCTATCCCCGCGAGAAACGCTATCTTGTCCTGCTGTTCTTTTCCCAGCCTCAACCCTAAAAGCACACTTGCAACTTGGCCCATGCTCTCAAGAATCATTACGCCGGGCATCGTCGGGTCGCCGGGAAAATGTCCCTCGAAGAACGGCTCATTAATCGTTACGTTCTTGTAGCCGGTAACATGCGATTCGTCGTAGTCCGTTATCCTGTCCACCATCAAAAACGGATAACGCTGTTTCAGAATCTTCATCACTTCCAGAATATCCAGTTCAGCCATTTAGAATTTATGCTCCTCTCAATTTTTCTGCCAACTTTAAGTGTAATTCATGCCCTGCTTTTACGGCTATTATGTGCGCATTCACAGGACGACCGACTGCGGCCAAGTCGCCGATTAAGTCAAGCACCTTGTGCCTCACGAACTCGTCAGGCCAGTGCAGTCCGCCTTTAGCCTGTATCTCTTCACCGACTACTATTGCGTTGTCGAGACTGCCGCCTAACGCCATTCCGTGAGAGCGCAGGTACTCTATATCGCTGGCCATCGCGAAAGTTCTTGCACAGGAAATATCCTCGTAATAGCCGCCTGTGTAGTCGAAAACCTGTGCGCCAATAAATTTATACTCGACGATGTACGTTATCCTGAATCCATCATACGGAAGAGCGGCCACAAATCGCGAAGTGTCTTCTCCGTAAACGCTGACAGCTTCCCTAACATTCAGGGCTTCCCGCTTATCCTCTGCCTCAGAGTTCCTCAGAAGCTCATTACACACCTCACGCGAACAGCCATCAAGTGCAGGCATCTCTCCGCCCCTCACCGTTATGTTCACTCCGCTCCAGAAACCCAGACCCGCAAGCGCAGAAAGTACATGCTCACATGTTTTCACCCTTGAACCGTCAGGGAAAATATAGTCCGAGCCTCTGTTCGTCCCGCTAAGCGACAATTCTCGCAGAGGGAAGCCATTCATCAGAACTTCGGGAGAATCACAGCCCTCTATTTCTGCCTCACATTCCCTGCCTGTGTGGAGTCCTAACCCCTTTAATATTATTTTCCCCCTAAGCCTCATGATTTTTGCACCACCTTTCAAGTATTCGCACTCTCTTGTAGAGCGAAGGCAGGTCCGCACTCAGAACCAGTGCTCTCTTGGCCTCATTGTGCGGACGAGCAGGGAAACCGGACATCAAGGAATTTGGCGGTATGTCGTTCGTAACTCCGGTGCGTGCCGCGAGGATTGACCATGCTCCGATTCTCACGTGGTCAGTTATTCCGGCCTGAACGGAAATTGTTACGTTGTCCTCGATCACCGAGCTTCCTGCTATTCCTGTCATCGAACAGATTATGCAGTTTTTCCCGATCTGGACGTTGTGCCCTACCTGAACGTGATTATCTATTTTTGTGCCGCTCCCTATTATGGTATCGCTCATTGTGCCGCGATCTATTGTCGTACAGGCTCCTATCTCCACATCATCGCCCAGAGTTACACCACCGGTCTGCGGAATTTTCACGAGACCGTCAGGTGTGCGTTCAAACCCGAAACCGTCTGCTCCTATCACTGCTCCGGAATGTATGAGGCAATTTTTCCCGACCCTTACGTTCGCAAGCAGGGTTGCGTTCGGCTCAATGACTGTGCCGTCGCCGACAACACACCCATCACCAACGTATGCACATGCTCCTATGTATGCGGAGGGGGAGATTTTCGCATCTGGCGAGATTACTGCGTTCGGGTGAATGCCTGCAGGTTTTGGCCGGGCTTGAGAGAATAAGGCTAATAGTTCAGGGAGAATTGCGCGGGGATTTTGTGAGATGAGTCCGTCTCGTCCCGGCACAAAGAACTCTTCGGGCGCGACGATCGGGACTTCGGAGGGCAAATCCTCGAGTGCTTTTTTGTCCCAGATTACGCACAATGATTGCGGGTCTGCTTTATCCGGTGAAGATATACGTGATACTTCGTGTGCTTCATTGCCAAAAGTTTCGATACCTAATGTTTCTGCAATCAATGATATGTTCATGTTATCTGCCGTTACAGAAGACTTATAAAAAGCTATTCGCTTAATGCACAAAACTAACTTTTCTGCTCCTTTCCTCGTTCATAGCGTCCGCTTTCACGATTTTGCTGCTACTTACGTTTTGTGTAACGCTCCGGAGGCTTCAATTCCCGGCTAACGTACTGGTACATAACTTCTCTACGTATCGATAAGGCTGGATATTTTACAAGCAGAACATCAGAACAGCTTGGTTATCACCTCTTTTTTCTCTGCTCAACCCCCCAAATATTCAGTTCTCAATACTGACACCAATTTTTTGCGGGCAATTATAGCACATAACGTTAGCCGGTTAATTTGCCTTCCTGTAACGGGTTACCTCCTTCCTGTGATATAAATTAAGGTAGTTATAACGATTTACACTTATTATTAGCTGCTAGTCAGCTTCCTCATAAGTGCCACATTATAAGTGCCACATTCCGCGTATTCCTATTTTGTCTGAACCGGTGCTGTCGTAGTAAATCTCTACTGAGACGTGCTCGTCCATTCTGTAACCTACCGCCGCTTCATGAGCCTCAAGTTCCGGCGACCACCTCCACCACGCATAAGGCCGCCTCACCTTCACGGGCATGTAATGCAACCTCAGAAAATATCCCTCTTCGGGCCACTGATACTCTACTCCCGCAAAAAGATTACTCACCGGCTCAAACCTTATGCCCAGTCTCCGGATTGCTCCAAAGTCATCCAGCGAAAACATCATCTCGCCGTAAATTTCAGGGCTGAACTTTGCGTGAGGTCTGAACCCGAAAAATACTCCTGCCTCAGGATAACGCCCCTCAAGTCCGGCATAAGCCGCTACCCACAGCTGAAACATAAAGTCCTCGCTGTCTGCCTGCACGTCAAGCTCACTCACAGTTCCAGCCCGAAACTTTATGTTCACGTTTGCTCGCAAGTTCTCTACCGAGTGCCTGTCCTCCAAGTACTCACGCGACACTTTCTCGATGTCCTGCTTGTGCTTCTCCGCCCATTTCACCGGAAGACCTATCAGCGGCGACAATTCAGGTATTAATTTTGCCTCAAGGTCTGACCTGAACATTGCGGGAATAGTCCGCGAGTACATCGAGGGCTTCACCGCCAGCACCATGCTCGACGACGGACGAAACGACAGCGAAATTAGCGTTGAACCTGACGCAATATATATCTGCTGCGTGAACTCCCAGCCAGGCAGACGATTTTTCACATGACGGCCAAGTTCATCACGCAATGCCTCATCCGCCCAAGTGTACGCACTCTGCGGAAGTCCGGCTGCTAATTCCGCAATGTCCTCACTCAGCCCGGCAATATCCGCACTGAACCATGACAACGCCATTGCCCGAAGTTCCGGAAGGTTTATCCTGATCGAGGGTGCTACAGGCTCATCATGTGCAGATAAAATTACAGCAGGCTCATCACGCAAAGACTTCACCTTCACGTCATAGCCTGCAAATAATCTTCCCGCAACAAGTTCCAGTGTTCCCTCGCGGTCTATTTCCGGACTGTCGGGAATTTCTGCCCACACTGCATTTAGACTCCGAACTACTGCTCCTTCAAGCCACACAGGAACCCCTGATACACTCAGCGCATAACTCGGCGAACTTATCAGCAGGAGCAGCAGCACTACGCTAGAACATTTCGCCAAAACCGAAATACGTCCTGTTCTCGTCCTCGCCCTTCGCATAGTCCAATCGCAGATTTCCGAACGGAGTCTTTACCCTCACTCCAAATCCATAATCATCATGGTAATTGTCCCAGTCCATTTTTTTGTCGGCGTTTCCTATGTCGTAAAAGCCCACTATCGACAAATATTGATTCACAGGCATACGAAGCTCAAAGTTGCCCATGTAAAAATTGCTCCCCTCAAATGAACGTGAGTTATACCCGCGCAAAGTGTTCATTCCGCCCAGAGAATAACGCGCAAATCCTGGAAGTTCGTCCTCCGTCGATGAGCCTACACGCAGACGTGCCGCAAAAAGCAGCGGGTTCGTGTCAGTCCACATGCCTTCGGTATCGGCGATTCCTGCCAGTGCCTTGTTCAGCGACGCATAGAACCTCGCCTGCGTCCAGTACTTCAGGTAATTATATTCTCCGCCGAGTGCCTCGACTGCCTGCTCTAAATTCGTGTCCCACACAAATCCTGAAGGATACGACGCGTAAACATCCCTCTTGTCCCACGTCAATTGAAGCTCCACTGTCTGGTTCACTCCGCCCCACGGCGTAAGATCATCTATGTAGCCGGGAATTGCGTTGTGCACATCGCTGTAGTCGGTGTCAGTGTGGCGAAGCGTAAACCACCAGCTCCAGTCCTCATTCGTGAATTTTTTGCCGACGCTCGCAAATACACTCTTGCTCTTCTCGTCGAACTCGAACTGACTCACTCCCTGACGGTAATAATATCTGTCGTCGTATGTCCTGTATGACGCTCCTACACGCCAGCCGTAAGTTTTTGCGTCCATGTACGGCGAAGCAAACGTCAGCCAGTAACTCGCATCATCACCCTCGTTGAACCCGACCTCTAGGTTCATTCCGCGACCGAATACGTTTGTGTCGGTGTAGGTCAATCCGCCGGATACTCCGCTCTCAGTTCCGTAGCCCAAGTTGATACCGATTGAGGCTGTGCGTTTCTCCTTCACAGTCAATATCAGATCTACTACTCCGTCTACGTCTTCAGGCACATCAAACGCCACGTTCACGTCCTCGAAATACCCCAGTCCCTGAAGTTTTCCCAGCTGATGGCGGAAATGCACAACGTTGAACAAATCTCCGTCCTTCAGCTTGATTTCGCGGCGGATAACATAAGTTTTGGTCTTGGTGTTGCCCTGAATTATCACATCACGCACTTTCGGCTCAAGTATCGTTACCGTAATATCACCGCCGTGTATCTGAACGTCAGACACCCGCGCCATAACATAGCCGTCCTTGTGGTATTTTTCCTGTATGCGGTCAAGGTCATTCCGGAAGAACTGGCGGTTAAACACTGTGCCTTCCTGCGAAAAAACTTCCTGCATAAGTTCTTCTGTGGTGTACTGCGTGTTTCCTGTGAAAGTTATGCTCTCAATTACCGGGTTCTCCCTCACGGTGAACGTTACAGCTACTCCGCCGCCCTCCGGTCTCAGGTCAAAGTCTGCATACGAGAAGAAGCCCTGATTGTACACTGCCTCAACGTCACTCTGAATGACATCACGGCTGAGAATGCTTCCGGGTTTCGTGTCCACAACGTTCAAGATATATTCCGTAGCTATGTGTTCATTGCCGGATACTCCGACCGAAGTTACCTGCATAACCGGAGGTTCTGCACCGTATGCGCAAACTGACAGCACAGAAAATAACAGCACTACTGTCAATAAATATTTATGCCTCATTCCAATTACTCATCTCCCAAGATTTATTACTGAACTGCTGTTCTTCAGGGCACGCTGTCCCGTCTGCAGCAGAGAAAATACCTGATCGTACGCAACACTTGCCGTATTCTGGCGGCCAGTCTTTGAAGCGGAAGTCTGGGGCTTGGACGGCTGGGCTTTGGCTGTGCGTTTCGTAGCGGCCTGACGCTTTTGTGCCGGTGCTGACTTTCGCAAAACGGGCTTCGCTTCATCCTCGACTTCCTCTTCCTCGCGAATAACTATTACGGGTTCAGCGAGCACTATTTCTTCGACTGGCTGTTCTGCCGTTAATGGAGGCATAATTTCTTTTGACAGCGGTATTACCATCATCATCACTATGATTGCCGCCAAAGGAATCGCCCGCACAAAAGAATTTATCCACACAGTTTTTGAGGCTTCTGGCCTTACTTTCGACCACAGCGCAAGACTCTGGCAAAAATCCTCCATGTCTGCACGTGCACATTCTGCGTCCATTAAGGCACTCTCTATTGCGCCCGAACTGTAAGACTGTTTCAGGCGTTCAAGCCAGCGAATTATCCCGGCTACCCTTTTCTCTACAAACAACTTCTAACTACACTCCTTCCAGTCCAAGCCAGCCGCGTATTCTGGCTATTGCGCTGCGCCTCAACCTGTACACATGACTAACGTCCAGTTTTTTCTCCGCCGCTATGTCCTTCGGGTCTTTACCCTCAAAGAATAATGCGGATACTACCTCTGCTTCGCGCCCCTGAAGACGCGATACCGCACTGCTGGCATCAAGCCAGTCATCATCTCCGCTGTCCTCGTCCTCGTCGCAATTCAGCCACTCGTCCGGGACAGGAACGGGCGCACGTTTTTCCGAACGCTCCAGCAGATTTATCATCTGGCCGTGTATTTTGTGGTAGGCAAACGTCGAAAATTTATATTCGCGTTCCGGCTCGAACTTATCCACCGCACGAATCAGTGCAAGCATTCCCTCCTGAACCAAGTCCTGCTTAAGCTCAGGGTCCGTTACGTGTATTTTGCCCGCTATCCAGAACACCAGCGGACGATAGGCGATTATCAGCTCTTCGCGTGCCTCTATGTCTCCGCCGGGAGAAGTGCAGCGCTCCCAGAGTTTGCGCTCTTCTTCAGGCTCCAGTGCCATAACTTTCACCCCACACAGGCAATTTTCGCCCGGCCTCTCCGCCGCGAACATGTAAGTCATCATTCGCGAACACCAGGCACGGACGGCCGTAGCGCATTTCCACGCCGGACATTGCGCAGTTCGACACGTCCATATTCCAGACTTTATGAGGGTTCAGGCCAAGAAATACTGCGTACAGTGCCCGCATTATCCCGCCGTGCGAAATTACGGCTATGTGTTTGTAGCTGCCATCGAGGAATATTTTTACGGCACGGGATAATCTCACGTACAGCTTCTCCCAAGTTTCTGCGCCGGGCGGAGGATTGAAGAACGGGTCAGCCCGCCACAGCGAAAATCTTTCGTGCTGTTCGCGGTCAAGTTCCGGGATTGAGCGGCCCTCCCAGCTCGCAAAGTCTATCTCCTGAAGTTCGGGAAGTGCTAAGGGCGTAAGTCCATGACGTTCCGCAATTAGCTGCGCAGTGTACATTGCCCGGTCAAGCGGACTGGTGTAAATCACTTCCAGCGGCCACGAGGATAAACGCTCCGCAAGTGCCTGAGCCTGAAGTTTTCCCTCTTCCGTGAGCCGGACGTTCGTCTTGCCCTGAAAACGTACTTCCTTGTTCCACTCCGTCTGTCCGTGCCGTGCAAATATTACACGCCTGCGCTCCAATTCATGAACGCCTCCCTTAATTGTGATTATTGTCTAGGAAAATTTCAGCAATTATAGCATGTACTATTTATGCCTGTGCTATCATTACCTGCAAAAAATTTCACGGAGATTTCTTTATATGCAGCAATTTATGCTTAGACCAGAAGAAGCAGCCTCTCTGCCATTGAGAAGGCTTTATTCTGATTGCGGCTATTCGTTCTACAGGATGAGCCGTTTTGAGGAGTACGACTTCTACGCCGACAAAAAGGACTTCCTGATGTCTAACGCTGTCCTCACATTCACTGATGCGGACGGCAGATTGATGGCACTTAGGCCCGACGTTACTCTGTCAATCATCAAGCACTGGCGGAATGACGGCGGGGTTCAGAAGTTCTTTTACGACGAAAAAGTCTACAGGGTTCCCAGAAATTCAGCGTCATTCCATGAGATTGCGCAGGCAGGAGTGGAATGCATGGGTGCTCTCACCAAAAAAGATATTGACGAAGTTACCGGGCTTGCTGTCGAGAGCCTGAAGATTTTGGCGAAGGGCAGAAGGTATGTCCTTGATGTGGCTGATGCCGGGAAAATTTCTGCTCTGCTGAATGGAAACAGGGAACAGAACGCTATTTTGCGGTGTCTCGCCGAGAAGAACATTCACGGACTGAAGAGCCTTAATGCCCCTGAAGAAATTATCCGTCTTGCCGGGAGCAGCGAGGAGATCGGAGAATGCATCAGGGTGGATTATTCTGCAGTTGGAAGTCTGAGCTACTACAACGGAATAGTCTTCAAGGGGTATATCGAAGGAACAAGCGAGTGTATTTTGTCGGGCGGACAGTACGATAACCTGATGGCCGCAATGGGACATGAAGGGGCAAAAGCAATTGGCTTCGCGGTAAATCTCGAACTGGCAGGAGGGATTGAACATGCTTAACATTGCGCTTCCGAAGGGCAGGCTCGGCGAAAAAGTTTACGCACTGTTTGAACGTGCGGGCTATCCTTTTGCGGGAATGCTGGATAACACCAGAAAGCTCGTGTTCGTGAATGAGGAGCTGGATATGCGCTGCTTCTGGGTAAAACCCTTCGATGTACCGGTGTATGTTGAGCGCGGGACTGCGGACATCGGTGCGGCGGGGAAAGATATTCTCATGGAACGCAATCCTGATGTCTACGAACTGCTTGACCTTGAGGCGGGCAAATGCAGAATGGCGGCTGCTTCACGCGAGGATTTTATTGACGACGAGACCCGAACGCTCAGGGTAGCTACAGAATTTCCGAATATCGCCAGAAAATATTATGCCTCACTTGGCCGGGAAATCGACGTTATCACGCTGAGAGGGTCTCTCGAACTTGCTCCGGTACTCGGCCTGTCGGACGTTATCGTTGACATTGTGGAAACAGGGACGACACTTCGGGAAAACAACCTCAAGGTCATAACATACTTTGCAGATCTGAGTGCACGGCTTATCGCGAATAAGTCAGCCTACAAGTTCAAGGCAGGAATAATCACAGAAATAATGAGGAGGCTGAAGAATGATAGGGATAATTAGAGGAAAGGACTTTGTGCGGAAGAAAGTGCAGACCCCCGACGTAAGTTCTGCCGTAGCTGAAATCATAGCGGCGGTGCGAGAAGAAGGCGACAAGGCATTATTGAGGTTTGAGCAGAAATTCGACGGAGTGAAGCTGTCTGCTCTGGAAGTGCCAGCCGAAGAAATAGAGTCAGCTGTTCAGAAAGTCGGAACCGGCTACATGGAAATGCTCGCTCGTGCCGCAAATAACATCAGGGAGTTTCACGAGAGGCAGGTACGCACAGGATTTATTCTCGAACGCAAGGGAGCACTGCTTGGCCAGAGAATTACGCCAATCGAAAAAGTGGGACTCTACATTCCGGGCGGAAAAGCAGCTTACCCTTCAAGCGTCCTGATGAATGCCATTCCCGCGAAAATTGCAGGGTGCAGTGAAATCGTCATAACTACTCCTCCGCCGGTGAAGGCCGAAATTCTCGCGGCAGCTCGTGTTGCAGGAGTAGACAGGGTATTCACGCTTGGAGGTGCGCAGGCTGTTGCGGCGTTAGCATATGGTACGGAGAGTGTTCCGAAAGTCTGCAAGATAGTCGGGCCGGGAAATGTCTACGTTGCAGAAGCGAAACGTCAGGTGTTCGGTGAAGTCGGAATAGACATGATAGCCGGGCCAAGTGAAATTGTGATTGTCGCGGACGAGACAGCGAGGGCAGAATGGGTTGCGGCGGATTTGCTGGCTCAGGCAGAACATGACGCTAATGCTAGCGCGATTCTGGTAACGTGGCACGAGGATTTTGCACGGAAGGTTCAGGCAGAAGTTGAGGCACAGCTCGTGAAGCTGGAGCGTGAGGAGATTGCGCGGAAGAGCATTGACGATAACGGAGCTATATTGCTGGTGAGCGGTATGGACGAAGCGGCAAAAATGGTGAATGAGATTGCGCCGGAACACCTGGAGCTTTGTGTGAGAGACCCGTTCGGAACAATGGGGAATTTCCGGAATGCAGGAAGTGTATTTCTCGGCGGAACTGCTCCTGAAGCATTGGGTGATTATTTTGCGGGGAGCAATCACGTTCTGCCGACGATGGGCACCGCTAAATTCTCGTCGCCGCTCAGTGTTGAGGATTTCGTGAAGACGACGCAGTTCATCTATTACGATGCCCAAGCACTGGAGAGTGTTGCTGACGACATAGAGAGCTTTGCGCGGAGCGAGGGGCTTACCGGCCACGCGAACAGTATTACGATAAGGAGGCAGGGCTGATGTTCAAACGGGAAATACAGGTACAGCCGTCGGACGTATCATGTCTCGGTACGATAAAGCTCCGCTGTCTTCTGGATTATTTTCAGGACACAGCCGGAATTGCCGTCCAGGACATCGAGGGCACAACAAGTGAACTCATTGCTCGCGGTTATGCGTGGGTGCTCACGAAATACGAGATAGAGTTTATCGGGAAATTGCCGGCTATCGACGAAAAATTTGAGCTTGCCACATTCCATGACCCAAATCACGGCTATAACACCCTCAGAGTTTTTCAGGCATCGCAGGACGGAAGACCCTTTGTGTGGGCAAAAACCAGCTGGCTATTGTTGGACTTGGCCGCAGGAAGACCGGTTAAGCCCATTGCGCATTTGCCGGAAATTACTTCCAGAGACACGCAGGATATTGCTCCGGAATTTCGGGACATCCCGGAATTTGAGAGCATAGACCTGGAACGCGAAGTAGTCCGCACGGTCGGCTTCCACGACCTCGATTACAACGGGCACGTCAATAATGCCGCATATTTCGAGTGGATTTACGACGCTACTCCTGTGGAGTTCGCAGGCCATCAACTAAAATCCGTATCAGCGAGTTTCAGGTCAGGGGCGAAATTCGGCGAAAAGGTTACGCTGAGAATTTCTCGAAGGCTCGAAGAATTATGCTTCTGCTACGAACTACTGAGAGAGGGAGTCGCTAAACCTTCAGCTCACTTCCTGTGCACTTGGGGGACGCGTAATGTCTGAGAAGATAGTTATCGTAGGAGCAGGCGAAGTCGGGCGAAGCGTCGCAAAAACTCTTGCGGGTGAAGGCTACGATATTTGTCTGGTCGATAAGGACGAAGCACACGCCGCAGACGCAGCAAGTGAGCTTGACGTTCAGGTAATCACCGGCAACGGAGCCAAGCCCCAAATTCTGGCACAGACCGGCATAAATCAGGGTGAAGTCCAAATGCTGATTGCCTGCACGAATCGCGACGAGGTTAATATTCTCGCGTGCTGGATTGCACACAACGCAGGAGTCAGGCACGTAATCTCGCGGGCCAAGAATCTGGAGTTCACCGACAGCAGAGATTGGGGCGACAAGCTCGGAATTGACTTCATGGTCTCGCCCGAACGCTCAATCGCTCGTGAAGTTATCGCGTTGTTGCAGGTAAGCTCCGCAACTCACGCCGCAGAATTGCTCGACGGAAAAGCAGGACTCTACACCCTCAAAGTCGCACAAGGCTCCGAACTCGCGGATACTGCCCTCAAAGATATTCGGACAAAATTTCCGGAATTGACCGCAGTGTTCGTTCACGTTACACACCAGGACGGAACTGCAGGTGTGCCCAACGGCTTCACAGTTCTGCGTGAAGGAGATGTGTGCTACGTCGTAACGTACAAGTCCTCGCTGAAATTGCTTCAGGACGCTTTTTCTGCACGCAATGCCGCCGCAAAGCCCAAAAAGCGCAAGATTTTCGTGGTAGGCGGCGGAAAATTAGGCACGCAGATTGTGCAGGCCGCAAAGCGCGATTTTCCCTATGCCTCAATCAGACTGCTCGAGATTAACCCCGCAAAAGCTGAACGCCTCGCCTCAGAACTTGGTGAAGCTCTCGTGATTAACGCTGACGGCATAGATATTTCCACTCTCGTTGAGGAAGGGATTAATTCCGCAGATTACATCGCCGCCACTGATTATGACGAGCTTAACCTGTGCTACTGCGCTGTGGCAAAAACTCTCGGCGCAAACAAAACCGTAGCAATAGTTACGCGCAAGGACTACCAGAACTTGACATCGGTGATGCCCGTTGACGCAATCGTTGACCCGAACGAAGCACTGGCTAACCTGATTCTGCGTCTGGTGCACTACCCGCAGCACACACTCGCCTACTCCATGATTGAGAGCATAGACGCGGAAATGCTGGAAGTTACCCTCTCAGAAGGGCTTGAAGTTATCGGGAAAACACTTGCTGAATTACGACTGCCTAAGGGCGTAATTATTGCGCTTGTTGCTCATGGCGATAACGTTACCGTCCCGTCGGGAGCAACCAGGCTCAACGCAGGGGACAGAGTTATTCTTTTTGCGCTCGGGTCATTGATGGCTCAGGCCGCAAAACTATTCGGTGCAGACGATGAAGGCTAAAACTGTTGCCGCGATACTTTCTGTGATTTGCGTAGTCATCGCCAGTGCTATGGTCTTCCCGTTGACGCTGGCACTGCTTGACCGCTCGAATGACGCTGTAGCTTTCGGACTGGCCGCCCTTGCAGGTGTCGGTATAAGCATTGCTCTGCGCCTGATGTCCGGTGCAAAATCACTCGCCGGACTCTCTATGGGCATTCGTGAAGGAGTCGGAGTTACCGGCTTTTCATGGATAATCGCTTCGGCAATCGGAGCTATGCCTTACTGGCTGGCCGGAGTGTGCAGTTACACCGACGCGTTCTTCGAGGCCGCTTCGGGCTTCACCACAACGGGAGCAACCATCATGACGGACATTGAGGCACTTCCGAGAGGAATATTGCTGTGGCGTTCGCTCACTCACTGGATGGGCGGAATGGGAATTATCGTTTTGAGTCTGGCGGTGCTTCCATTTTTGGGTGTTACCGGAATGGAGATGTACAAGGCTGAAGTTCCGGGAATTACCGCAGAAAAATTAACGCCCAGACTGCACAAAACTGCGCTGTACTTGTGGGGACTGTACGTAGCGTTCACACTGGCTGAGACGGTGTGCCTGATGTTCGGCGGAATGAATCTGTTCGAGGCGTTCTGTCATTCCTGCTCCACAATCGCAACCGGAGGATTCTCCACGCGCAATGATTCCGTAGCTGGATTCTCTCCATATATTCAGTGGGTAATAATCGTGTTCATGTTCGCTTCGGGCGTGAATTTTTCGCTGTACTTTGCGCCCAGACTGTTATTGCGTGATGAGGAATTTCGAGCATATACCCTAGTAACTCTGCTTTCTGCTGTGTCGATGGCAATTGCGCTCGGCGGTTCATTCAGAATGACGTTGTTCCACGTGGTAAGCGTCATGACTACGACCGGGTTCGTCGCCGATGACTATAACCTTTGGCCGCAATTCACGCGTGCATTGTTCGTGATACTAATGTTCGTGGGAGCAAGCGGCGGTTCAACCGGAGGAGGGTGCAAAGTTTCACGCTTTATCATTCTGGGAAAACAGCTCAAGACGGAAACGCAGAGACTTCTTCACCCTCGTGCAGTGATTGTCCCAAGAATGAACGGTGAAGTTCTCGCGCGGAGCACGATCGACAGTGCAGGAGCGTTTTTTGTGCTCTACATGCTCATGCTGAGTGTAGGGACGCTCGTAACCTGTGCGTTCGGAGTGGAATTTCTAAGTGCGTTTACCGGAGTAATTACCTGCCTAAGCAACGTCGGGCCGGGACTTAATCTGCTTGGCCCGGTGGAAAATTTTGCGTGGCTTCCCGGTGCGGTGAAGTGGCTGTTATCGTTCTGTATGCTCGCCGGAAGACTGGAACTGTTTGCGATATTCCTGCTCTTCATGCCTGGAACTTACAGGAAATAGTTATAGTACAATAATGCATAATCCCAAAGGAGATGAATTAAGTTTTGGCGTATGACAACAAAATTGTGCGCATTCAGGCACGTTTGCAGTTGACATCATTTTTCAGCGGAGCAGCTACCATGATTCTTGAGCTGTGCGGCTCTCGAATGGTTGCTCCCTATTTCGGCACAAGCCTTATCGTCTGGACAGCATTAATCGGTATCATCATGACCAGTCTGTGCGTCGGCAACTGGTTAGGGGGAAGCATTGCGGACAAACGTCCGGAAGGCAAGCTGCTGGGAAGAATATTAATTTTCGCGGCAGTAATCATTGCCCTCACTGCATACCTCAGCAACTACATCCTGATTGGCATTCAGGAGCTTGGACTCAACCTCTACATGTCCTCAGTGGCGGCGGCGGCAGCGATTTTCGCACCAGCGTCGTTGCTGCTCGGGATGGTCTCCCCGTTCGTCGCAAGGCTCGCAATGCAGAATGTAGACAGTTCGGGAGCTGTGGTCGGCAGGCTGTCCGCGCTGAACAGTGCAGGAAGTATTCTCGGTACATTCTTGGGCGGATTTGTCCTGATAAGTTTATTCCCGTCGGGGGTTATCCTGATGCTGTTAGCCAGCGGGATCGCACTGCTCTCTGTCCTGGTCTACACTGGTGCATGGCGGAAAATCATTGCTGTATTTCTTGCGGGGGTAATCGGCTCCGGCTCATGGTATGCGGTGAATAACGGCCTGCCATCAACGCCAGTCGGTGCACAGATAGATACTGCCTACACCCACATAACTGTTGCGGAGAGCATCGACAGGCGCAACGGAAGGCGGGTCAGAGTGCTCATTACAGATCCCGACACAGCCCAGTCGTTGATTTACGTGGACAATCCCGACGAACTGGTGAGCGACTACACGAAGTTCTACGATTTAGCGTTCAACTACAAGCCCGACACAAAAAGAGTGCTTATGCTTGGCGGCGGAGGGTACTGCGTTCCGAGAAATATTCTCGCGAACAGGCCGGAGGTCAGTGTTGATGTTGTGGAACTTGACCCTGGAATTACTGAAACCGCACGAAAATACTTCACCCTCAAGGATAACGATAACCTGAGGATTTTCCACGAGGACGCAAGGACTTTCCTTAACCGGGCCGTCAGAGAAGGAGCGCAGAAATACGACGCTATCTTCATGGACACGTTCAACTCGTGGACATCAATTCCGTTCCAGATGACTACTGTTGAGACAGCGCAATTGCTACGTGAACTTCTCGTGCCGGACGGAACGCTCATCGTGAATATCATTGCGAGCATCTACGGCCCGAAATCCGGAGTGTTTCACGGCATCTACAAGGCATTTTCCAGTTCATTCCAGACCATGATGATCTTTCCCGCGAATGCTCCTGACCCGAAATACGCAATGGCTCTCCAGAACATAATGCTCGTCTGCTCAGGAACTGCCGGTAACATGCTCGCCGCTATGCCTCAGTACGCAAAGCTGCTCTCTCACCAGTGGCTCGAACCCTTCGTGCCGGAAGCCAGAGTACCCGCTTTCACGGATGCGTTTGCTCCGGTTGAACGCTACACATTGCTCCAGAATTAGGGAGGTCTTTTCTTAAATGAAGAAAACACAAAAATTACAGCTTGCCGCAACAAAAAATATTGACATCGTTCCGCCCGCGCTGCTCTGGGCATTATGGGCAGTATCTCTATGCGTCCCCAATATCATCTATTCCGGCGTGAAGTTCGCTGACACTCTGCACATCCTCAAGTGGGCTATCACAGGAGTCCCTGTAGCTATTGCGGTGTTCGTCGCAGGAATAAGGCTTTTCCGCAACGGTGAACGCATCACTCTCAATTTTGACTTGTTCGCGATTATGTGGGCAATAGTTCTCGCTTACTGTGCATTGATGCCCCTGTGGATAACCATATTCTCGCCGACAGGCTGGGCACTCGAAATGACGTGCTTTGTCTGCATGTGGGCGTTCTATGTCCTAAGCGCAAACACTTTTCCGGATTGGGGGTTGAGGCCGGTTTTGTGGCTGGCTAACATCAACGCGTCCATCAACGTAGTTTTCGCGGAACTGCAGATACGCAACATGAACAACCTGAAGTTTCTTGAAGGAACTATCTTTGCGGACATAATACCCTTCAGCGATATTATTCTGCCCACGCCTGGAAACTACATCGGCAATACCGCACAGCAGAACATGTTCGGACTGTGGGTTGCTGTTGCAGTCTTGGGGGCTGTGTGGCTGTTCGTGTTCGGCAAACGCAAACGCTCGGACTATTTCGCGCTGTTCTTCACTGCCGTAAACTTCTGGGGATTGATGAACTCCACCAGCAGATCCGCAACGCTCGCTCTCACCGGCGGACTAATCCTAATGTTCATAATCACCGCAACAAAATTCGGACGCGATTACGTAAAACGCTTCGGTGTTGCGTTAATCGTGATTGCTTTGGTCTTCGGAGCCTCTATGTATTATTCCGACAGGTCAAACGCAATTGTCGGGAAAACTGTTGACATTCTCCAGCACGCAGAAAATATCGGCAACAGACGCGGAATTTGGACAACCAGTGCTTCAATGGTTCTGGAACACCCCGAAGGAGTCGGAATAGGCCAGTACAAATGGCATTACCTCGAGGCACAGCGTTACGGCTTCAAGATTTTTCCCTACAGCTGGTACACGTGGCAATATACGCATTGGGCGCATAACGAGTTCCTGCAGTTCTTCTGTGAAGGCGGATGGATTGGAGGAATACTCTTCTGCATTATGTACTTCACCGGAATTTTCTCCTCATTCATTGCCCTCTTCAAGCGCAAGCAGGTATCACAAAATTCCGTGTGGGCTTTCTGCATAATTGCCTTGATTTCTTTCTGTGCACTCTTCACCAGACCCTTCCACAGAATCGAAAATATAGTCTGGGTTACGCTAGCTTTTGCCATAACTAACCGGGAATTTCTCACGGTGAAAGTGCATCAGCTCAATCACAAAAAGCTGGCCGCAGTGTTATGCGTCTTGGCCTCTGCCGCCGGAGTCGCGTATATCTCGAGCGGAATTGTCGGCAACAGAACTTTGCGGCTTGCTCTCTCAACACAGAACCCCAGCCTGCAAATGTACTACCTGGAAGAAGCACAGAAACACCCCATCGTCTACGAGGAGACTATGCGCAACGTCGGCTACCACTATATGCAGCTCGGTGAACAGACCGAAGATTACGATACCCTTAATCTAGGGTTCTCCACACTCTGGAAACATTTCAACCATGAGCCGCACAGCGAGGACATTTCGCGAATCCTGAACTATGCGCAGAAATACCAGAACGAAGAAGTTTTACGGGATATTGCCAGTTATTTCCGGCCAGGCACTTACCACTTGCAGCGGGTACCTCAGAAAAATTCTGACGGCAATATGTTTATGGCTCTACTCTTGGTGAACGGGCCGGGCAGTGATGACGAATAAAGCCTTCACGCTAATCGAGATACTTGTTGCGCTGATGCTGACGGGCTTGTTGTCCGCATTGGCACTTGCTCCGGTTGTGCTGACCGTCAGGCAGATTACGGAACTGCAGGAAGAATATTCGGACACTGCGGCTCTGGCCAAGACTACGGACTTCATCGCGCGGGACCTGGACCGTGCCATTCGCCTGGCCTCAAACGTGATAACTGTTATAGACCACGAAGCACTTGGAGGATGGGATGACGATACTCTGTTAATCATGAGTTCCGCGCCGAACGTTCAGAACCTGGCATCAGGCACAGTAGTTTACAGAATTGATGACGGCGGAATTATGCACGATGACATTCCTGGCCTGTACAGATGGATTGTTCCGGGAAAGCTCCCTAATGAAGTTAATGCGGACAAGCTCGAAATTGAGGACGGGCAGTTGGTATTGCCTGATGTGAACGAGTTCTGCGTGGAGATACCTGGCAAGGACGACAGGCGAAAAGAATATGCGGGTGCCTTGCCTGGAGGAATATATATCCGGTTAGCACGAGGAGAACGCAGTAATCTTCATTTGCCCGGCACTGAGGAGAAGAACAATGAATATGAACGCTTCATCGCATTGCCGTAAAGGATTCGTCCTGATCTCCGTTCTGATGCTCGGGACATTGCTTCTGGCCGCCGCTACAGCCTTGACGTGGTTTGCCCGCTCAATGGCTAAGAGTATCGCCGGAAAAAGAGCACAGCTCGAAGCACGAAGTTTTGCGCGTGTGGTAACTGACTCCGTAGTGGCATTAATTGCGGGGCTTGGCGAGCACACGGATTATGACAGCCCGACGCAGAAATGGTATCAGCCTGTAGCCGTGAGTATGGGTGAAGGAGAGTTCTGCATCGTCAAAGTTACGCCGCTGGACGACAAAATCCCTATACGCTCACTCTTTCTGCCGGACAATAACACCCTGCGCAACGAGTTCAAAGACGTTTGGGCCGATATGTGGGAAAAATTAGGCCGTAAGGAATTGGGAGATGTAGTGCTCGACCTGATGGACAAGAACGACAAGCCCAGAGTCGGAAGCACGGAGCTTAAGGGCTGGCTCAACAGGCCGGTCTACGATTTGGGCGAATTGATGGTGCTCAGCGACGAGATTACTCCGGAGATGTTCTCGCGGCTGGAGAATTACGTTACCCTCTGGAGCGACGGACACATCAACCTCAACACCGCCCCGCTCCAAGTCCTAGAACTGCTTCCTGGACTGGACATCTACGGTCTCGCCGAAAGACTCGTCTCTTACCGTGCGGATACTCCCCTGCAGTCGATCTCCGACGTGGAAAAATTGCCCGGCGCAACCGCAAAAACTACCTCGCGGCTCAACAACATTGCTACTGTGAAAAGCCGTTACATTGAGGTCAAAATAACCACAGAGGCATTGACTTTCAGGGCTATAGTTGACCGCACTACAAAAAATATTTTATTGTGGGAGGAACTCTGACACTTTGAACATAACATCCTTGCTGCGAAAAGCTATTACCCCGCACCGTGATAACTCCTATTCGTTCTCAAGGCTCGCTCCGGACGGCAGAATAATTCCTCTGCCCGGCGGTTCGGCAAAATCTCCGGGAGTACTGCTTATCGCGCCAAAATCATTGAGCATCCGTTCCTTCGACTTACCCACTGCCTCGAAAGCACAGATACGCAAAATTCTGGCCGCTAACCTGATGCCATATGACATTCACAGCGACTTGGCCACTTTTCCCTGCATAATTCACCGTTCCGGAAATTCTCGTGCTTCTCAGGGAATCGCCTTCTGCACAACAACAGAAAGCCTCCCTGATGCAGACGCTTCATTCAGGTGCTGGCCCGCCGCGCTGATTCTTGCAGGAGGGCTGTCCAATGGTTCAGGCGTAACTCTCTGGCGCGACGAAGGCGGCATAAGCAGCATGTTGTGGGAGGACTGGACACCCGTACTAGTCCGTTACAATCCGGGCGCAGACATCGACGAAGTGGTGAACTGGTACAAGAACTGGAACAGCAGGCGCAATCTCAGCGAGCCGGAAGTGTGTATCTACGATGCACTAGAGCCTGACTTATTCGGCGAGATTGCAGAAAAAGCTCCGCTTACTCTCGCACAATGTCCGTGGATTGCTTCGCTAGACATGTCCCACAAAGCTGTGCAGTCATCAATTCTCCTGGAACAGAACGTGAACACCCTCACAAAATGCCTTGCTTGGGCAAGCGTCATCATGATAATTATGTTAGGTGCAAGAGGTTTCGGCTGGTACCGAGAACAGGTCAAAGCCGACGCTCTGACCGCCAGGATGTCGGACTATTACCGCAGTACCTTCGAGCCGGACAGGCGGGGCAACATCTCGAATCCCGTTGCACTTGCGCGCGAAATGCTGGGCACTCCTCAGGAACAGCAGGAAGCTCATCCGTTCGGTGAAGTGCTCGCGGATCTGGGAGAGGTGTTGTCGTCAGGGGGAAGTATGGATATTACGCTGGACACTGTGCGCTACAATTCCGCCGGACTGGACATTACGGGGACTGCTCCGGACATGACGACGGTGCTGAATTTCCGCTCTCAATGGGAGAACATGGGAGCACGTGCTCAGGCGGATAACACGCAGTATGTTTCAGGAATAGGCTACAGATTTGACGTGCGTGTGAGGTGGGAATAATCATGATGGATATGCTTAGAGGAATTGCAGGTTTCAGGAAATTGCTGGTGCTTGCGGCTGGAGCGGTTGTGCTTCTGATTGCGAATATCTGGCTCAGTTCGGATGTATCTGCGATGTCCCGGCAGAACGAGGTCAGGCACTCAAGGCTCAACACGTTATTGACGCTGGGAGCTGACTACAAGACACAGCAGGGCAATACGGCCAAGAGAGTACCGGGAGCAAGCGATGTTGCCGCAGTTTTTGCGCGTATAAGCGAGCGTATGGAGCTGGGAAGCCGTGTGAACAGGATAGCTCCTGACGGTGCGAACCAGTCAGTGGAAGTGAACAGGCTCTACGCAGAAGAATTGAGCGAGCTGTACCGTGAATTGGCACAGGGCGGAGTTCGTGTGATTGCCGCAGAACTTCGTGCACTCCCTGCAGGAAGCGAGCGGCTCTTCACTTTGAGTGCAATAATCGGTCCGGTGAATTGATGATGAAGAGATTTCTGAAGGTATTAATCTTTCTTGTGGCGTTAGTAATAGGAATAATCGTGTATTTCCCGAATGAGGAAGCCGGAAGGCTGTTGATGAGCATGGCCAGCAATCAGCTTAGCTCACGCGGCGTTCGTCTGGAATACACGGACGTGAAAGGGATAGACGGCGGAATTTTGGTGAACAACCTGAAAGTAGCGGGCGGAGTAAACATCAATTTCCGCGAGGCAGAATTTATCCCCCAGTTTATCGGGAGCATAACAGGCCTGGCTCCGAAGTGCCGTGTGAACTTCAAGGGATGCAGTGTCCAGATGGGAGCAACTATGAATCTTGGCGACGGACGCGTAACTGTCAGTGCAACTCCAAGCGAAATTAACCTTGAGGACTTGCGCACGAACGGAGAACTGTCCCTGAACGGCTCACTTGCTGTGAATCCCTCTACTCAGAGAATAACTCGTGCCAATGCTCGGGTAAATGTTCCGGATTCATTAGCTCCACACATGAATATGCTAAAGTCCTTTTTGCCCTTAGTTGAAGATGGAGGCCGCTGGTATTTGCGGAGGTGAACTGAATGAAGAAAGCTAATGAAATAATGCTGGGCGCGGCAAAATTTGTGGTATTGCCGGGATTGCTGGGCTATGTTGTCGGAATGCTGTTGTCGTTCATTCTGGGAAGTACATTGCCGATGATAACAGGCTCGCACGGGATGACGAATCAGGCAGTGAGTGTTTCGGGAGAGGCCGGGCCAGACGGATCCCAGAGAGGACTAGGTGAATTTCTCGCGGTGAATCCGTTCCACATTTCCCCGCAGAAGACAGAGCAGGCACCTCCTCCGCCGCCCAAGCAGGAAGTACAGCCCACACCGTCAAGTTCTGTGCTGAACAACGTAATACTGCGCGGGACATTGCCTGGTGTTGGCGGATGGTTTGAGCAGGACGGGAAAGTTACGCTGCTTCTCGTCGGGAAGACAATAGAGCGTTACAGATTAGCGAGCGTGCGTTACGACGAAGCGACGTTCCGGCGCGGACACGACACCGTCAAAAAATACCTGACCTACGGCCCCGTGCTTCTGCCAGTCCCCGAACCAGCGCGTCCGGCATCTACTCCCGAACCTGCTCCTGCCCGCACGCAGAACACAGGAAATGTTGTAGCGGCGAGCGCAAACTCTGAAGGCTCAATCTCTGCCGAAATGGTCAACTCACTCGTGCAGAATCCCTTTGACGAACTGAAGCGCATACGTATGCGTCCGAACGAGAAGGCTGGCGGTCTCGAAGTGCAGTGGATACAGAACGACAGCATATTGCGTCAATTGGGAGTCCAGCGCGGCGACGTAATCAAATCGGTGAACGGAATACCCTTCACGAACATGGGGGATATTGCGAACTCGATTAACTCGCTGATAAATTCCGAGCGTTTTGACGTGGAAGTTACGAGGGGCGGAAAAGCGACGGCCCTGCGCTACACGGTGAAGTGATGAAGAAGAGGAACGGGTTCACATTGATGGAAGTGCTCGTTGCTACGGCAATAGCGGGCCTGACGATAACGGCAGGGTTTCGGCTTGTGGCAATGTCTGTTCGTCTGCTGAGCGAGGCGAGGGCGGAACGTGAGCTTATCAGTGCTGGAGAACGTATCCTGCTCAGTTTCAGGAATGATGACGACATGGCAGAGAGCGGAACGGAGGACGGTGTTCACTGGGAGACTGCGAAGATGTCCTCTCCGGTTGATGAGTTTGAGCTGAAATTCCGGCGTGTAACTGTGAATCTGGAAGGGTCAGGGCATTCAATGTATATCTATATTGCTGAATGAGCAAATTTTGTAGTATGATACAGTCTCCGTAAAATTGTATGGGGGATGCATAGGATTTGAGTATCAGGAAAATTTCGTACACAATGATGATTTCGCTGGCTCTTGGTGCTTTTGTTGAGCCTGTTGCAGAGGGAGCAACCCGCCGCCAGCCCGCCCAAACGCAGACACCTCCTGCACAATCCCAGTCCGGGATGGGTGATAACATGACCCCTGAAGAGGAAAACGCCCTTATGGATGCTGCCAAAGCTATGCGCAGAAGCGGCCTTGTGCAGTTCAACTTCAAGGATATGGATTTAGTGAGGTTTATGCGTTTCATGTCTGAAGTACTGGAGGAAAATATACTTGTGCCTCCCAATATAAGCAGCAAGATCACGATAATTTCCCCTCATCCCGTAACAGTCAGGGAGAGCAGGGAAATTATGCTGTCTGTGCTTCAGATGTATAACTTTTCGCTGCAGGATATGGGCAGCTATTCGATAGTCAGGCAGGGCGGAGTAAGTCCTTCGCCTAATGTTTACCGGGGCAAAGCAGGTCCCGGTTTCGGCGAGGAGACCGTAACGTACATAGTGCCCGTCGATTACATTACGGTTGAGAGCATAATTCCGGCGTTACAGCAGTCGTTCGGGCCAAGCCTTATGGTTATGCCGGTAGGTAACGGCAAGGATATATTGCTTCAGGGCAGAGCTACCGACGTGAACAAGGGAATGGAGCTGTTGCGCAAAATGGATACGCCTTCGAGCGCAAGAACTACCCGAACTTATGAGCTGAAGTATGCTGATCCCGGAGTAGTGGCAGGACAGCTAAACGCTATTGCTGGTGCGAACGGCCCGCTTCAAGGTCTGAACGCAATACCTGATGCACCGAGCAAGAAGATAATAGTTGTCGGGAATGGTGCGGCTGTCTCACGGGCAGAGCGTATAATCCGTGAGCTGGATGTTGATTCCAAAATAGGCGACTTCCACATCTACAAGCTCAAGAATATTGACGCAACAGCCGCCGCAGAACAGGTTGGACGCGTTCTCGCCTCGAGTGCAACGATGCTCGGAGTCGATGCCGCAAGACTCCCCGCAACAGTAGTTCCGGATGTGGCGACTAACAGCCTGATTTTCGCGGCAACGCAGAGACAGTATGACTCTCTTGTGCCGATTCTCGACGCGATAGACATTCAGCCCAGACAGATTTTGCTGCGCGGGTTTATCGCCGAAATTAACGTTACCAATCTGGAAAACAACGGCATAGACTGGGCAATGATAGGCGGCCAGTTGTGGGACGACCTTATGCTCGGCGGAACAATGACGCTGGGCGAGACGAACGTACCCTCAACGTTCATGACGATGTACACGGATTCGTTGAGGCGTGAGGAAGTGCACTACGACGCACACGGCAATTCATACACCACGACGGAATTTTCGCCCTTGCCTTTCATGTATGCGGCTATGGAATTTCTGAAGAAGTACAACGCCGTAAATATTCTCTCTGTTCCGCGTTTAATGTGCATCGACAACAAGGAAAGCAGTTTCCAGGTCGGCCAAGTAATCCCCGTGCTGAAAGGTTCAACGTCGGATTTGAGCAACCCTTCGGCAGTTCAGAGCAACTATGACTACAAGGACACCGGCTTAACCCTCACAGTAACCCCCCACATAAGAAGCGGCAATCTCGTAACGATGGACATCAAGCAGACGACGGAGGACGTAATGACTCCCGCCGGGACAGCAACGCCGATAACGTCCAAGCGTGAGGTAACTACTTCGGTGGTGGTTGCGGACGGCGAGACTGTAATTCTTGGAGGAATGCTGAAGGAGACGGAGCGTTCGTTGAAGCGCAGGGTGCCGGGAATATCGTACATACCGTTAATCGGGAGCCTGTTTCAGAAAATCTCGAAGGAGAAGGAAAAAGTAGACTTTGTGATTTTCCTGACCCCGCAGATAATCGAGACACCGGAGGAGATGCGCGGAGTAACGATGAGAGCGTCGGGATTCACCAACAGGTTTGTATCGCCCGACGTGAAAGACCTGAACATGGCCAGTCTTATGCCGGCATATGCGCGCAGTGATCTGGTGAGTATGGACGTGAGTCCTGTTGAGGCGGACATAGATGCACGATTCAGGGACATGTACCAGAAGAGTCTTCGGAGGAAGTAGCTATGCCTGAGGAACAGACTACTACTTCCCTAGCCCCTAGCCCCTCGCCCCTAGCCCCTCGCCCTTCGCCTCTGCCTGATGCAAAGGAAGTGAGCGCGTTGCTGCCTGAGGGATTCAGCCTTGACATTCTGAGGCAGGAGCGGATTGTGCCGCTGAGAATCGACGGCGAAATGCTGATAGTCGGTGCGGTGGATTTTGACGCTTGGCCGAAAGCACAGATGCTTGGTCTTGCGCTGGGCTATCCGATAGACCTGGAGCTTCACGGCGAAAAAGAGTTAGGCGACTTGATTCACACCCTCTACGATTTGCGCAGTGTTGCGGCGGACGAAGCGGCGAAGGGCATTGAGGGAATTGACGACATTGACGATCTGACGCGCGAGGATATACTCAGCGACAGTGTAGATGTTCCCGTAATCAGACTCGTCAATGGATTGTTCGTCGATGCACTGAAACAGAGGGCAACGGATATTCACGTCGAACCCTACGAGGACGAAGTGCTGATACGTTTTCGGATTGACGGAGTGCTTCAGGACAGACTCAGACTCCCGCGCTCGAATCAGGCACCCTTAACGAGCCGCATAAAGGTCATGTCGCGAATGGACATAGCCGAGCACATGGCACCGCAGGACGGAAGAATCGGAATAACTCTCGGCGACAGAGCAGTAGATGTCCGTGTAGGACTTGTGCCGACGCAATACGGTGAGCGAATCGCGATGAGACTTCTGGATAAGGGCGGCGGGTTACTGACGCTTGCGGACTTGGGCATGGAGGAGCGCGAGCGGAACATCATGAACGGCCTGATCCATCACCCGCACGGAATGATACTGTTCACCGGCCCGACAGGAAGCGGAAAATCGACGAGCCTCTACGCAATCTTGCAGGAGCTTGCGCGTCCGGAGGTGAACATCATCACCGTAGAAGACCCCGTAGAATACGCGTTGCCGGGAGTTTCGCAGATACAGGTCAACGAAAAGGCCGGAGTAACTTTTGCGGCGGCGTTGAGGTCAATTTTGCGACAAGACCCCGATATAGTTATGATCGGAGAGATGCGCGACTTCGAGACAGCTCATATCGGAGTGCAGGCTTCGCTCACCGGACACCTGGTGCTCTCAACACTTCACACGAACGATTCCATCAGTGCAATAATTCGTCTTGTAGACATGGGGATTGAGCCGTACTTGGCCGCATCGTGCATGATCGGCACGGTTGCGCAGAGACTCGCTCGCAGGTTGTGCCCGAATTGTCGGCGAGAGATTGAACCTCCGGCGATGATGGCCTCGCAGGGACTAACCAGAGCGTTTGAACCTGTAGGGTGTCCGCATTGCCACAACACAGGCTATCGCGGACGTGTAGGTCTCTATGAACAGTTCGTGATCAACGAGGAAATTCAGGAGGCATTTGTGGGTGGAGCACCAGCGTCGAAATTGCGTGAGATAGCGCGAAAATCCGGGTTCAAGACTCTGTGGGAGATAGGGTTATCGGCTGTGCAGTCCGGCCTTACTTCTCCGGACGAATTGGCCCGTGTTGCAGGGGAGGACTAGGTGAGGAAAGATGCCATACTTTGCGTACACAGGCTATAATCCCAACGGCAAGAGCACTAAGGGCACAGTAGAAGCCGCGTCCTCAATGCAGGCAGTGGACAAATTGACGGAACGGGGAATAATTGTCGTAGATGTCAAGCAGGCCGAAGAGAAGAAGGGAAACGTCAAGATAAAACTTCTTCCGCTGGATCAGCACATATTTTTCTGCCGCTCCCTGTCGTCATACCTGAAGTCCGGCCTTCCGCTGGCTGATGCACTGCGCATAATGTCGAAGCAGGCTCACGATAGAGTGATGAAGCCCGTGATGGAAAAGCTGCTGTCGGAAGTTGAGGGCGGAAGGAAATTCCACACAGCCCTTGCGGAGAGCGGAGCATTCCGTGAATCGCTTTGGAGGGTAGCAGAATCAGGTGAGCAGTCCGGAACGCTAATCTCAGTTCTGAATGAGGCGGCGGACGAGTTCAAGCTGGAAGACGACTTACGCCGCAAAATTCGGGGAGCAATGACGTACCCGATAGTTATGGCGGTAGTCGGAGTCGGAGTTGTGTCGTTCATGCTGACGTACGTTGTGCCTAAAATCTCGGAATTGTTCGAGGACATGCACCAGACTTTGCCCCTGCCGACGCGAATACTAATCGGAATGTCCGATTTCCTGAGCAACTGGGGATTGTGGTTATTGCTCGCGTTATTGCTGGGGTATCTGTGGATGAAACGCACAGGCCGGAAAATCACGATGCCGTTTATGCGCGGAATAACTGACCAGCTGAATTTGGCACTGGTGATGTCGCACTTGAGCACCCTGCTGAAATCCGGAATACCCTTAGTGCAGGCGTTGAAGATGGCCTCATCGATGGACGTGCAGACGCAGAGGTGGCTTGACGCGGCGGAAATGGTGAAGGCCGGACACAGATTCGACAAGGCACTCGAGAAAATCGGTATGCCCGAAGAGACGGTAGCAGTTGTGCGTGTCGGAGAGATGGGCGGGGATTTGTCGGGAGCGTTGACGAACGTATCGGAGCAGTCGCGCGAAATTGCCCAGACGAGAATGGAAAGATTATCGACGCTGATGGAGCCGATAATGGTATTGAGCTTAGGGTTCAGTGTAGGATTTATAGTGCTGGCGATATTGACCCCGGTGTTCGACTTGGCTGGCATTGTAAGATAAACGAAGGAGGAATTTTCATGAAGGACAGTAAGAAGTCAATGCGTTTAGTTCGTCGGTCAGGATTTACCCTGATCGAGATAATGGTAGTCGTGGTAATTTTGGGATTGCTCGCGGCGCTGGTCGTGCCGAGAATCGGGCCGCAGGTAGCGGAGGCTCAGAGGACAACTGCGGCGACTCAGATTCGCAGCCTCGAGGATTCTCTTGAGATGTACAGAATGCACAACGGATTTTACCCGAGCACACAGCAGGGTCTTGACGCTCTCGTAACTGCACCGTCAACTTCACCGATCCCGAAGCACTACCAGAATGGCGGCTATCTCAAGAAAGTTCCCGATGACCCCTGGGGAAATCCATATGTGTACAGGAATCAGAACGGCAGGATAACGATAACGAGCTACGGTCCTGACGGAGAAGAGGGCGGCGAGGGAGTCAACGCCGACATCACAAACGAGGACTAGGACATTGCGCCGGGGATTCACGCTCATCGAGATAATGATAGTCCTGGTGATAATCGGGACTGCGGCAGGAGTGCTCTTGCCGAGAATGTCGTTTGTCTTTGAGGCGGATTCGACGGCACTTCAGCGGTTGATGGAGGAAGCAATAGACCGTGCATTGTCCGGAACACCAATTCGCTTGAAGGTTGACACTAAGGGAGCGTCAAGGAGAGGAGAAATTTTCGCGGAGGGCTATTTGAGGCAGGAGATGCCGGAGGATAGTTTGAGCGTGTTTCTCGGGACGAACGTAACCCGTCCTCCTGTGTATGACTGGGAAGAACTCAAGCTGAAGAATATTCCTGAAGGAGAGGGCTGGAGGTTTGAGCCGGAAGTGATTTCGTTCTACAGGGATGGATCGTGTTCACCGGCACGGATAAGCTATGTTGAGCCTGGAGCTTCGGAGAGCACAGCAGATGAATATGTTCTGACGGTAACGGGCTATTGCATGAAAGTCGATAAGTAGCAGCTGGAAGACATGCTCCCCTCGTTGATGAAGCGGGGGGAGATTTTTTTATGGACTAACTCAGGCCATCAGCAATAACATCGCAAATTCTGCGCAGATCACAGCGTTCCGTTATGATTGTTCTGGCTTCGCGGGCTATGGGTTCTATTTCCGCTTCATGTGTGCAGGCGTAAAGCAGGTTCTTGGCCAGGCCGTCAACATCATCAACCTTAAAGCCTAGTGCTAGCCTGAAATTTTCCGTGAGGCTTCTGGTCGACGGAATATCCGTAGCGACGGCAAAACATCCGTTCATCATTGCTTCTGTCAGGGCAATACCGAAACTCTCCCAGCGTGAAGGAAATGCGAAAATTTTAGCATCCCTGTACATCTCTGTGATTTCTTTCCTGTCCCGAATATCCCCCGTAAATATCACGCGTCCCGCAAGTTCCGGGTGAGCAGAGTAAAAATCTCGGGCTATGTTGATGTTTTCCTCGAAACCTCCCGCCAGCTTCAATGTCCAGCCCGGAATATTCGGCGCAATTTTCACGAAGGCATCAAGCAGAATTTCAGTAGCTTTCTGTTTAGTGCCGAGCCTTCCTGCGGTGAAAATAACGTTGCTGCGTTCGGAAAATGGCCGGAAGTCTGATAGTTCGTTCGGGTTTATTGGGTTAGGCACACATAATATTTTGCGTCCCCAGTCGTCGGAAAGTACTTTATCGTTGCCGTCAAGTTCCGTGCTCACACAGTAAGCGTGTTTCACCAGCCAGTTGTAACACATACGCTTCCAGAATGTGCCCCTGTTATGTCTTCCGTAAGCTCCGTCGAATTTCAGGTATATTTTGCCGCCAGGATTGAGGAGCTTGTAGGTTCGTGCATGTGCAAATGTCCTCATGACAGGGTGATAAATATTCAGGACATCAATCCTTTTCGCATTCCTGATTAGCCACAAGCAAGAATCTATGATCCAGTTTCCCGAAACTTTGGGGATAAATTCCATTCTGAGTCCTGGAGTGTATTTCAGGTTGGAGTATTCGTCATTGCGGTATGTCGCCATAAAAGCATCGTAGTTCTTGAACTTGTGCATAGCATAAGGAATTAGTCCTACTTCTTTTGTGAGGTGTACGTTATGGATGTTCTGGAGAGTGCAGAATGTGGGTCTGCGGTCTGCTGTCAAATTTGTAGCCTCCTTTAGATTAGAGCGTCAAGGGTTGAAGCATGGAAAATGATAATAATTTCGGGTGAGTTTTGCAATCTGGTATAATCGCATAATTCTCACAAATTAATCACCGTAAAGGAGCTAATACATTTTGGGCCAGATACAGATTATTGTCGAAGGCATGACCGCCAGCGGCAAATCTACCATCGTGAATCTCATATCCGAACGCTTAGGCTTCAAGATTATGCCCGAAGAGTTCCGGGATCCGTTAGACCTGTTGAGCCGCTTCCACCATGATAACCGCTGGGCGTTCCCGATGCAGCTGAACTTTCTGGTAACGCGCTTTGCTCAGTACCTGTGCGCCAGCGAGGAAAATGATTACATTCTGGACAGAAGCATATTCGGCGACAAAGTTTACGCCCTGATGTACTACAGGGACGGTTACTTCAAGGACAGCCAGCTCGGATGTTACCTGACGCTCTACGATTCACTCCTGCGCTACGTCAAGAATCCCAGACTCCTTGTGCTGGTGAGGTGTCCGTTCGACGAGATTATGAGGCGCATTCACGCGAGGGGCAGGCAGGACGAAATTGACGCAGGTGTTGAATACTGGAAATCCCTCTATGATGCATACATGCCTTTTCTGGATTTCGTGAAGTCCGAAATTTCCGGCGAGCTGAACTACATAGAGCTGGACCTCTCAAACCCTGCATTCATAAATACGCCGTCAATGGTTGATGCATTTCTTGAGCAGGTCAAGTCATATTTTCCGGAGCGTAAATTCTAATGAACGTAATCGAACTAATAGCACGCATAAACAAGTTCGCACCGTTCAGTCTTGCGGCGGAGTGGGACAATTGCGGTCTGATGGTAGGGAGTTACGACGACGAGGTGCGCAAAATCGGAGTGTGTCTTGATGCTACGCGCATGGCGGTAGCCGAGGCAGTAAGCAAGGGCTGCAATGTGATTGTGTGTCATCACCCGCTGATATTCAAGCCGCTGAAAAAGGTAACGGACGACACGGAACAGGGAGATACGATTCTTCTCGCGGCACACAGCGGGACAAATATTATTGCGGCACATACTAACTGGGATGTTGCGGCTAAAGGAGTGAATGAGACTCTGGCAAAACTGCTGGGCCTGCAAAAGATTAAAGTTCTGGATAACGAGACAGGACTCGGTGCTTTCGGTACGCTGAAGGAGGCAATGGACACACAAAAATTCCTTGAGCACGTAAAAGCATCGTGGGGATTGTCGCACCTGGCGTTCTATTCGCACGACATGCCCGAGAAAATATCGCGAGTAGCATTGTGCGGAGGGTCTGGCGGCGAATACTGGATTGACGCATTAGAGAATGAAGCTGATATTTACATCACTGCGGACATGAAGTATCACGAGCTTGCAGATGTGCTTTCGGACATGAACATTGCGCTTGCAGATCACGGAGAAATGGAGCGGGCATCTCTTCCCGAACTTGTGCGTCAGCTGAGTGCGAGCAAAATTGAGACGATATTGCTGGACGTTAAGGCACTGCCTGAGCCGGTGAGAATATAACGAAGGAGGTTTATTTGCTTGGGGGCATAAAGCCTTGTAACATCATTAATTATGGTCGATTTTTGTAGTTGTAAATGTAGTTGTAAAAATTGCATTTTGGACTGGAAAATGACCGTCTTTAGTGAGGAAGGATTATAGCATTCCACGAGCAATGACTTAACATGAAATTACGAGTATTAAGCGCAATGAGACCCACAGGTCCGTTGCATCTTGGCCACATGGCAGGAGCTTTGAGCAATTTCGTCAAGCTCCAGAACGACGAACGCTACGAGTGCTTCTACGCAATCGCAGACTGGCACGCACTCACATCGAACTACGAGGACTCCGCCAACACCGGAGAATATTGTTACACAGCACTGCTCGACTGGCTTTCGGTTGGGCTTGACCCGGAAAAATCCCCCCTGTTCATTCAGTCGCACGTCCCGCAGCACGCAGAACTTGCCCTCGCTCTGGGAATGATTACTCCATTGGGCTGGCTTTACCGGAATCCCACGTACAAGGAGCAGCTCCAGAACATCAGCAATAAGGATTTGGGCACGTACGGATTTTTGGGCTACCCTGTACTGATGGCGGCGGATATATTGCTCTACAAGGCATCGCTCGTTCCGGTCGGTGAAGACCAGAGTGCACACCTCGAGATTTCCCGCGAGCTGGTCAGACGTTTCAACAATTTCTTCGGCGAGGATTTACTCGTTGAACCTCAGCCGCTATTCACAGCAACACCGAAAGTTCCGGGCATTGACGGCCGCAAGATGAGCAAGTCCTACGGCAACGCGTTAGAGATTTCGGAGAGTGCAGAGTCAATGTGGCAGAAATTGAGGACTATGATGACTGACCCCGCAAGAATGAGACGCACAGACTCCGGAGACCCTGCGAAGTGTCCTGTGTGGGATTTGCACAAGGTGTTCAATCACGATGAGGGCGAGAAGGCGGAGATTTGCGAGGGGTGCAGGACGGCAGGAATTGGGTGCATTGACTGCAAGAAGAAACTCAACGCACACATTCAGGAGATGATGGCTCCGGTGCGTGAACGCCGGGCCAAGTACGAGGGCAAGACTGCATTGCTGGATGAGATATTTGCGGACGGAGCGGAGAGGGCAGGGAAAGTTGCGCGTGAGACGATGAGCGAGATTTATCCTGCTATGGGATTGCTTCCTAACCCTAAGAGGTAACAGTGAAGTACGAGGAACTTACCTTCAAGATACCTGTGGAGTCTGCATCTTACCGTGAAGAGTCTGATTTTGTGATTCGTCAGATAGTATCGATTCTCGATGCCAGGGAAACAGCCGGAGATAACAAAATCATCATCAACACAAACTTGAAGGCTGGCTTACCCCTGAAGGACATTAACAAGATAGCCGGTCCTATGATTGAAGCATGGGCATTTGAAGTTTTTGCAGGTATAAGTGACGATGAGAATAATATTTACAACCTCATCAATGCTGAAGCACAGGAACGTCTTGACATGGCAGATATTATTCTGCAATTCAGGAAGGGTAGCGACGTAATCACCGGCAGTGTTGACGTGAAAGCGACTGCCGACGATATACCTGACAGCGGAAAGAGGCCTAACATAACTTCTTTCAGCAGAATCAGGACAGCTTACGTCAACGATCCTGATTTCATGTTTATCGTTCTCTCAATCAAGCATAAAGTCTACTCTGAGCGCAACAGGGCTACAGGACTTATAGACGGCATCATGGAGATAACAGATTACAGAGCATATGACCTGAAATATATCAGTGATAGCGATATAAGCTATAACCCTGCGCTTGGAACAGGTCAGATACAGGTGAAGGATATTCATTACGTCAGCTTTCAGCATAGGACTACATGGGAGATGTGCCAGATGCTTGACAAGAAATTCCTTCACAGCAAACGCCGTACGTTCATGGATTTCTACAGGGAGGCGGTGAAGAATAAATGGCTCAGAGAATAATTACCATATGCGGAGATGCTGTAACTGAAATGAAGAAGTTCCCTGATGCCTCATTCAGGCTGATTGCCGCAGACCCTCCGTATAATTTGAGCAAGAACTACGGTAACAATCAGGATAACCTGAAATTTACGGACTACCTGGAGTTCTCCCGCTCATGGCTGAAAGAAGCAAAACGCGTTCTGACTGATGACGGGTCTATATATGTCTTCATGGGTATGCGTTATATCTCTTACGTCTATATTATTCTTGAGCAGGAGTTCGGCCTGTACTTCAACTCATGGATAACATGGCATTACACACAGGGCACAGGCAAGACACGAGGATACTCGCCGCGCCATGATGATATACTGTTCTTCACGAAGCACCCTCAGAATTTTGTGTTCAACCTTGACGCAATAAGGGTGCCGCAGAAATATTATCGTGCCCGCAACAATATGCAGGGAGCTAATCCCGGCAACGTCTGGGAGTTCTCGCACGTTCACTATTGCAACAGGGACAGAAAGCAGCATCCCACACAGAAGCCTGAAGCACTTTTCGAGCGGATCATACTTGCGTCATCTGACGAGGGAGATAAAGTGCTTGACCCTTTCGTAGGCAGCGGGACTTCACTGCGTGTGTGCCAGCAGACTAACAGGAACGCGACGGGAATAGACATTAACCCCGAATATATAGCTATGACGAACGAAAGATTAGCAGAAAAATTTTCGGGTTTTGATTCATTTGACGACAGAGTGAATAGAAATACAATGCAGCTTAATCTATTCAGCTGTGAAATGGAGTGATAAATTGAGGCTTAATGCATTTCTGGCTTCCTGCGGAGTTGCTTCAAGGTGCAAAGCCGAAGACGTAATACTCTCCGGCAGAATCCAGGTCAACGGAAAAATCGTCCTCGCTCCGTTCTTCCAGGTTGACCCCGACCACGACGTAGTTACCCTTGACCGCAAGCCCCTGACCCTCAGCACTCACGTCTACTACGTCATCAACAAGCCTACGGGTTATGTCTGCGCCGCAAGCGACAAATACGACCCCGTAGTGATTGACCTGATACCTGAGCACAAGGGCAGGCTCTATCCTGTAGGCCGTCTTGACCGCGAGAGCGAGGGCCTCCTGATTCTCACGAACGACGGCGACTTCACGCAGAGCATACTTCACCCCTCAAAGCAGATTCAGAAGGAGTACGAAGCCCTGCTCAACATTCCCATCAACGAGAAGCAGTTAGCACGCTGGCGAAAAGGGTTTGAGATTGAGGGCGGCCATCACGTAAAACCGGTGAGCATTAATGTGATGGACAGGGACCCCGCAAATCAGTGGGTGAAAATCGTCATCATTGAGGGTCTGAAGCGCGAGGTCAGGCTTATGGCAAGAGAGGCGGGTTTTCGTGTGGAGAGGCTTATACGCCGCAGAATTGGCGGTATGGTTCTGGAAAGTCTGGGTGTCGGCGAGTATGTAAGTTTGTCTTTTTCCGATCTCTACTCTAAAATATTCAGCATCGGCAAAGTTTAATTGAATATAATCTTTTCACAAGAAGGGGGCAGCAGTCCGTGAGTGAGATAGATGAAAAGTCCAGAGAACTAATCAAGACCAGAATTATCGGCAACATGAAGAACATAAAATCGTTCCCTCAGTTTGTGCTCGAGACAATGAGGAAGCTCAATGATCCCGGAAGCAACGCTGCGGACGTAGCTCAAAGCCTTGCACGCGATGAAGGGCTTGTTCTGCGCATACTAAAACTCGCAAATTCAGCGGCCTACGGAATGACCCGCAACATCTCCAACATTTCGGAGGCTATTGCTCTGCTGGGCTATAAGAGCGTCAGCAACATAGTCCTCGCCGCAACCGTGTATTCTGCTATGGATAAAGGATTGTCCGGTTATGCGCTGGACAGGGGCGAATTGTGGCGGCATTCCCTGATGGTGGCGTACACTTCCAGGCATTTGGCGCAGATAACGGAAAAAGTCGGCACCGAAGACGCATATGTTGGCGGCCTTCTGCACGACATAGGCAAGGTAATTCTCAACGACTATGTGCGTTTCGGCTACGGAATAATCGTCAAGATGGTCGAGGAGAAACACATTCCCTTCACCGAAGCTGAGTGGAAGGTGCTGGGCTTTGACCACGCAGAGATAGGCGATATTCTTGTGGGCAAGTGGGAAATGCCGGAGTCTTACAGGATAGCCGTAGCATATCACCACAAGCCTAATGAGCTTCCCGAAGACAAGAAGGAGTACCAGCCCCTGCTCGACGTAGTAACCCTCGCAAACACGATATGCCTGATGCTGGGTATAGGCTTGGGAGCTGACGGATTGCAGGCGTACATGTTCCCGGAGCCTATCGAGAGATTGGGGATAAGGAATTTCGACAACCTGCTTTCAGAGATGATCGACTTTGCCAGTAACGTGGCCAGCGATATGGGCGACATGACAGGGCTGTAAAAATTGACTTACGTAATCACAATAGACGGCCCTGCTGGAGCCGGAAAGAGTTCTGTTGCTAAGGCAGTTGCGCATAGGCTCGGCATAAATTATCTGGACACAGGGGCAATTTACCGGGCAATAGCGTTGATTTTGGCACAGGCAGAAGTTAAGCCCGACAATGACGAATATCTGCGCGAGGCACTGACGAAAATTCGGGTGGAACTTCGGGACGGAAAAGTCCTCGTGAATGATTTTGACGTTAGCGGCGAAATCAGGACTCCGGAAGTTGACGAGCTGGCCTCTGTGTATTCGGCTGTGCCTGCTGTGCGTGAGGCGTTGCTCGGGTTGCAGCAGGAACAGGAAAAGCACGGCTCAATCGTCGCTGAGGGACGGGATATAGGAAGTGTAGTTTTCCCTGATGCCCGCATAAAATTCTTCCTGACCGCCAGCCCGGAGGCACGGGCCAGGCGCAGATACCTTGAGCGCACACGCAAAGGAGAGAACGCAAACTACGACGAAATTCTTGCGGCAATAACAGATCGCGACAAAAACGACTCCAGCCGCAAAACTGCCCCTCTTACTGTGCCGGAAGGAGCTGTGTATCTCGACACTTCGGACATGACGGAAGAAGAAGCAGTAACATTCATACTTGAGCACGTGAAGTCGGAGGGTAACATATCGCAATGAAGATCGGACAGAACAAAATCTTTTACTTTATCGTCAGAAATTTCCTCAAAATATTACTCATAATCTACAACAGATGTTCGTCGAAATGGCTCACGAGGCTTGACCCAAACGAAAAGTTTATCGTTGCCTGCAATCACGCGAGCAATCTCGACCCCGTGATAGTCGGGTGCTTTTTCCCGCGTCGTCTACGCTATTTCGCGAAGGAAGAACTTTTCACCAGCTGGCTTTTCGGGACGTGCATAAGGGCACTCGGAGCAGTTCCGGTATCGCGCCAGAACAACGCCAGTGCTGCCGGAGCGTTGAAGGGTTTCATGAAACTCTACCAGGAAGGAAGCGACGTGCTGATATTCCCGGAGGGCGGAAGAAGCCTCGACGGAAACCTTCAGCCCCTTGAAGCCGGAGTAGCACTCATCGCCGCACACGAACATGCTCCGATTCTGCCTGCGTTCATTCACGGATCGTTTAAGGCAATGCCTCCTGGAAGCGCATTCATAAAGCCGACGAAGCTCCGCATAACTTTCGGTGAACCTCTGAGATTCAGTGATGATGTGTATTCCAGCAAAGAGGGCCGCAAAATTATCATGGACAGCCTGAATGCCGCAATGAAGAAACTTGAAGCGGAGGGCTAACTCGGAATGTTTATCAGTATGACGGGTTTCGGGAGCAGCAGGCACGAATTTTCGTGGGGTAATGTTTTGGTGGAGATTACGTCTGTGAATCACAAGTACCAGGACTTCAGCGCGCGACTGCCCAGAGAGTTATCATCGCTCGAGAACAAGGCAATTAACATCATGAGGAGCTCGATAGCTCGCGGGAAGGTAAAGCTCTCAGCAGAAATCACCTGGAATCCCGGTGCACATATCCCTGCTCTCGACGAAGAAGGACTGCTCAACCTGATAAACCAGGTGCGCAAAATCGCAAAGCGCAACCAGCTTGAAGCACCTTCGGACATCACGAATTTTCTGTTAATTCCCGGAGTATACGATGACCACAGCAATATAGCTGAGCAGGAAGCGTCAGAGAACCCCGAAATCTGGGACGAAATTATTGCTGAGGCCATAAAGTCCCTCAACGACATGAAGAGAGCTGAAGGTCTCAAGCTCAAGGGTAAAGTAGAAGCAGACCTGAATATGCTTGTGAGACTTACAGCATCGCTAAAAGAACGCTGGGAGGCGGCCCGAAACGACGCACTGGAGTCATTGCGGACAAGAATAGAGACGGTTATGGAACACTATGATCTTGAGATCGACGAGGCACGTGTTGCGCAGGAAGTTTCGCTGATGTCGGACAAATGGGATGTCTCGGAGGAACTGGTCAGAATTGAGGCCCACACCGAAAAATTCCGGCAGATAATGGAATCGCAGGAACCATCAGGGAAACGTTTAGACTTTCTGATTCAGGAGATGAACAGGGAGATTAACACGATGGGCAGCAAGGTAGCGGATGCACAGTTCAGGTGGGGAGTAGTAGAGGCGAAATCATGCGTAGAGAGAATGCGCGAACAGATTCAGAACATCGAGTAGGCAGGGGAAAGTTATTTGTGCTGTCCGGGCCGAGCGGAGCGGGCAAAGGGACTCTCCGTGAACGCGCGCTGAAGGATATTCACGGACTGGTGTACTCGATTTCCTGCACGACCAGACGGCCAAGACCAGGCGAGACTGACGGCGTGGAATACCGTTTCATTTCGCACGAGACTTTCAGGGAATGGATAGCGCAGGGGCTTTTTCTGGAGTACGCTTACGTTCACTCGGACATGTACGGGACGCTCAAGGCTGACGTTATGCGCGAACTGGAAGCCGGTAATAACGTTCTGCTTGAGATAGACGTACAGGGAGCACTGCAGGTTCGGGAAAAAATTCCTGAAGCAGTGCTTGTGTTTGTGGACGTACCGTCAATTCAGGAGCTTGAACGCAGACTCAGAGACAGGCACACCGAAACGGAAGAGGCTCTGCGCACACGACTGGCTAATGCCGTCAAGGAACTTGGCCTCAAGGGAAAATATGACTACGTGGTCGTGAATGACGATCTGGATTCCGCTTGCGAGGAGCTTAGGCGGATAATCGCATCATGACGCTGGACAGACTTTTGCGCTGGGTGTTTTTCTGCGGCGGAATCATCACTGCGATCTTTGCGGGCTACATGTTCTACATCGATAATATCGCGGGGGGTGCTGCGTGGCTTGCGGTAGCTGTAGGATTTCTGAGCTTCTCGACGAGAATTAAGCAGGAAGCTCCGGAACAGGAGAGCACTTCGCAGGACGACAGCGACCTTCACGATATGGCAGTGCTGATCGCGGATATTGCGGTTATGAGTCTCCAGAATATAGGCCGTACAGTTCCGCCGAATACCCGTGAAATTGAGGACATGGAGGAAAAGCTGAAGAAGTTTCTTGATGTAATGCCGGTGAGTGAATCTGAACGTGCAGACATAGCAGAGAAGTTTGAAGCAGTGCGCGAAAAAGCCCGTCGTAACGCAACAGGGCGGGCAATTCTGAGAAGTTCCAGGCTGTAACTCACCAAAAATCTTTCAGGAAAGGAATCCCAACGGCAAATTGACATGAACAAAGGACAAAAATTTTCAGTGTGGTATTTTCTGGGTGCGTTGATAGTGGCTTGGCTGTTCGCAGAATATATCTATAAGCCTTGGGCTGAGAGCAAGACCGAAGTTCCGTACAGCGAGTTTCTTGCAGACCTGACGAGCCAGGACATCGAGAACGTTGACATCGGTGAATCCCGGATAGTCTACACTCTCAAGGAGGCGGCGTTGAGTCCGGACAAGCGGCCAATCGTCAACGGAGTGATACTCACGGCCAAGACGAAGAAGCCCGAGAGCGTGAAGAGTGTAGTACGTCTTCAGGACCCGTTTTTGATTGAGAGACTGGCCAGTGCGGACATCAAGTTTGGCGGTGTAGCCAGGCAGGAAGGGTTGATTGACCTGCTGATGGGAATATTTCTGCCGATGCTGCCCCTGTTGATTATCTGGTACTTTATATTCAGGAACATGCGGGGCGGAGCAGGAGGAGGGATATTCTCGTTCGGCAAGAGCAAAGCCAAAGAGCTGCAGGGTGAGATGAGCGGAGTACACTTCGGTGATATTGGCGGAGCGGGCGAGGCTGAAGTAGAACTTAGGGAGATAATCGACTTCCTGAAAGACCCGAAACGCTTTGACAAGTTCGGGGCGAAACTGCCTCGAGGTGTATTGCTGGTAGGTCCTCCCGGAACAGGAAAGACTCTTCTCGCGAAGGCATGTGCGGGTGAAGCAGGGGTGCCGTTTTTCTTCATAACCGGTTCAAGTTTCGTGGAAATGTTCGTAGGAGTTGGTGCGGCAAGAGTGAGGGATTTGTTCGAACAGGCCAAGCGAAAAGCTCCGTGCATAATTTTCGTGGACGAGATTGACGCGATAGGGCAGGCGCGAATGCGTAACTTCAACAGCAATTCCGAGCAGGAAGCCACGCTGAACCAGTTACTTGCAGAAATGGACGGCTTCGAGGACAACAACGGAGTTGTGATTATGGGAGCGACGAACCGGCCGGAAATTTTGGATCAGGCATTGCTGAGGCCGGGAAGGTTTGACCGGCAGATTCAGGTAGTACTTCCGACAGAGGAAGGCCGCGAGGAAATCCTCAAGATACACACGAAGAAGCTCCCTCTTGCGCCAGAGATCGATTTACGGTCAATCGCGAAGGTAACGCCCGGTTTTTCTGGTGCGGACCTGGCGAATATTGCTAACGAGGCTTCGCTCTTGGCCGCGCGCCGGAAAGCCGACAAGGTCAGCATGAATGATTTTGACCTGGCGATTGAGCGTGTAGTTGCGGGGTTGCAGAGGAAGACACCGCTCACTCCGGAAGTCCGCAAGAAGGTAGCGTACCACGAGACGGGACATGCATTAGTTGCGTGCTATCTGCCAGGAACTGACCCTGTGCACAAGGTGAGCATAATTCCCACGACGAAGGGAGCACTGGGTTATACACTTCAGAGGCCGAACGAGGATCACTATCTTGTGGGAGAGTCGGAGCTTCGGAGCAGGATGGCGGTGATGCTCGGAGGGAGAGCGGCGGAGCTTTTGGTGTTCAGCGAGGCATCGACCGGAGCATCGAACGATCTCGAACGCGCTACGGAGACTGCGCGCCGGATGGTTACGGAGTTCGGGATGTCGCCGGAGCTCGGGCCTGTGAGGTATGCCGCACCGTCGATGACGTATCTTCACGGAGAGTCTGGTGTGCGCAACGATGTGGGCGAGGATACTTCGGAGAAGATAGATGCGGAGATTCGGCGCTTAGTGGTTGAGGCGCAGGAACAGGCGGGTGCGATTTTGCGTGAACACGAAAAGATGCTGCACGAGGTAGCCGGTGTGCTTCAGGAGAAGGAAGTAATCACCCACGACGAGATTCAGGCGATGGTTGACCGCGAGAACGTGAAGCTAGAACCTGAACCAGAAGAGTAGACAGCGAACAACGCCTCCCTTGCGGAAACGTGAGGGAGGTTTTTTTGTGTGCTATAATACTTGTCCCCACAAGGTAATGAAGAATTGAGATATCAGAATTGACGTAGCACATTGCGGCGCGGTTTTTTGTGCTTGGCCGAAGAGGTTTGCGTGCAGTACCCGCGAGGAGAAGCCTCCTTGATGTGAAGTTCCAATAATTGCGTGAAGGTAAACGGAATTTCAATTCAAGGAGGAAGATTTTTCATGAAGAAACGGGCAGGCCAAGTACGGAATGGTCTGAGCAACATTAGTAACAGACTGCATAAGACAAGCCTTTTGGGACAGGGAATTGCCATTACGGCATACGGTTATGTTCCACAAGAGCCGCTACAGCAGTGCTTACACGAATTTGGTGTCGTCGGTGTCAAGCTCCGTTTTCAACTATGACCACACTAAAGATCAGTGGCAGAGAATCTGGTCGAACATAAGGAGCAGCCAGGCAAGTTCCGTCTATCCTGCGTACAAAAAGCTTCAGAAGGGTGATTACCTCAACGACTGGGATCACGTGATATTTGTCGTGGAGAATAACACTAGTAAGCAAACGATAACATACATTGACCAGACAATATTGCTGGGACTCTGTGGCTAACCAAATGGTCGGGACGCACAAGGGAACGTATACGTACTCTAGGCTGTCGGAGAAATGCTATGTTCCTATGTACGTGAATTATCCGTATGTGGATGAGCCGCCGACAATCACGGCAACAAGGCTGCCAGATGCCTGCCTCAACGAGCCATACTACGCAAAAATCGGGGCTACAGGCACAAAGCCTATTACCTTCTCGGGCTGGACTGCTACGTTGCAGGCAAACGGCTTCGATATTGGAGCGATGCTCGTAGGGAGCGATACTTCAGATATCATCAAGGGCACTCCCAAGAACCCATCGAACAGAGCTGCGCCTTATACCCTGTATTTCACGGTTACAGCTCCTGGTCTGAGCACTAGCTGCTCAGGAAACAAATGCTACCTCAATGGAAGGCCGACAAGGTCAGGAAGATATAGCCTATCCATTGCTGTAACTTATGCTAAGGGAAATTCTACATCGTCGACGTGAGAGCAGGCGCGCCTATCACCTTCATCATAAGCGAGTGGCCGGAAGATGCCTCGAACGTTCAGGTCCTCGTGAACGGCAAACCCATCGACGGCGTTGACATTTCCAGCGAAGGCATATTCACCATTACTGCCGAAGTGGTCAGCGGAAGTTTCAGAGTAATGGCAGAAGCAGAAACCGAAGGCTTCACCATCGAGACCGACGAACTCCACATCAACGCAGAAGAGTAACGCCGTCATAACAAAATACCTCCCCTGAAGAAGGGGAGGCTTTTTTGTGCGTGTGCTCTAGTGGAAATACGAAATCGCCTCGTTGAGATTCTCTGCCAATTGATGCATAGTCCCTGTGTCCTCAGATACCTTCTTGATGTTGTCGGCTATTGATGCTATCGATGCCGCTACCTCCTCGTTCGTCGCCGAAGCCTCCTCAGAAATTGTCGCCAACTCGCTGACATCATTCATGATCGAATCCTTGATGCCTTCAAGCTGTGAAGTTACTCCAGACACAGAAGAAATTTCTTGCACAGAGTCCTTTATCTCATCAGCCAGCACCATGAATTTATCGTGCGTCGTCATCAGAAGCTCCCCTTCTTCCTTTATCAGCTCCCTGACATCTCCGGCGTGTTCAACGCATTCTTCTGATAGTGCCTTGATCTCTGAAACCAGAGCATTAATTTCTTCTGCAGAAGCATTTGAATCTGAAGCCAGCTTCTTTATCTCCGCAGCTACTACCCCGAATCCCTTTCCGGCTTCTCCTGCACGTGCCGCCTCTATCCCAGCATTCAGCGATAACAGGTTAGTCTGCGTAGCTATATCAGTGATCAGCCTTACCTTGCCGCCTATCTTGAAGATTGCCTCGTTGGTGGCGTTGATCTTGTCAGTAATTTCATCGATTGCCTGTGAAGATTTTTCGGAGAATTTCGTTGCGTCCTCTATGCATGCCAGTGCTGAATTGTTGGCATCGCTCATAAGGCGCGAATTGTTATTGAGGTGTTCCACGTTAGTAACTACGTGGGTGATTACTTCTGCCATGTCAGTAACGTTTTCGTTGATTTCCCTGACATCTCCGGCCATAGATACCGTAGTTTCCGCAAGAGCCTGCATCGATTCTGCGATCTGGACTGAAGCATACGAAGACTCTTTCGCCATATCCGCAGTTGACGCTACAGTCTCGGTGAGCGACAATGCCGAATCCTGAATCTTCCCAACAACGTCGTTCAGAACTGCTCTGAGCTTGCCGGCCGCACGTATAAGCTGTGCAGTCTCGTAGATATTGCTTTTGGCATCGGTCTTGACGTTCAGCTTTATGTTTAGCAGATGCTCTATCCTTTCGGCCACATCACGGAGAGGGTTTGCGATTCTCCGGGTAATTATCATTGTTACGGCACCGAATATCACTACAAGCAATGTGCTTATCGTCAGAATTATCTTGTAGATGTTAATTTCGGCCTCTTGAATTGCCGTTGCAGGTTTGCCCGAAAATGCCATGCCGTAAGTCTTGTTCCCGTAGCGCAGGGGCATGTAGTAGACGTGATAGTTCAGCCCGTTAATTTTGACCTTGTCGGAATAATAATCACTGCCATTTTTGACGACGTTCCACACCGCATCGGAAGCCTTCGTACCCTCAATGCGTTTGCCGGAATCGTCACGAATAGTTGTCATGAAGCGAACGTTTTCCTTGAAGAGGGTCAGATCAATTCCCGTAAGATGCATAGAGTCAATGTAGGAGGTTTCGTAGTTGATGAATCCGTCAACGAGATCATTGTTGTAGACTAGATCATACTCGTAATATTCCTTGAGGGCTTTTGCGGCAACTATCAGTTCTTCCTTAGTGTTGTCCTTGAGATTCTGGACAACTACCCTTGAAGTTGCGACAGCGATAATCACGACAGCGAGGATAAGCGGGATCAGTGAAAGCATAATCAGCATAGATTTGAGGCTAATGTTTTTCATGAGTAACACGCTCCTAGTTAGTTTTTATGCCTTTAATATTCCGCGCATCATACGGAGTCTGCTGGTACACAAAGTAATTCAGCCAGTTCGAATAGAGCAGATTGGCACTAGATCTCCAGGTACACACCGGCGGCTGTGAATCATCGTCATTCGGGAAATAATTATGAGGTACGTGAATCGCAAGCCCTGCCCTTTTGTCGCGCCAGTATTCTTGTGCCAGAGTGTCGGGGTCATACTCGGAATGCCCGGTGATGAATAATTGCCTGCCTTCGTTAGTAGAAACAGCGTAGACCCCCGCCTCGTAGCTCTCAGCAAGAATTTTCAGTGCAGGTATCTTCTTGATGTCAGAGCGCATTACCGTCGTGTGTCGGGAATGCGGGACCATGAACACATCATCCGAACCGCGAAACAGTATCGAGCCTTTGTGCGTAACCCTGTGTCTGAACACGCCGAATAATTTTGACCGCAAATGTATCTTCGGAATACCGTAATGATAGTACAGTCCGGCCTGTGCCCCCCAGCAGATATGAAAAGTGCTGTGAACATGACTCTTGCTCCACTCCATAATTTCGCACAGTTCCTTCCAGTATGAGACTTCCTCGAAGGCTAAATGCTCAACTGGTGCTCCGGTAATAATCATGCCGTCAAAATACTCGTGCTTCACCGCGTCAAAGTTTCTGTAGAACGCAAGCATGTGTTCAGCCGGAGTATTTTTCGGGGTATGTCCGCTCGCCGCAATAAGCTCAATCTCAACCTGAAGGGGGGTATTGCCCAGAAGACGGGCTAACTGAGTCTCAGTAGCTATCTTCGTGGGCATGAGGTTAAGTATCAGGATTCGCAGGGGCCTGATGTCCTGGCTCTGAGCGCGCCTGCTGGTCATCACGAAGATGTTTTCGCGCTCCAGAATGCCCGCTGCCGGAAGGTCGCCGGGTATGTTTATGGGCATCAGTCGTCGGCTTTCTGCGCAAAAATCTGCACAAACGCTTTGTGTGTCTCGCCTGGAAGTATTCTGTAGCCCTTCTTCTCCTTCGTCATCCATAAGGAATAGTCCTTGTAGAATGAACTTGCAAGTGCGAGCAGGGATTTTTTCTTGTTCTCCTTGATCTGCTCGTAGGGAGTCTTGACCTTCCTGTCCTCGTCGCTGTCCCATCTGTACGTAGCAAGTGCATAGCTCACGGATTTATCCTCGCCGTTGAGCGGAAACACCGGCAGAAGAATTGTGTGGTCGCTCCAGTCGTAAGTGCCGAGTCCCTGTCCTGGTACGAAAATAGCTCTGGGCAGGCCGTACATTCTGACTCTTGGGACGTTGAACATAGCGATGTCCATTCTGCACATGTCCTCGAGAATCGCATAGTTCTTCACGTAATCGAGGGGCATTGAGTCCGGAGCGCAGAGCAGTGAGCCGTCGATTCTGGCGTTCTTGGCCGGAACTGAAAGGTAGTCGCGCTTCTTGACGAGCATGTTGCGAAGCTCGCTGCGCTTCATCTGGGGGGACATTCCAGAGCAGGAATCAGTAATCTTCTTGTTTCTGCGGGCAATCTTCACCGCATCAACCTGCGAATAGAGAATTTCGCGGGCTATGTTCTTTGTGTTTTCGTGGAGCTGAAGGAATTTTTCGGCTCGCGGTGCTGGAAGCGGGGTGCCCTCTTTTTTGCGGGCGGAGTTAATCTCGAGGAGCATAGCGTTTTCAGCGTCGATGTAAATTTTGCGTTTCTGGGACAATGACTGACGAAAAGCCTCGTCGCCTTCACGGTATTCCGGTACTCTCATGTTGACCTTCATGCAGGGTATGAGGTTATAGTTCATTGCCTGCGAGAACTGGCTTGCCTGGAGTTTTAGTGAATACTCTGAGACGATGGCTGAGAGTTCGCGGTCTCTTTCGTCTTGAGCAGCGGCCAGAGCTTCGTTGAGCCGGGCTATTCTGTCTTCGAGGGACATTCCGATTGCCGGGACTGGTGCGGGACTGCCTGTGATTGCGGCCCAAGTTTCGGCGATGTAGTCGGAAAAAGTCATGACAGGAAGTATTCCTGAGGAGCACTTGGCTGTGAGGAATGCTTTGGGGTCAAAATTTTTGCTGAGGCTCAGCACTCCGTGAACGTAGCCTGTGTCGATGAAGAGTCTTTCTTCTGCGTCGAAGACAAGTTTTGCGGGCAAGGCTTTAGTCTGAGCGTCGATGATGGCAAAGAGGATGTCCCAGTACGAGCTGGACATGACCTGCCAGAGCTTTTGAGCCTGAATTTTGTCGTCGGTCTTTCCTGTCGAGAGGAGAGAGAAGTATTTTTGTGCGTTATCAGTGAGTTTGGCGACTTCGTCCTGAACTTCCGGGACGTTGTGCCAGCGTTTGAATGCCATTTTAGTTTGTGCCTCCTTTGTGCGTTCACTCGTAGTGTGTCCACATTCTTTTTACCCTTACTATGCCCTCGTAAGGAGTGCCGTCGGGCGAGAGTATATTTTCGCTGTTGTCGACAACGTCATAAACAAGTCTGTGCTGAGCGTTAATCCTTCTGGAATAACTCCCGCGCATATCCCATGATAATTTTTCGTACGACGGCGGGAACTGCAAAGGGTCAGACGCAAGTATGTCCAGCAGAAGCCTAGCTTTTCCCTCAAGCCCCGCTGCCTTTAGCAGCTTCCTGTCCTTCATTGCCTGTCTGCTTAACTCTACGAAATACATTTACCATTCCTCGTTCGGGTCATAGGGAGTGTATGCGGATAAAGGTTCTTTTCCGGCCTCTATGATGCTTTCGACCATGCCGGGAATGGAGTACAGGTACATAGTCTCCTGTATTGAGTTCCAGTCCTCTTCTGAAACCAGCACAGCGTTTTTCCCGTTATCAGTTGCGATTATCACTGGGCTGCTGGTGTAGTTCACGTTATCAATGAGCTGAGCCAGATTTGCCTGTGCTCTCGCCAGAGTTGTAGCTGTCATTGTGCGCCTCCTTTGTTGTGCTGTATGTCGTCGAACATTCTACGTGCTTCGTCTTCGGCTTTCCTTGCGTCTGCTAGGGATATAGGATAATCACCAGGATATGGTTTGTTGCCGAGATTCTCAGTTCCTCCGCAAAGATACGCCAGATATGCCCACATGTACGCAGGATAATCATCTCCGTACAGCTTGTACATTGCGCTCAAAGCCTTTTGCGAGGGAATATGTCCCCGTACCGCCGCGTTCTTGTACCAGCGTTCGGCTTCATAATGTTCAGGATTCTCCGCGCAGTATATTTCTGCCAGCCTGTACATTGCTTCGACGTGTCCGTTTTCTGCGGCTTTGGTGAACCACTTTATAGCTCGCGGCTCATAATAATTTTCTGGCATCCCGTCAATAATGGTTACTCCTAAAGCGAAAGCTATCCAGCACACGAATACAATCCACAGCAAACACCAGATGAACGATGAAGGCAGCAGATAATGCCACACCAGCCACCCGACACACAGCCACGCGCAAATCACTATCTGTCCTAAAGCTGTTGTATCTTTACGCTTATCGTAAGATGCCCCAAGTTCATACTGCGCCTCAGCATCTCCGCTCTCCGCACGTACCTTCAGCGACTGCTTCACTGGCTTCGGTTCAGGCTCAGGAGTCGGCGGAACATCAGCCTCTTCACGCACCGTCCTTACCGGCTCAGGTTTCGGGGCTTCTGGACTCTTGGCCGGAGCAGCCGTAAACTTCTTCGGCGGAGTCTTCAGCTTGAACTTCGCGAGCACTTTCCGGATGTTCTTCGTCTCGAACCCGAAATCTATATTGCACATCACAGACTCTACGGCCTTCTCCTTGTCGCCGAGCGTGAAGTACATCATCCCCAAGTAAATATTGTTCGCCCAGTCCTCAAGCTCCGCGTTCTCACGAATCCCCGCAAGGCACTCCAGAACTTCGCCCGCGTTCTTCCCGCTGATGCCTTCCTGCGCAAGCTCATCTACCCGGAACTTCAACGCCTCCACCCTGTACGGATCCTTCCGCAGGACAGGCCGCCACACCTCGCCGAACTTCGCAAAGCACCTCACGGCCTCATCACGGCTTCCCGCATCCTGAGCAGACCGTGCCCGACAGAACCAGTACGGCGAATACATAGCGAACTCTCCCTCTATGTACTTCAGCATCCGCATCCGCTTTGAGGGGTCATTCTCCTGCACCGCCGCATAAAATTTGTCCAGCGCATTCTGCGTCAAACGATAACTATCAGGTATTTTGTACATCCTCAGCAACTTCCACGATGAATCAAATAATTTTCTCTGAAGTTCATCGTATTCATCAAGCTCGTCTTTTCTGAGATTCAGTTGCCCCCTGTCGTGGGTAAGTTCTGCCTTAGCTTTCGACATGAAGTATTCAGACACGCACGACATCGCCATACGAGCAAGCCACTTTAATGGAGTAGTGCTGAAACTTGAAGCAAAATTACCTGAGATTATCTCCTTAATGCTTTTCTTCTGCTGATGTGAATAAACAGCCTCTATTTCATTTCTCAGCTCATCACGAAGTCTACCCTTGTGGATAATCCTCACAATTTCCTGATAAAGGCTCGTCAGTTCCGGGTCAGCGTTGATTTCGCCCATGCGCAGGTTGTTGATGATGTTTCTGTATTCGCTGTCGAGCGTTACCCTGTCTTTCGCTGATTTTATGCGATGGAGAGACACTACCGCCATATTTAGGGCGGACATGGTAAGCAGCGGATCATACTTTTCCATCACGCAAAATCCTTCAGCAGTTCATCCCTCATAATTGCGACTCCCTTTGAGGCAACTTCCTTGATGACCCTGAAGTTCAGCCATCCCGGAACATCCACCTCCGCCGGGTCAATCAGGTAGTTCTTGGTGCTCCCTCTCAGGTCGTGGATTAACCCTGCCGCCGGATACACCACCAGCGACGACCCCACCACCGCGAAAATATCCGCACTCCTCACGAGCTTGGCCGCGTTCATGATTTCAGGCACAGCCTCGCCGAACCACACGATATGAGGCCGCAGAATATCCCCGTCCTCGTCGCGCTCGTCGTACTTCATCGGACGATAGCCTATGTCGATAATTTTGCTCTCGTTGTTGACGGGCCGGGCCTTAGTGAGTTCGCCGTGAAGATGCAGGACGTTATGGCTTCCTGCCTTCTCGTGGAGGTTGTCCACGTTCTGCGTGATTATCTGCACGTCAAAATACTGCTCGAGTTCCGCGAGGATGATATGCCCTGCGTTGGGCTGAGCTTTCTCGAGCTGGGAGCGCAAGTCGTTGTAGAAGTCGGTCATAAGTTTGGGATTGCGGTACCAGCCCTGAATGCTGGCGACATCTTCTACGCTGTAAGTTTCCCACAGTCCGCCGGAATCTCGAAAAGTCTTGAACCCGCTTTCCGCACTTATGCCTGCACCTGTGAGAACAACAAGCCGTTTCTTTTCGGTCATAGCAAAAATTTTCTCCCTTGTATATGTATGTATAATTATTCGGGTAAACTAAATGATAACACAGGCACTAGAAAATTTATTCACGGAGGATAAACACAGATGCAGTTCAAGGAAAGTATGGCGTTTCTGAAACGTTTTGCCAATTCGCCGCGCAGGATAGGCAGTGTTGCGCCGAGTTCCCGTTTTTTGACGCGGGCAATGCTTGACCGTGTAGACTGGGAGAACGCAAAGTATATAGCTGAACTTGGGGCAGGTACAGGAGTCTTCACGCGGGAGATAGTGAGGCGTGCGAGGAAGGACGCAAAGATTTTAGTGTTCGAGATTGATCCGGCACTCCAGAAGATGATTCGCGACGAACACCCTGAACACGAGGGTCTTACTCTTCACAGCGATGCACAGGAACTCTACAGGTACATGAACGAGAACGGAATTAGTGAGCTGGACTTCGTGATCTCGAGCCTGCCGTTCACAGTCCTTCCCCCAAAAATGACAGTAAGGATTCTCAATTCTGTAGTGAAGGCGTTGAAGCCTGAGGGGCATTTTGTGGCGTATCAGTACTCCTCGATAATGAAGCATGTCCTCAAGAAGAAGTTTGCGCACATGAAGACGAGGTTTGTGATGTTCAACGTGCCGCCTGCATTTGTATATGACTGCTGGAAGTGATTTTGTGAGTGGGGTAAAGGAATGGCGGAAACGCAGAGATTCGAACTCTGGTAGCATTGCTGCTAAGACGCTCTCCAAGCGCCCGCCTTCGACCGCTCGGCCACGTTTCCGCGTAATTGTGGAGATTATAGCACAAAAATTTTCATCATGGTGTAAAATATTCTTGCTCTCTTGAAGGTGTGAGTCCTATCTCATCTCAAGGGAGTATCGTGTATTGACATCCCCCCTACCCTTCCGTGATATTATGTAGCCGTCAGCATTTCCCACGGTATTTTCGCAATTGTGCTGGATATTATCGGGTTTGGTGTCGTGTGGTATCTCTACGGTTTTTCGACAGCATTGCAAGCCTTGCTGTATATGTTCGTCGTCAACATAATTCTTGCTTTCTTCAGCCGCAAGTAATGGGTTGGGTATTATGAGAGCATCCTTTCGTCAGGAAGCTAATAGAGATAGGATGAATATGACATGAGCAAAGCAGCACCCGAACCGCCTGAACCCGGCCTCAGCGGTACAGCCGGGAAAATTGCCGGAGCGATTGGCGGAGCAATCATCGGAGGGCTTACGGGAAACAAGATAGGTACAGAGATAGACAGGAAGGACTAGCGGGAAAAAATATACTCCCCTGCTTCGCCGGGGGAGTTCTGCATTTATGGAGGTAATCAGCGATAGGATTAGCACTATCTATGTCTAACATCAGCCATTTATATCACATGCACGGACAGATTCAGGAAGAGCAGAGCGAGATTGAGACCAAGCAGAACGAAATGAACCGCAAACTTATATTCTGCGTAACCGACGAAAATTTGCGCGAGTCCAAGAATGAGTTAGCCGGGGACATCGAAACTATCCGTAACTTTATCTTGTCCCATTTCGACGAGGACTGAAGGAGGGACGAAACATGCTGAACTATGTACTTGTCGGCGTAATTGTTGTGATGGGGGCATACATATTCCTGCTGGAACGTAACAGGAAGAATATTATTCAAGCATGGGATGAAGACATTGAACGCTTAAGGCGCGAGCGGGACGAACATTACGCCGAACGCGACGAGGAACGCCAGGAGCAGGAGGACAAAGAACAGGAACTCATCAAGGAGCTGCGCAAGAACAAGATACAGCAGGCGACTTCTCTTTTCCGCGTGATGTTCCGCAGATACTGCGAGGCCGGAATACCCAACTGTTCGAGGAGCTGCGCGACGATGTCCCTGAACTTCTGGAGGATTACGACGCTGACGACTTCAAGATTAGCGACGAATGGGACATGCGGGATCTCAGCATCGACGATTACATATAAACATAAACAAACTCCCCTGACTCATCATCGGGGGAGCTTTTCGTCTCTGTGGAAAAAACGGCTGCTGCAAAAATTTTACTCGTCGTACAGCAGGTAGGGCCTCCTCTGCTCCTTGAAAGCCGTAATGTCTTCCTGCCATGAGGCTTTGATTTCCTCTGCAGTCTTCCCTTCTTCAATCATCCTGCGCAGTTCGTCAGAGCCGCTCAGCAAGTCAATCCAGTACATGCCTTTTGCGTTAGGCTGCCCCCAGAATGATTCTTCAGGAGACGTACTCATATATGCATTGTACGCACTAAGCAGGTATTCAGGATTTATCCCTGCAGCTAAAATTTCATCGATGGGAACAGTCCTCAAATCCACTCCGTAACAAACCTCGTCCTTAAACGGCGGCTCAAGAGCACCTTCCATACTGCGGGGCGTGAACGTAAAATCAAATCCTTCAATACCCTCCAAGTAAGGACTGCCGTATATCTCAAAGGGAAAATCTGTGCCCCTTCCGACAGATATTGTTGTGTTCTCGAAAAAACATGTCGAGGCATAAAGATATACAGCCCGCATGTCCTTAATGTTAGGTGAAGGATTGCGTATTAAGAATGTCTTGGCCTGGTGATTATAATTTGCGCAGGGAATAACGGTCAGATTGCATGTATCTGCTCCTGCCGAAAGCCAGCCTTCACCGTTAATCATTCGCGCCAGCTCGCCCCAAGTCATGCCATACACTATTGGAAGAGGAAGCCTTCCAACTCCTGATTCGTATCCGCTCCGGAGAATTGGGCCGTCTACATAAAATCCGTTCGGGTTAGGGCGGTCCAGTATGATAACTTCTTTGTCGTATGACGTGCACGCATCCATCAGGTAATACATGGAAATGTAGTATGTGTAATACCGAAGTCCGACATCCTGCATATCTACAACTAGAGTATCAAATTTTCCCATATCCTCTGATGAAGGATAATGCGATCCATCTCCGGCATAAAGTGAAAGTATAGGGACTCCTGTCTTCTCGTCCACAGAGTTATCTATGGTTGCGCCAGCGTCCTCAGTGCCGCGAAAACCATGTTCCGGAGAGAAAATCGCCACTACATTAACTCCACGTTCAAGCAGTGCGTCAAGAATATGTTCACCGTAAGTTAGCGGATTCCCGTCAGTTCCGACCCCGAAACGAGTATTTTCGTCAGGTCTTCCGGTTTCCGAAGTACTGTCTCCAACTATCCCTGTATGATTCGAGAACAAAGCTGCTCTTTTGCCGTTCAGAAGCGGAATGTATTTATCAAACTGTACATCTCCGGTCAGTATTTGTTGCGAATCTGAACTGCCGCCGCATCCTCCTAAGTTGAGCAGAGTGAAAATTACAGCGGCTAGTATCAGCTTGCGAAATGTCCTCATAATAAAACGCCTCCAGACAAAAATAGACTCCCAAGAAGTGAAACACAGCGGGAGTCTTCAAGTCTCTAGAGCCTCGCGATAATCGCGTCCCTCATCTGTGAACCCGTTACCAGCTTCTCAGTGCCGGTGTAGATGTCCCCGGTCCTCAGGCCGTCATTCAGCACACCGTCAACTGCACGCTCTATCCTGTCAGCTTCAGCGTTCATTGCGAACGAATACCTCAGCATCATTGCTCCCGCAAGTATCGTCCCGATCGGGTTAGCCTTGTCCTGCCCCGCAATGTCAGGAGCTGAACCGTGAATAGGCTCGTACAGACCGCGATTGTTATCGCCGAGCGAGGCACTAGGAATCATTCCGATTGAGCCGACAATCTGGCTGGCCTCGTCCGACAGAATATCTCCGAACGTGTTTTCCGTTACGATAACGTCAAATTCTGACGGCACACGGATTAACTGCATCGAAGCATTGTCGACGTAAAGGTGATTCAGCTTGACTTCAGGATACTCCTTCGCAACATCCTCGACAATCTCCCTCCAGAACCTTGAAGTTGTGAGAATGTTGGCCTTGTCGATTGAGGTTACTATCTTGCGCCTGCCCATTGCCGCCTTGAACGCAACGTGTGCAATACGCCTGACCTCGTGCTCCGAATATTCCATCACGTCGCGCGCGGCACGTTCGCCGTTCGGTGTGGTGAAGGCCTCGTGATTGCCGAAATATATTCCGCCTGTGAGCTCGCGGATAATAACGAAATCAATTCCCTTGTCCGCAATGTCCTTCCTCAGCGGGCACGCAGAAGCCAGAGGTGCAAAGATTTTAGCGGGCCTAATGTTTGCGAAGACCTTCAAGCCTTTGCGTACACCCAAGAGTCCGCGCTCGGGTCTGTTCTCGGGGGGCTGGTTGTCCCACTTCGGGCCGCCTACTGCGCCGAGAAGGGTTGCGTCTGCGTCCTGGCATATCTTGAGGCTCTCTGCGGGCAGGGGTTCACCGTATTTGTCGATTGCGTTTCCGCCCATCGCTACCTCGTTGAAGGTGAAGGCTTTGGGAGCTACTTTCTCCAGGACGTCGAGGGTTGCGCCGATGACTTCCGGGCCGATGCCGTCGCCGGGAATTACTGCTACATTCTTCATGTGAATGCTTCCTCCTTGTTGAATGAGAAACTTTGTTTACGAAGTAATATTAGCACAGGCTTGAATAGGTAGATTAACTGATGACAGTTCGTTTTTTTACACTTTTTATTATTTTCCATTTTAGGAGGTACAGTTCATGAGTGTAATTATTGTAAGTGCAATTATTGTACTTATCGTGTTTGTCGCCTTAGTGGCTGGAGCTGCTATCATGTGGTGGGCAGCAAACTTCTTCAATCTCTTTGCACGTAAAAATGATACTCATTCGTCCACTTTGTTATCTGCCATTAGGACAGCGAACGAAATGATCGTCCTACATAGTAACTTCGAGCGTGTTGTAACAAACGAACAAACAGCAGCTTGGCTTTCAAAAAGTAAGGCACTGATTACTTGCAAAGGACGGATTGTCGCCAGCTTCGATATGTTGGAAGCAAGCATCAATGTCATTGAAGAAACAAAGCTGGCAAGTATCATAATGCCTCAGTGTAAATTTGAGACAATTATTCCTTTAAAAGATGTAAAGGTATATGATGCGACCAGAGGAGTTTATGATTACTTGGCAGACTTTTTTAGGGATGAACCTACGTACAGCTTTAACAAACTACGTGACATTGTTGAAAAGGAAGAGCCGGAATTGCTCCAAGAAGTACTAAAGAGCTTGGACTTAGAGAAGCAAGCCAAAGATAACGCACGTATTATTCTAAAGAATCTAGCAGCAACTTTTGGCTACACAGCGGACATTGCATTTAAGGATGATAGCAGCTCACCATCAGCACCTAAAGCACTCGGCGCATCTTCTACAGCCTCAATACATGTTGAGGAAGCATTAGAAGAAAGTAAAGCGCGTTAAACGTTAAATAAAAAATTCTCCCCCGAAGATTGGGGGAGTTTTCTTTTGTGCACTAGTTCTTCGCTTTCTTCAACGATGCCATTAATCCCCCGTCAGCAATCATATTCTTGATGAACTCAGGGAACGGCTCAGCCTGATACGTCTTCCCCTTGCTCTCGTCAGTGATTAATCCAGTGTCGAAATTCACGCTCACTTCATCACCGTCAGCAATATCCTCCGCCGCTTCTGGGCACTCAAGAATCGCAAGCCCTATGTTGATTGCGTTGCGGTAGAAGATTCGCGCAAAACTCTTCGCGATTACGCACGAGATACCCGATGCCTTTATCGCTACCGGAGCATGTTCCCTCGATGACCCGCACCCGAAGTTTAAGCCAGCAACGATAATATCTCCGGGCTTGGTCTTCTTCGTAAAATCCTTGTCGATGTCCTCCATGCAGTGAGACGCTAGCTCCTTCTCGTTCTGGCTGTTGAGGTAGCGCGCAGGGATAATTACGTCAGTATCTACGTGGTCGCCGTATTTGTGTGCAATGCTCATCTACATTACCTCCTCCGGGTGTGAAATGTGCCCCGTGATTCCTGATGCCGCCGCTACAGCAGGAGACGCAAGGTATACTTCGCTCTTCGTGTGTCCCATTCTGCCGACAAAGTTGCGGTTAGTTGTCGACACACAGCGTTCACCCTCCGCGAGAATGCCCATGTACCCCCCGAGACACGGCCCGCACGTCGGAGTGCTCACAACGCACCCGGCATCGAGGAACACATCAGTGTATCCCCTCTTCATGCACTCGCGGTATATCGCCATCGTCGCAGGGATCACTATACCCCTAACCCCTGCAGCTAAGTGCTTACCCCTAAGAACATTCGCTGCGGCCTCCATGTCCTCAATCTTGCCGTTTGTGCATGAGCCGATTACTATCTGGTCAATAGCAATACCCTTGCCTTCGCGCGCAGGATGTGCATTTTCCGGAAGGTGAGGGTAAGCTACAGTGCAGTCTATATCGTCAAGGTTAAGCTCAACGACTGACTCATACTCTGCATCGTCGTCAGGGTAGTACGCAGTCCATTCACGAGACACTCTGCCCTTCAGGAACTCCCTCGTAATGTCGTCGACGGGGAAGATTCCGTTCTTGCCGCCAGCCTCTATTGCCATGTTCGAGATAGTGAGACGATCCGCCATCGTCAGCTCAGAGAGTCCCTCGCCCGAAAACTCCAGCGATTTATACAGTGCTCCGTCAACGCCGATTTTCCCGATGAGAGTCAGGATTACGTCCTTCCCTGAGACGTAGGGCCGCTTCTTCCCTGTAACGTTCACCCTGATTGCCGCAGGGACTTTGAACCACGTACTGCCTGCCTTCATAGCCGCCCCCATGTCCGTAGAGCCTACACCCGTCGAGAATGCCCCTAAAGCTCCGTAAGTGCATGTATGTGAGTCCGCGCCTATTACTGCTTCACCGGGAGCTACTAGCCCTTGTTCAGGCAGTAATGCGTGTTCGATGCCCATAGTCCCAACGTCGTAATAGTGCTTAATCCCGAATCTCTTGGCGAACATACGGCACTGCTTGCACTGCGTTGCTGATTTGATGTCCTTGTTGGGGACGAAGTGATCCATAACCATAACGATTTTGCTGGTGTCGAATACGCTGTCGAAACCTGCCGCCTCGAACTCGTTTATAGCTACGGGAGTTGTGATGTCGTTGCCGAGCACAAGGTCTAACTTGGCCTGTATGAGCTGGCCCGCGTGAACCTCAGGAAGCCCCGCGTGTTTCGCGAGTATCTTCTGAGTCATTGTCATACCCATTGAGTTACCCCCTCGTTGTGAAATTGCCTGTATTGTACCAGATTTGAGAATGTAACTATTGACATTACAGAGTGTTCATGTAAAATCTTCAGCGTTGTAATAATAATCCCTACAGAATACAGAAGGAGGATACTTAATGAAACTCGCAGTTGTATGCGCAAACGGCAAAGCAGGAAGTCTCATAGTTGACGAGGCAGTGAGCAGAGGCCTCGACGTAACAGCAATTGTTCGCGGACAGAACAAGACCAAAGCACAGCACGCAGTCATCAAGGACATTCTTGACCTCAAGGCGGAAGACCTCAAAGGCTTTGACGTTGTGGTTGACGCTTTCGGGGCATGGACACCCGAGACTCTCCCATTGCACAGCAAGAGCCTCAAGGTATTATGCGATGCCCTCTCAGGGAGCGAGACGCGCCTTCTCGTCGTCGGAGGTGCAGGAAGCCTCTACGTCAACTCTGAACACACAACGCAGCTCTACCAGACTCCCGGCTTTCCCGACGCGTTCAAGCCCCTTGCTATGGCTCAGGCAAAGGCACTCAACGAACTCCGCAAACGTGATGATGTACGCTGGACGTTCGTATCACCAGCGGCGGACTTTCAGGCGGACGGCGCAAGAACAGGCAGGTATATTCTTGCGGGCGAGGAGCTGACTCCGAACTCGAAGGGCGAGAGCGTCATAAGCTATGCTGATTATGCAGTCGCAATGGTCGACGAAGCACAGAAGGGCAATCACACAAGGCAGAGAATTTCAGTCGTAAAGGAGTAGTTATCATGAAGAAAGTATTGGCAGGATTATTCGCGGTTATGGTGCTCGCGTCGGCGTGCTGGGCTGAGGTTGTGGACACCTACAGTTTTGACAACGGCAATGTGAAACTTCACGCGTTCGGGACTGGCGACAACATGAACGATTATTGCTACATTGTCGAATCGCCTGAAGGGTTAGTGCTTATCGAGAGCACTGCGTACAAGCCTGACGTTGAGGCAGTGAGCAAATACATCAAGAGTTTGGAGAAGCCTCTTGTAGGTGCATTGTTGTCCTATCACCCGAACGGATACAAGACTTACGGAGACGTGAAGGTCTACGCTACAGAAGGCGCACTCAAGAGCTGGCAGGAGAACGGCAGTGTGTGGGGCCTCACTCAGAGCTTCAAGCAGGCACTTGGCGACAAGGTAGCTGATGACCTGCCGGACAGTGCGGAGATTATCGCTGAGGGCGATACCGTCAAACTTGCGGGGCTGGAGTTCGTCATCCTCCACGAATCCGACGGTGAGAACTACGGGATAGCTATTCCTGCAATGAATGCTGTCTACCGCCACATGATGGGCTCGAAGACTCACAACATACTTCCTGCAATCCCCTACATCGAGGCTGAGATTGCGGAGCTTAAAGGCTATCAGGAGAAGGGCTACTCCCTAATACTAACGAGCCACAACGCACCCGAAGGCAAAGAGGCCGTCTCTGAGAAGATAGCATACCTCGAGAAAGTGCTAGACCTGGCCAAGTCCAGCAAGACACGCGCAGAGTTCATCAGTTCAGTAAACGAGGCGTTCCCTGATTACAACGGCGGGGCATACCTTGAGATGAGTGCAGGTGCTTTGTTCAGCGAGTAACACATTCCAAGAAGAATTACCCCCCTCAATCCTCCCTAACTCAGGGAGGAAACAGGGGGGTTTGTATGTATGAGGGGGAAATGACTGTGCAGATTTCCAGCAGGTTCACAATAGCAGTGCATATCTTGACGTGCATAGACTACTTTCATGAAGAGTATACGATAACTAGCGACTTCTTGGCCGGGAGTGTAGGAGTTAATCCTGTGATAATACGGCAGATAATTTTACAGCTTAAAGCGGCGGGACTGGTTGAGGTTGTGCGAGGGAAAGGGGGAATAATTTTAGCTCGTCCTCTGGAGAGCATAACACTCTACGATGTCTACGAAGCGGTGGAAAGCGTGAAGGGCAAGCTGTTTCGTTTTCACGAAAACCCTAACCCGGACTGTCCGGTCGGGAAGAACATACATGCCGCACTTGACGGGAGCCTCGATGAAATTCAGGCAGTCCTTGAGGCAAAAATGAAGTCCATCACCATGAAGGATATAGCGTTAAGGTAAGGAAGGCCGGCCTATGCTCCCACCCACCCGCCCCCGCATAGGCCGGCAAAAATTATTCCGCCTCGAACATCTTGTTGATGCCGCTGATATACGCCTGCAGCGACGCTTCCACTATGTCCGTCGAAATTCCTGATCCGGTGTAAATCTCGCCGGTCGCAACACTCGAAATCTTCACCACTGCCTCGCCTATCGAGTCCTCGCCCTCAGTTACTGCACGAACACTGAAGTCCTCCAACCTAGCATCAACACCAAGCATCTTGTTCACTGCCTTGAACGCCGCATCGAGTGGCCCTGCTCCGTACTCCACTCCCTCCATCACAGCGTTATCCTTCCTCAGCTTCACGTAGGAAATCTTCGGAATGTCGCTCCCGCTCGTTATCGAGTGGCTGATCAGCTGGCAGGTTGACGCTGTTCCTTCCTCCGGCCTCACTATGCGCGAACGGTGAAGCGTCAGTGCTTCAAGGTCTGAACTGGTGATTGTCTTCTTCTGGTCAGCCAGCTTCTTGAACCTCACGAAAATATCCTCCAGCTCCTCGTCAGGAATCTCATAGCCCATACTCTCAAGCCTCTCACGTATCGCGTGCTTGCCCGAGTGCTTCCCCAAAACTAACGCCCTGTGCGGTACACCTATCTCGTCGGGATTCATTATCTCGTAGGTCTGTGCGTTCGTGATCATTCCGTGCTGGTGAATACCTGCCTCATGCGCAAAGGCATTCGCCCCCACAATCGGCTTCGTCGGTGCAATTGGGACTCCCGTAATGTTGCTGAGCAGCCGGCTCGACTTGTAGATCTCGTGCGTGTTGATGTTCGTCTCCGCGTCGTAGAAATCTTTGCGCGTCCGGATCGCCATCACTATCTCTTCGAGACTGGCATTGCCCGCACGCTCGCCGATACCGTTTACTGTGCATTCAACCTGAGTCGCTCCGGCCTTCACACACGCAAGAGAATTTGCTACTCCCATTCCCAAATCGTTGTGGCAGTGCACGGAAATATCTGCACCGTCAATTCCTGTAACATGCTCCTTCAGGTACGCGATAAGCTCGCTCATTTCCTGCGGGGTCGAGTACCCTACGGTGTCAGGAACATTGATTGTCGTAGCTCCTGCGGCTATTGCGTTGCTGAATGCCTGCGCCAGAAATTCACGGTCTGAACGCGAAGCATCCTCTGCCGAAAACTCTATGTCATCACACTTGGCCTTAGCGTAGGCGACCATTTCTGTGATAGTTGACAGCACTTGTTCGCGCGTCATCCTCAGCTTGAACTGCATGTGCACGTCGCTCGTCGCAAGAAACACGTGAATACGGGGCTTCTTAGCGTCCTTGACAGCATCCCACGCCGCATCAATGTCCTTTGTGTTGCACCTCGCAAGGCTGGCTATCGTGCAGTTGGGTGCTGCTGAAGCTATGGCCTGGATGCTCTTGAAGTCCATAGGGCTGGCTATCGCAAACCCGGCCTCGATGATGTCTACACCGAGCTTCTCAAGCTGGCGGGCCATAACTATTTTTTCGCTCAAATTCATGCTGCAGCCCGGGGACTGTTCGCCGTCACGTAACGTTGTGTCGAAAATCTTAACCTGATGCATTGCTAATACTATTCCTCCCATAAAAAACGGGGCCTCTGAAACTTTTTGTGAATGTCTCAGATTCCCCGATTGATGTCATGTTCTGATTGTGCACTGAAATTTACTGCACTCCCGGAGAATCCGCAGTGCTTAAGAGTAGTGCGAGGGCAGTCGTAAAACTTGTGAACATTCTGCATGATTCTCCTTTCGTATTTGAATGTGGGATATTGTACAGTCAAAGGGTTAGTGTGTCAAAAATTTATCGCTTGAACTCAACAATAGTTACTCCGTAGCCGCCTTCCCCTTCAACGCCGAGACGGTAGCTCTTCACATACTTCAGCCTCGCACACAAAGCATGTACTTCACGCCTTAAAATCCCTTCACCGCGTCCGTGAATCACCGTAACAATCGAGTGATTAGACCTGTAAGCCCTGTCAAGATACCCTTCGACAAGCGGCATAGCCTCCGCAACAAGCATTCCGCGAACCATTATTGACGGCGGTACGCTGTCGGATGCAGGGAGCTTTGTCGTGTCCGCAGGAGGTGTCGCGATCTTAGCCTTCTTGTCTGTCGCTATGAGCTGTGATACCGGCACGTCAATAGTCATCGGCCCGGCTGTCATGTATGCCCTGCCGTTGCGTATCTCGTTGATTATCCCGACAATTCCGCTTCCTGCAACCTGAGCTGTTACTCCTGGTGCAGGCTCAAATGGTTTTGGGCTGTTCTCAATCTCCCGTTCCGTACGCTTCTTGTGCCGTTTGTCGATTATTCCCCTCAGCTTGTCCAGTTCCCTCTTGTGCACATCATAGCCCTTCCTTGCACTCACTTTCGCTGTCTCCTCAAGCTCACGGATAATTTCCTTCGAGGTCTCCTCTGCCTTCGCAATAAACTTCTCCGCCTTTCTGTCCGCCGCCTGCATGATTTTATCCCGCTGATAGTCTATCTCCGCAACACGTGCCTTGTACGTGTCCCGTAGTGCCTCCGCTTCCTGCACTGTCTCCTGAAATTCACGCTCCGCTCGGTCAAGCGCGGCCTTGCGTTCGTTCAGCTCGCTCATAATATCTTCAGCGGTAATTTCCCGCGAATCCAGCTCTCCCTGCGCAAGTTTCAGGACACCCTCAGGCATTCCGTAACGTTTGGCAATCAGCAATGCACTGCTCCGTCCCGGCACTCCCATCAACAGCCTGTACGTAGGTTCCAGCTTCTCAATGTCGAACTCCATGCTGGCGGTCTCGACCCCCTTCGTCGTCAATGCATACTGCTTTATCGGGTTGTGGTGTGTCGTCGCCAGAACTGTACAGCCCTTTTCCTTGAGTGTCTCCAGAATCGCAACACCTAACGCCGCTCCCTCGTGAGGGTCTGTTCCTGCTCCAAGTTCATCCAGAAGCACAAGTGATGATTCCGTTGAAGTCTTCAATATGTGGATAATCTTCTTCAGGTGTGCGCTGAAAGTGGAGAGGTTCTGCTCTATGCTCTGTTCGTCGCCTATATCTGCGTAGATTGCGTCGAAAGTCCCGATTATTGTCCCGTCCCGCGCCGGAATCGGCAGGCCAAGCCAGGACAGCGTGATTAACAGCCCGGCAGTCTTGAGGGTTACGGTTTTCCCGCCGGTGTTGGAGCCGGTGATGACCAGTGTCGTGAAATTTTCGCCGCATTCCGCATTTATCGGGACTGCCTTATCCCGAAGCATCGGGTGCCTCGCTCCGACAAGCCGGAAAATTTTGCGTTCCGTCAGTTCCGGGAGCACCCAGTGCCTCGAACGAATCAGAACATCACACGCGCACAGCAGATCCAGCGTCCCGATTGCAAGTTCTGCACCGATAATTGCCCTCTCCCTCGAAAGTACGCTCCTGGTCAGCCCCAGAAGGATATTGCGCTCTTCGTCGTGTTCGTCCTTCGTCTTGACGATTAATGTGTTGTTGATGCGGCTTAACGCTTTTGGCTCCATGTACACGGAGTTTCCTGACGCTGAACGTTCAACCGCCAGGCCCGGAAATCTGTTGATGTATTCCTGACGCACCAGCATCAAGAACCTTCCTTCGCGCCACGAGAGCGAGCGTTCCTGCAGCATATTAATGATGTCCGAGTCCTCAAGGAGTTTTTGGGCCAAGTTCCTGCCTGTCCGTTTTTGCGCCTCTATCTCCGTCCTCAGCTCATAGAGTTTATGTGAAGCTGTGTCCATCAGCCTCCCGGAATCCTCTATAACATTCAGGCCGTCAATCTCTGGCGAAAAATCCCGGATACCCCGCCGCAATTCATCGACGTGTTCATACTTCTCCGACAGTTTCCCTAAGTCCTCGCGGATATGCCTTGCGCATTGAAGCACAGCCCTTACCTTCACCAGCTCTTCGCCCGAAAGAATACCGCTCCTCCGTGCCTGAGCGAACATTCCGGAAACGGACTCAAGCCCCGCACTGAACTTGAACTCTCCATAATGATCCGTCAAGTCAAGCCATTCACGCAATAGTGCCTCGCGCTTCCTGAGCTGCTCCAGATTTTCGGCGGGCCTCAGCGACAGCAAAACCTGCTCCCCAAGTTCTCCGCGCAGGTTCTCGCGGTAAGGGAACAGGCTTTTTCTCAGCTCTAATACTTCTGTTACGTCCTGAGCAAGATTCATCTACTTTTCGCCCGTCAATTCACTGAAGTCTATTATTCCGTGCGACTCCAGAAAGTCACGCGCATACGGCCACACATACGAGGCTCCCTTCATCGCGTAACTTTCTTCCGACCATTCTGACGGAATTACGTTCGAAAACGTCGCAAGCACTCCGTAAATGCACAGAGTTATTGCCGCTGTCTTGAGAATGCCTATCACGGCACCCATAAAGTGATCCGTGAATGATAATTTCGTTACTTTCACGAGATAAGACAGAATCCAGCCCACTATCCCGAAAATTATTTCGACGGCGAAGAATATTACCAGCGAGCACATCAGCGACAGAATGCTCCTGTCCATTCCGAAATCACCCATGTAGCGCAATGCGAGAACTACCGCCGCATCAGAGAACTTCCACGAACAGAACAGCCCGACAAAGAATCCCACTAGCCCGATAATTTCTCCGGAAAACCCTCTTAATATTCCCCTGTACAGGAAGACCATCAAGAGTATTCCCAGAACTCCGTCAATAATCAACCCTACCTGCATAAACATTACACTCCTTCTAGTTCACTCCCTGCGGAGCACGATAATACTTTATCTTCAGCTCCAGAGGGCTTATTGCTGAATCAAGCCTCTTATACGCAAGCCCGCATAACGTTTCGATTCTTGGCCGGACACTCAGTGCATCAAGACCTGCACGCTCCGGGGCATCCGAGATTACCTCTGCCTCAGGATTTACCGCAAGCCAGTCATTAATTGCCTGGAGCGAATATTCCCCTGCCTCTAAAAAGCCTCTGCATTCCGCGTAAACGAAGCCATGTCCAGCATAAACTACTGCCAGGATTTTTTGTGAGGCAGACAGTCCCGAAGATTCAGCGAGCATTTCCAGCGACGACACAGGGATAATTTTTGCGCGTGAGGCATACGCAATTCCTGAAGCATACGCCGCTCCTACACGAATCCCCGTAAAATATCCCGGACCGTTCGTCAGAGCAACATAGTCGAGTGAATCCCAAGCCAGGCCATTCATCACACGTTCTGCCATTAACGGAAGCTCTGCACTCTGCCTTCGCCCCAAGTCCTCCTGCTCGCAGGCAGCAACAGAATCGTCAATCATCAGACCTATTCCCGTTACCCTGAGGCAGCAGTCTATCGCTAAAATATTGCTCATAATTCCGACAGCACCCCTTCTGCTATTTCCCCTTGCGCTTGAAACTTAATGACCCTCTCGGTCTCGCCTGGCGACGAAAAATATACCTTCAGCACGTTTTCCTGCGGAGGGTTCTTCCAGCGTTCCGGCCACTCAACGAACAGCACGCAGTCCTCGCAGTATTCCTCGAGCCCAAGCGAATCCGCATCATCAAGCCTGTACAAATCTGCGTGGATGACTCTCTGTCCTGAAGCCGCTTCATACTCATTGACCAGCGTGAACGACGGGCTCCTTACCCCAGAAATTCCCAGAGCCTCGCCGACTCCGCGAACGAACACCGTCTTTCCTGCGCCCAAGTCCCCAAAAAGCAGAACACATATTTCAGGTTTGAGGCACTCAGCGAATCTCCGGCCAAGTTCACGTGTATCTTCCTCAGAGTGCGACAAAAATTCAGCCGTCATGTTTTCGGGAACGCTTCCTCATTATTATTCTGAGCACAACGCACGACACGCAGAACAGCACGGCCAGCAGGACGCTTCGGGGTATCTCTATGCTGGCTCCGGTGTACCGGCTCATTCCGAAGATAAACGCAACGGCCATTCCGAAGCTAAATATGCTCATGAATAATCCCCTGCGACGAATCTTCTCCGTCTTCTGTATCTCCGCGTCCCAGTCCACGCGTTTACGCTTTTGCATTGCCGCTCCTCAAATCGTGAATTACTTTCCTCAACGTGTGAGCAATCTCCGACGCAAGAACACCGTCCGTCCCGTTTTTGGCGAGCAGGTCTCCGGCCATACCGTGAACAGTTGCGCCTAGAACTGCCGCGTCGAAAGCCTCAAGCCCCATTGCCAGAAACGCGCCTATGCATCCAGAAAGCACATCACCTGAACCTGGAACGGACAGCTCCGGGCCTCCGTGCTTTATCTCCGCGAATTTTTCGCCGGAAGCAACAAGCGTGTTATGTCCTTTGAGCACTACACATCCCCAGCGTTCGGAAAGCTCGCGCACTGCTCCGGGCCTGTCGGAGTGCACTGCCGCAGGAGGAAGCCCTAACAGTCTTCCGGCCTCTCCTTCGTGAGGAGTGAGCACCGAGTCGGACCTCATCTTCAGGTCATCCTTCGTAACAGCAAGGGCGTTAAGTCCGTCGCCATCCACCAGAATCTTCTTGGGCCATTCCCGCCACATTCTGGACGTGAAAATCTCGGCGGCTATCGTCCTGTCTAGCCCCGGCCCAATCACCAGCGCGTCAATGTTCTTCTGTGCGAGAGCAAGTTCCTTCCACCTGAACCTGTCATCTTCAGGGCAGTACACAATTTCGGGAAGCCTGGCCGCGCACACGTCGCAAACGTTCTGAAGTGAAAGCATCGTTACGACACCGGCACCTGACCTGAGAGCACCTAGAGCCGTAAGTGCAGGAGCTCCGGTGTAGCGTTCTGACCCCCCTACTATCAGAAGCCTTCCCCTGTTTCCCTTGTGCATATCCGGAGAACGTGGGGGGAGCAAGTCTTTTACGTTCATGCTACAGTTTCACCTCGTTCGGAGGGGTATTGCCCGCTAACACTGCCTCGACGTTGCGGACGACCATCAAGCCCATATTTGTGCGGGTTCCTAGAGTTGCGGAGCCTACGTGAGGCATCAGGACTACGTTGCTAAGCGTCTTAAGCTCCGGTTCTACGTCGGGTTCATGCTCGTAGACATCGAGTCCTGCCGCCGCAATCGTCCCGTTCTTCAACGCGCTAACAAGTGCCTTCTCGTCAACTACCGGGCCTCTGGCTGTGTTGATGAGGATTGCTGAGTGCTTCATCTTCGCGAGCTGTTCTGCTCCGATTAAGTGGCGTGTGTCTGGTGTTAATGGACAGTGAAGGGAAACGTAATCCGACTCAGCTAGAAGTTCATCGAGGCTCACCAGTTTTGCGCCGATTTCGTCAAGTGCCGGCGAGTTGTGCCGTCCGTAATAGAGCACCTTCATTCCGAAGCCGAGTGCTCCCTTTTTCGCAAAGTTGCTCCCGATTCTTCCTGCACCGACTATTCCGAGCGTTTTTCCCGTAATGTCGCTGCCAAGCAGATACTCAGGTCCGCCGCCCATTCTTGATGTGCGCACGATGTTATCTCCCTCGATGACGCGCCTTGCCGCCGCGAACAGCAGTGCCCAGCCCAGATCTGCGGTTGCGTCCGTGAGAACGTCAGGTGTGTTCGAGACATAAATTCCCCTGGCGTTTGCGGCCTTAACGTCAATATTGTTGAAGCCTACGGCGTAATTCGCAATGAGCTTGAGATTTGGTCCGGCCTGCGCAATCAGTTCCGCGTCTGCCTGGTCGCTGAGCATAGTAACCACAGCCGCATAATTCTTTAGGGCATAGGCCAGTTCCTCACGGGTTGCGTTCCTGTCCTCCGGATTAAGGTCATACTCGCAGATTTTCCCCAGTGCCTCCATTGCAACGGGAGGCATCCTGCGGGATACGTATACTTTCTTCGTCATTGCGTTATTCCTCAATCGTGATGCTCTGGATCACTACATCCTCAAGCGGGCGGTCCTGCCTGTTGGTCTTGGTTTTGCCGATTGCTTCAACTACTTCCATTCCATCGATGACGTGCCCGAAAATTGCGTGATGCCCGTCGAGCCACGGTGTAGGTACCAGCGTGATGAAGAACTGGGAGCCGCCGGTGTTGGGGCCTGCGTTCGCCATCGACAGGATGCCCTTTGCGTTGTGCTTGAGCCCGTCGCCGAACTCGTCGTCGATCTTGTAGCCCGGTCCTCCCATTCCTGTACCTGTAGGGTCGCCGCCCTGAATCATGAACCCGTCAATCACCCTGTGGAAGATTACGCCGTCGTAAAAATTCTTTTTTGCGAGGTCAACAAAATTCTTGACAGTATTGGGTGCCAAGTCAGAGTAAAGCTCTATCCTGAAATTTCCCATTGAAGTTGTGAAAACAGCTACTGGGCGTTTTGCGGGTGCGGCTTCTTCATCAGCAACAGCGGGTGCGGCCAGAACAGGAAGCATAGCTGCTCCGAGCGCAAGGACTCCGAAAAATTTCAACATTATGATAATTCCTCCTTAAAAGTACATCATGGATTGAGCAATGATAGCACAAAAAAAATTCCCTCCCGATTTTTCCTAAGGGAAGGAATAATTCACAGCACCCTTCTTCAATCTAAATCCAGCTGTCTGCCGCGAGATTTACTCTCGTTATGTTAGAGGCCAGGCATGTTGTCTCGTCAATGTCAATCACTACTCCGTTGAAGGCAGGGAGAGACTCGCACGGCTCAAATTTCACCGGAAGTCCTGTCAGAAATTTGGGCATCGCTGATTCATAAGTTACGCCGAGCATTCCTCCGTGTGCTCCCGTCATTCCTGCGTCAGTGATGTACGCTGTGCCATTTGGGAGTATCTTTTCGTCGGCGGTTTGGACGTGGGTGTGCGTACCGATTACTGCGCTGACCCTTCCGTCGAGATAATTAGCCAGCCCGAGCTTTTCGGACGTAGCTTCTGCGTGAAAATCCACAAGCACAGGCAATCCCTGCAGTTCCTCCAGACAAGCGTCCGCACACAAAAAAGGGTTGTCTATCGGCGGCATGAACACCTGACCCTGAAGATTGAGGATGCCTAACTTTTTGCCCTTGCGCTCAACTATGCCGTGTCCTCTGCCCGGACAGGAATGCGTGTAATTCGCCGGCCTGAATATCCGTATATCAGCGTCGAGCACCGGGAAGAAGGCTGACTTGTCCCAAATGTGATTGCCGCTCGTCATTGCGTCCACGTCCAGCGAAATGAACTCGTCAAAAATTTTCTGGGTCATGCCTTTTCCGTGTGCGGCGTTCTCGCAGTTGATGACGATAAAGTCAAACGGGCCGTATTCATGTTTCAGGATGGGAATTGATTTTGCCAGAACTTCCCTGCCCAAGCTCCAGGCCACATCACCAGAAAACAGCACTCTCATTTCGCGAACTCCGAAGCTCTGGTTTCGCGGGCAACGTTTACCTTGATCTGGCCGGGGTACTTCATTTCGGCTTCAATCTTTCTGGCTATGTCATAGGCCATCTTGTGAACCGTACCGTCATCCGTCTTGCCTGCATTGAGTACTACTCTGACTTCGCGTCCTGCCTGGATTGCGTAGGCACGTGTTACTCCGTCAAAAGCCTGTGCAATTTCTTCGAGCTGCTTTAGCCTCTTGATGTAGGTATCTATGCTTTCGCGCCTGGCTCCTGGTCTCGCGGCACTTATTGCGTCTGCAAGGGCAACTATTACTTCGTACACCGAGCCTACTTCCAGGTTATCGTGGTGGCAGGCTATGCAGTTGACCACCTCGGGGCGTTCTCCGAGCCTCTTGGCCAGTTCAGCCCCGAGTGCCGCGTGAGGTCCTTCTATCTGGTGGTCTACAGCCTTCCCGATGTCATGAAGCAGTCCGCCTCGCCGCGCGGTCTCTTCGTCTACACCGAGTTCTGCCGCGATAATTCCGGCTATCTGTGCTACTTCGAGGCTGTGTGCCAAAACGTTCTGGCCATAGCTGAACCTGAACTTGAGCTGTCCGATTGTGCGGATAAGTTCGTTGTTCATGTTCTTGATGCCGAGTTCCAGTATGGCATTTTCTCCTTCGGTGATCATTTCTTCGTCGATGTCTCTTGCGGCTTTCTCGATGAGCTCCTCAATTCTTGCGGGATGTATTCTGCCGTCAACAACAAGACGTTCCATTGCTCTGCGTGCTATTTCGCGTCTGATTGGGTCAAAACTGGAAAGGGTTACTGCTTCAGGAGTGTCGTCGATGATCAGGTCTACTCCTGTAAGGCTCTCGAATGCCCGGATATTTCTGCCTTCGCGTCCGATAATTCGTCCCTTCATCTCTTCTGACGGAAGGGGAACTACGCTGACTGTGCTTTCGCCTGCGGATTCGACCGCACATCTCTGCATTGCTCCGATGATAATATCGCGGGCTTTTCTGTCGGCTTCACGTGAAGCCTGTTCTTCAAGCTCTTTCAGCCTGAGGCCAAGCATGTGTGATGCGTCGGCTTCTGTTTTCCTCAGCAATAATTCTTGTGCCTGATCTTTGGTCATCTCCGCAACTTCCTGGAGCTTAATTTCCTGCTGCTGGATGGTCTGTTCGAGGACTGCTCTGCGTTTTTCGAGTTCTTCGTGCTTAGCTTTGAGCTCGTCTTCCTTTTTGGTTACGCGGTCAATCTTTTTGTCGAGGTTATCTTCTTTCTGCTCCAGCTTGCGTTCTGTGCGCTGTATTTCGTTGCGTCGTTCCTTAATGTCCTTTTGAGCATCCTGTCTGAGTCTGCTCACTTCTTCTTTGGCTTCTGCAACTTTGGACTGGCGGAGTTTTTCGGCTGCTTCCTCTGCGTCTTTGAGAAGGGCGGCAACTTGTTTTTTAGTGCCGTTGATGCGTGAATTGTCCCATGCTTTGAGCCCGGCATAACTTAAGCCTGACCCGGCCATGAAGAACAACAGTGCTAACACATATTGCATAAATTTTTGTCCTTTCTGTCTGCTGAAATATATATGTCCCAAAAAATGAAGGGGTGCTGAATCACAAGACTGCTTATCCCGAAAATTTGGGTAGATTTAGTAAATTCTACAGTCTTATTAAGGGATTAACAAGCAAAAATTTTCAGTTGCAGCATACCTGATAATTTTCTGAAGGCAGATAACAAAAAAAATGGACAGCCCTAAATGCTGCCCACATATCACCAATTTCTACATAAGCCCGTAAAACTTCAGCCTTGCCTCGCACTCCTCGCGTCCCAAGTGCTCCGCAACCTCAAATATTCCAGGACTGACCTTCATTCCAGTGAGCGCAAACCTCAAGGGCATTGCATAATCCTTCATCTTTGCGCCCTCGTGAGAACCTACCCACGCCCTCGCTGCCTCTTCAAGTTTTTCCGCCTTCCACTCCGACGCAAACACCGCCTCAAAAAACGGCTTCAGCTTTTCCTTGTCGATACCCTCAGCGTTCCAGCGGGCTTTTACCGGCTCAAACGACACAAAATAATCCGAGAACTCCGCCATCTCCTTAGCGGTCCTGCCTCTGCCTTCCATCAGGGTCAAGCTGTCTTCGAGATACTTCACGCCTCTCCTGGACTCTACCTCTTCAACAGGAAGCCCCGCCTCAACCCAGAAAGGTTTTACCATTGCGAGCCTGACGCCGGGGTCTAAACGCTTCAGGTGCTCCTGGTTAATGTGGTTGAGCTTGTCGAAATCGAACACTGCGGCCTTGCGCGTTACACGAGACAGTTCGAACCACTCTGCGGCCTCCGCTCTGGTGAAAATCTCCTTGTCGTCTCCTGCCGACCAGCCAAGCAGTGCCAGAAAGTTGAACATTGAGTCCGGCATGTAGCCCATATCGCGATACTCATATATGCTGGTTGCGCCGTGCCGCTTGCTGAGTTTCTTTTTGTCCCGGCCAAGAATCATGGGCAGGTGCGCAAATTCCGGGACCTCCCAGCCCAAAGCTCGATACAGCAAAATTTGCTTGGGGGTGTTGGAGATGTGATCCTCTCCCCTTATTACGTGGGAAATTCTCATCAAATGGTCATCAACAACTACTGCGTAATTATAGGTGGGCATTCCGTCGCTCTTGATGATGACAATATCCTTGAGCTTGTCGGAATCTTTTTCCTTCAGGCCGTCGCTCATAACGTCAATCTGTCCGTAGACTATGTCCTTGAACGAAATATCCTGTCCTGGTTCAACGCGGAAGATAATTGCTTCGCCGTCGCGGTATGCCTTCCCTGCACTCACTAACTGCTCTGCGTAATCCCTGTAGATGTCGAGGCGTTCTGACTGCCTGTAAGGGCCGTAATTTCCGCCGATGTCCGGGCCTTCGTCCCAATCAAGCCCTAGCCATACCATGCCGGACATGATTGTAGCCTCGTATTCCTTCGTGGAACGCACAAGGTCAGTATCCTCAATGCGGAGAACGAATTTGCCGTTGTTGTGCCGTGCCCATAACCAATTGAACAGTGCTGTGTGTCCTCCGCCGATGTGCAATGCACCTGTCGGGCTTGGTGCGAATCTGACGCGAACTTCTGCCATATATAAAAATCTCCTTTGATGTGAAAAATTTATGACTGACAGAGAAATTATACACGCCCTCAAAAATAGCTTGCCCTGTCTGAATCTGGTGCACTGGACACCGCCGAAAAATCTCAATATTATTGCCAAAAATCTCTCAGGAGGCGTTCTTTATGGCGTTGAATCTTATGAAGGGTCAGAGAACCAGTCTGACGAAGGACAATCCGGGACTGTCGAAAATACTTATTGGACTTGGCTGGGATGTCAACCAGTATGATGGTCAGGCAGCTTTTGACCTCGATGCTTCGGCATTTCTGCTCGGGGCGAACGGAAAAATGACAAGCTCAAGTGATTTGGTGTTCTACAACAACCTGAAGCATTCGTCTGGTGCAGTTCAGCATATGGGCGATAACCTGACCGGTGAGGGTGAGGGCGACGACGAGCAGATAAAAATTGACTTGTCGCGCATACCTGCGAGCGTGGACAAAATTGCGATCACGGTAACTATCTACCAGGCAGAGGAACGCAAGCAGAATTTCGGGCAGGTTTCGAACGCATTTGCGCGTGTAGTTGATGAGGCCAGCGGGAAAGAACTTATCCGTTATGACTTGGGCGAAGATTTTTCGATTGAGACAGCAGTAGTTGTCGGAGAAATTTACCGTCATGATGGAGGCTGGAACTTTAAGGCAGTGGGTTCTGGGTTCAAGGGTGGACTTCAGGCACTTGGCCAGCAGTACGGCAATTGATTGATACTTCAAGTTTTTGAGCACAAGCAATAATTGAGCAGCACTCTCGTAAATGTCAGGGAGTGCTGTTTTTGTGTTGGCTAATCTGCGTGAACTCTTGCCCACTCAAATATTCCCAGAGCAGCAGCTACACTAGCATTGAGTGAGCTGACGCCTTCCTGATTGATGGGAATTTTCCTGAGCATGTCGCAAGTTTCAGCGACCAACCGCGAGAGTCCTTCACCCTCCGCGCCAACAACGAGAGCAGTTCTTTCCGGGAGAGGCTCGCTCCAGATTGATGACTGTGCTTTTGCGTCAAGCCCGACAGTCCAGAAATTTGCGGCCTTTAGCTGCTCGATTGTGCGGGTGATATTCGCGACCTGAACTAGCGGTAATCTCAGCGAAGCTCCTGCGCTGGTTTTGATGACGGTATCTGTCGGAAGGGCAGAACGTCTTTTTGCGGAAATTACGCCGGAAGCACCGCCTGCTTCTGCGGAACGAATTATTGCTCCGAGATTGTGGGGGTCTTCTATGTGGTCGAGGACGACGATTAAGGCCGAAGTTTTCCCCTCAAGCTCCCGCAATAAGTCCTCGAGCGTCTGTGTTCTGGCCTGGGTGAGACGGCAGATTACGCCCTGATGCTTTTCGCCTCCTGCGAGTTTGTCAAGTGCCTGAGGAGCAACGAGCTGAAAAGTTACTCCTGCACTTTTTGCCGCATCAATGACTTCGTCGAGAAATGGAGGGCGGACGTTATTGGCAATCAGGAGCTTTGCACAGCGTGACGGTGATTTAGTGAGGAGGTCTATAACTGGTTTGCGTCCTCTGCAAATGTTTTCGTTGTTTGTGATGATGGATTCCTCCCTGTGAAAAATTGGTGAATAGTGAGAATTATACTAGCAATGTGTTAGAATAGTGAACATTCACTATAAAAATTCATGCGGAGGCTTGACAATGGAGAAAGTATCTCAGTATAACGGTTCACGGTTCACGGTTCACGGTTCACGCTGATTCTGTATCTTCATCACAATCACATTCTCCAACACGCAAAAATCTCATAATCGGAGCAATCACCAATTACATATGGGATGAGGTAGCACCATTCTTCAATTCGTATATGCAGGCTGGCTTTGAGAACTGCGACTGCTTAATGTTAACTGGCAACATGTCCGAAGAGACGCAAGACAAGATCAGAGCTTGCGGAGTCGATGTAAGACCAATACCGGATGAGCTGTCAGGCCAGAGAATAATCAACATCAGGTGGAAGATTTATTATGACTTTCTGAAGGATAACACCGATAAATATGATATGGTGCTTACGGCAGATGTACGTGACGTAATTTTCCAGCGGGACTTGTTCAAGCTATGCGACTCTTCCAAACCGTTACTAGGTATAGCACTTGAGGACTTCACCATAGGCGAAGACTCCCAAAATAATGCTAAATGGATCATAAATGCATATGGCAATGATATATACCAGGAACTCAAGGACAATACGATCATATGCGTTGGAACTGTGTGGGGAACCACTGAGGAATTTATGAATTATTCAAGCGTAATGTCTGACATACTTAATTCTGAGTGGTCTCTGCGTTTGCACGTTATAGAACAGGGCATAGGCAATTACATAATTTACCACGATAAGATGTTCGCAGATGTTATAAGCACAAGCACCAACTATGACGGGTATGTAATGACTATAGGCCTGACAGCTGCGAAGGAGATTAATGTTGACTCAAATGGTAATTTCCTCAACGGCAAAGGAGAAATTGCGGCAGTAGTACATCAATACGACAGAAAACCAGAGGCGATTAATATTGTGTCCAAGAAGTATTGTGCTGATATGTCGTTATTTGCGAAACTAAGCCTGAGGCACAATTGCGACGGACTAGGCAAAGTAATGCGATTCTTGAGCCGAGTACACAGAAGATGTCTGTTCCGTTCGGTTTATGAAGCAATTAAACGTAGAATATAACAAAGTCCCTCCCCGAAAATTCAGGGAGGGATTCTTTCGTGTCTATATTCCTGCTGCCTTACGCAAAACATCAACCCTGTCGGTCTTCTCCCATCCAGGAAGTTCCGGCAGGTCAATTCTTCCCATGTGCCCGTAAGACGCTACAGCTTTATACTGCGGCTTTCTCAAGTCCAAATCCCGGATTATCGCCGCCGGCCTGAAGTCAAAGCACTCACGCAGTAATTCCGCAATCCGTGCTTCACTTATCTTCGCTGTACCAAAGGTGTTGACGTTCAGCGATACCGGCTCCGCCACTCCGATAGCATACGCCACCTGAATCTGGCACTCATCAGCCAATCCCGCCGCAACAATATTCTTGGCCGCGTAACGCGTCATGTACGCTCCGCTCCGGTCTACCTTCGTGGGGTCCTTGCCGGAAAAAGCCCCGCCTCCGTGAGGAACCCATCCGCCGTAGGTGTCAACGATAATCTTTCTGCCGGTCAGCCCCGAGTCTGCCGCAGGACCGCCCTTCACGAAACGTCCCGTAGGGTTCACGAAGAAGCGCGTGTTATTGTCGATGAGGTATTCGGGGACGATGGGCCTGATAACCTGCTCAATCATGTCCTCGCGAATCTGCTTCAGGCTCACGTCAGGGCTGTGCTGCGTCGACACAATGATAGTATCTGCGTGTACGGCCTTCCTGTTCTCGTAGCGCAGGGATACCTGAGTCTTTCCGTCGGGACGTAAATACTTGAGCGTTCCGTCTTTGCGGACTGCTGTCAGTCTGCGCGAAAGAGCATGTGCCAGAGCAATCGGCATCGGCATAAATTCCTTCGTCTCGTTCGTCGCGTAACCGAACATCATACCCTGATCCCCCGCGCCTATCTTCGCAATGTCGCTGTCGGCCAAGTCCTGGCCTCTCACTTCGATTGCATCATCCACTCCCTGCGCAATATCTCCTGACTGTTCGTCTATTGCCGTGAACACAGCGCATGTGTCGCAGTCGAAGCCGTACTTTGCACGGTTGTAGCCGATTTCCCTTATTGTCTCGCGGGCTATCTTCTGAATGTCTATTACTGCCTTCGTGGAAATTTCTCCTGCGGCAACGACAAAACCTGTTGACACCATAACCTCACAGGCAACTCTGCCCATAGGGTCATCCTTCAGAATCGCGTCAAGCACTGCATCAGAAATCTGATCCGCAACTTTGTCGGGGTGTCCTTCAGTTACTGATTCCGACGAAAAAATGAAGTTCTCTGACATAATTTATCCTCCTGTTCATAAAAATACACTCCCCTGAATGATTCAGGAGAGTGCACACAAATTTTCTATGTAATCTCTCTCTCATCATCCAGCTGTTACTACGCTGCCGATATTGGCACCTGATTTGACAGGTTGCCGGGCTTCACAGGGTCGGTCCCTCCACCTCTCTCGATAAGAGCTGTATTATTGAGTTAATTCCTGCTACTTTGAGTACAACTCAACTGCGAGAATTTCGTTCACCTCGATGGGTAATTCTTCGCGCAGGGGTTCACGGATGAGCTTTGCGCTGAAGTTTGCCTTGTCCTTCTCAAGGTAGGGTACGTTGAACGCCACGAATCCGTTGAAGTTTGTCTCAACGAGGGGATTTGTGCGTGTCTTTTCCTTGAGGCTGATAACGTCGTTGACCTTCACTCCGTATGAAGGGATGTCTACCTTCTGGCCGTTGACGAGGATGTGTCCGTGAGATACGAGCTGCCTGGCCTGGCGGATTGAGCGGGCGAAGCCTGTCCTGTAGACGAGGTTGTCGAGCCTGCACTCGAGTGCGCGGAGAAGGGCTGTACCTGTGGTGTCCTGACTCTTCTTGGCGATGTCGAAATAACGTGCAAACTGTCTCTCTAAGATTCCGTAATAGGCCTTAATCTTCTGCTTCTCCATGAGCTGGAGGCCGTACTGCGAGACCTTCTGTCCTGTGCGGGCTGCAGCTGCGGCGGCATTCTTCTTTGTGTCTGAACGCTTTAATGCCTTAGGATGTCCGCAAACGTTGACTCCCAGATGGCGGCATAATTTAAAGCGAGGTTCTCTTCTTGTTGCCAATTTAGTTAAACGCTCCTTGATGTATGTATGATTGGTATGAAGTGAGTTTAGCACCCGTGCTAGGAATTGTAAAGTTTTTGCGCTCATTGCACCTTCCGCAGAATTATATTCCATAATTCTTCATCAGATGACCCCAATGTGATGTCATTAGTCTTGTTCCATACAGTCCAACTCAAAGTTGAGGGATTCTCCAGTTTTATGGTATATGTGAAGTTTCCTGCATTACCCGTTACACCTGAGATATTCTCGATGAGTTTCTCGGTACACTGATAGATTCCATTCCCTATGTAAGCAAATGGAAGTGCTCCCCTGAACCTGTCGCGTGGTTTGGCCTCATAATTGGGGTATTCATCAATTGTATAGTAGACGGTAAGAATCGCACCAGCAATAACGTTATTTCCTGATAATGTCATAGAATAATAACCTAGATATGAATACGTACTCTTTGACATCTGAATATTGACTGCAGTGTTCTTTCCAAGTGCGTATGTGTGGTGAAGCACAGATGTTCCCCCCGATATGTCAATAGAACTGATACCGTAGCCCGAAACAATCTCCCACGTACCACTAATCACTACAGGCGAAGAATTACCCGTGTTGTCCGGCTGAGGGTTCGGTGTGGTGTCGCCAGTGTCATCGTTGTCGTTGTCGTTGTCATTCTCCGGCTGGTTCACGTTGTAGGGGTAAGGGTCAGTGTCCCACGCATTATTGTCTGGTTCACTCACTGAACCTCCACCGCTGCCGCCACATCCTCCCGACACGACCACAAACACCATCACCATAAAAAGGACAATCCACACAAAATTTCTCGTGCTCCGCATGATTATTACCTCCTGATAAATTTATGCAGAGCTATTCTACCCTATCCCCCCCCCCCCCTGTCAAGATTACTTACCCAAAAACAAAAACACCCCCGGATTTCTCCGAAGGGTGCTGAAACAAATTAGGAGGCTGTTATTCCTCGTCCATTCCGTCCTCGTAGAACTCGCCGAACAGTGCCTGAAGTGAAGGCATATCCTCCATGATCGGACGCGCTACCCACGTCGTGTTCATGTAGTGCTTCAGCGTTATGTTCTCGCTCACGATGTTGCCGCCCCATGTGCCGCAGCCCATCGAGTTGGTCGGGGGCATTCCGTTTGTGGCACTTCCTGCGTTGCCGCGGTTGTTCGGCTGGCGGATCATGCAGCGCGAAACGGGTGCGCACATTCCCAGACGATGAATGTGGTCGTCGTCGAAGGAGTACAGTCCGCAGGAGTGGCCCTTGCCGCCGGCCTTGTCGAAGATTTCCTGCATGATGTCAAGTGCGGTCTGGAACTCTCCGCCATACTTGAAGAGCGTAAGGAGGGTTGTGAGCTTCTCGGTGCTGAAGAAATGCTCCTTGCCGATGCACTTCTTGATGTCCTCTGCTGTCCTGATAGTGAAGCCTTCCTTCTGGCCGTTGTTCGGTACTGCGATGAACTTGTACTCCGGCCCGATCTCGAACCCTGCCGCCTTCGCAAGTGCCTGTGCGCTGATTGCGACTGTGTCGGGCAGACGGTGGCCGGTCTCGTCCCACATTACCTTCTTGATTGCTTCTGCCTGCTCCCATGTCGGGATGTACGCGCCTTCCTTCTTGAGGCCCTCGACGAAGTCATCGTACACATCCTCGTGAACAATGAGGTTGCCGTCGCAGGAGCACCCTGAACCGAAGTCTGAACACTTGGAGATTCTGGTGTTGGTTGCGGCCTCGTATGCGCGCTCTTTGGTGTTGGCGGTGTTGTCGACGATGACGGTCGAGTTGCCCGCGCCTGAACCGTAGGCAGGAACGCCTGACGAGTACGCTGAACGAACCATCGGACGGCCGCCGGTGGCGATGACGAGGTCGACCATCTTCATAAGCTCCTGAGTGAGCGTGATGCTCGGCTCGGCGATTACCTGGATGATGTCAGCGGGTGCGCCTTCACGGGCGAGAACGTCGCGGATGATGTTGACGGTCTTGCAGGTTGTCTTCTTCGCTCTGGGGTGCGGCGAGCAAATCAGAACGTCGCGTGCCTTCACAGCGTAGATTGCCTGACCGGCAGGGGTAACGCAGGGGTTCGTTGTGGGAACGAGGGTTGCGATTACGCCTACGGGCTTTGCGTACTTCACGAGGCCTTTTTCCGGGATGGTCTCGATGATTCCTACGCTCTTCTGGCGGAGGCAGTCGCGGAGGATCAGCTTCAGCTTGTTGCGCTTGTTCCTCTTGGTTACCTTGTCGCCGAGTCTGGTCTCGTCAACTGCTTCGTCGCAGATAGGTCCCCAGACCTTCAGCGGGTACAGTGCGGCGCAGATTGCTCTGCAGAGGTGGTCGACTCTCTCCTGGTCGTAGGTGGCAATGACCTCAGCGGCTGCTCTGGCCTTCTTCACCATTTCTTCGAGCATGGCGATTTCTTCGGGTGTTACTTCATGATGTGCCATTGT
>JAFSSM010000048.1 GCA_017451025.1 Synergistaceae bacterium | reverse complement strand
CCCTCAGCGTAAACGCGGAACGCAAGGTCAAAGCTGCCCGAGTCAAGAGCGTATTCCGCGTGAATGTGCTTGCCTTCACCTATTGTAAGCTGACCATAACCAGTGAATAATCCTGCCCCTGACGGCTCGTTCATGTAAATCGTGTTCCTTCCCGTTATAATGCCTGTAGACTCCCTCCAAGCATTAGGGAAAAGCCAATATACATAGGTGCTATTCACAAAAAGCCAATACGCATAGACACTTGCGGCAATCACTGCGACTATCAGAATAATTTTTTTCATATTGTGTTCACCTCCTTAATTTCTAAATACAGATTATGACAAAGGCTCAAGCACCTTAACAGACACTTGAGCCAACGTTCGCGCAGAAATTTTTACGTTCGCGCAGATTCTCAGTTACAGTGAAGGACAATATCAACGGAAAACATATTCTTCTCCGCTGTAACTTTCATTGTGCCGTCATAACGCTTCACTGTGTTCAAGACTGACACAAGCCCTATTCCATGACCCTCCCGGCTGGAACGGGGCAGGCTGTTTCTCTTGAACTTCATTTTTCCGCTAAATGGGTTGTCTACAGAGATTCCTATGATTGTTTCCGAAAGCAATGATGAAATCACATTAACGCAACGATGTTCCTTCGGGAGATTCTTCACGGCTCTCAATGCGTTTTCAAGCAGGTTGCCCAGTATCACGCAATATTCCGATTCTTTCAGCGGAAGGTCTTTCGGCAAATTCAATTCCCAGTCAATCCTCGTGTCCTGACTTTCCGCAAAGGTCGTATAGTATGAAGCTATTGCGTCTACAGCCGCGTTGTCGCAGTACCCCGCGTAACTTTTGTCGGCTATGTCCTCGAATTGGGCCAAGTAGTCCTGAAGCTCGCCGAATTTTCCCGCACCCGATAACTGTCTTATCACCAATATATGCTGGCGGAAATCATGGCGTAACGCGCTCGTCTCGTCCATGTAATTCCGAAGCTCCTCGTAACGTTTGCTCTCCATCTGGAGCATTGTGCTTTCCTGCTGAAGCCTCGCACTCTCTGAAAATTTTGCCGCTATCCACCACAGAAGATAATAGATTAACAGAACTATCAACGGGATTAACGGCAAAACAACAATTGCTATTATTCTGTAACGTCCAACCAGCAGGTATTGAGGATATTCCGGTGTAAGCCATGAAATTAGAAGGAGTGCCATAAACGGTATCAGGAATAGAAAATCCCACATTCCATTGATTAATTCTTCCTGCAGCAGCATGGGTAAATCCCTCGTCAAAATCTTGAAGAACGCGATTCCGATTAATGCTGACAGTCCGAGCGACACTAAACCAGCTTCAACAGTTAAGAGCCGTGTTGATTTCCAGAGGTCATTTACCGCCTCGAAACCTGCCATCAATACTATCGAGTACAATAGGCAAAACGCTCCCAGCATTATAGAGGTGAAAAAGCAGAATAGTTTTCGCCCCAAAGTTATATTGACCGAGAAGAAGAAGACCAGAAACAGGAATATCACGCTCGCAACAAGGACAGGAATCACTGGCAGCACATTAACTGTACTCACCCACGCTGCCAAAATAACAAAGACAGAAAGCAGCACTCCTGAAATGCTGTAGGTTATCCAGTTTCTCCAGCGTAAATCCTCAATGAGCGGCAAATATATGAATACTGCGTCGGGAATTATTATTGCTAATTCGAGCACGTAACGCATAAATGATTTCATTATTAATGCCCCCCCCCCCCCCCCGCAATTTTCCTGCTCTCATGCTATTTATGAGATATTGGGAAAATGCTTCTGCTATCTTTGACTGTCCATTTACCCGGATCGGATAACGTGTACCGTCCTTCATCACAAATACTCCCTTCTCCTGCGCTGATATTTGGGACATATTCAGTATTACTCCCCGATTACATAACAGGAAGCGCGCATCTTCAGCAAAGAGTTTTTCGACTTCCTTGAATGTCATTATGCTTAGTACACATTCACCGTCGGTTAAAGTTATCTCAACTGTATGATTACGGTTTGAGACTACCGAACTGATTAAACGCATCGGAATTGTGCATTCTGAGTGCGGGACTCTTATCGTTACCGTCGGATCGTCTGCAGTCAGAACGCGGACTGCCTCATTGAGAACTTTCTCGACCTCTTTTTTGCCGTATGGCTTCATGACATAATCGAACGGATGAGTAGGGAAAGTCTTGAACATATATTCCTTTGAGGTTGTCATGAACACTATCAAAAGCTCTGTGTCCTCAAGTCTTAATTGCTTGGCGGTCTCAACTCCATTAATGTCTCCCATTATTATGTCCATGAACACGATATGAAACATCTTAGGCTCAAAATCTTTCAGTATTTCCTCACCGTTCGCGTATGAGGATATTCCGGCTAGTTTATGTTCGCTTCCATAAAACCAGTTTCTCACAAAGTTTTCAAGCCTAAGAATGTCCGATAACGTGTCATCGACTATCGCAATGTTCAAATCCAATGCCGTAACTCCCCCGATACACTAGTCTTCAGTTCCCCTTCATATACATTTGGAATATATGATAGAGTTCCTCTGCCCGCTCTTCGGTCGCTTTCGTATAAGCCTCCACCTTTGAATAGCCCTCTCTCATGAATGCACGAGCTGCCTCATCACGTCCGCTCTTAATCCACTAGCGCTGTTCTTCTTTGACACTCGCAAATTCAGAACGGGGCATGACACTCTTTACGTTGTTGTAAGCGTCCGACAGAAATTCGTCTGCTTCTGCGAAATCGGCACTGGATTTTTTCATTCTCAGGTATTCCGCATCGCTCAGGGCTAACGCAGGAACTGCGAACACTAACACCACCGCAATGATTGAGATTAAACGTTTCATGAAACTTTCTCCTCCTTAATCATCAACTTCAAGCGATATAATCGCCCATGTATTTTTGCCGTTGTACTTGTAGGGCTTGGCTCTGGCTATGAACGACCAGCCCTCACTGCCATGTTCTGGCTCATATGTTCCCCCGCGCATGATGATGACGCTGCCCCGCTTTTCAGCCTCATAGACCCTCGCGTAAAATGCAGACTCGCCGTCCGCGCCCTCGAAGTGGTAGAATTTGCCGTCATAATGACCGTAACTACCTTCGTAACTATTTGACGGCCTCTGATGATGGATTTCGCGGTCAAAATATTTCTTCACCGACTCGGCAACATAACTTTTGTCGATGACTAACGAGCCGTAAGGGCAGTTTTTCTTCGGGCAGTACTGAATACGCGACCTGTAATTGTTGTGGTAATTGTGCCATATCCCGAAATCCGCAAGCTCGCTGTCGGATAGCTCATCGGCATGGAAATTTTTCATCCACAACTCGGTGAAATTGCTCACGAACGTACTCATTCTCTTCAGCTCCGATGATGACGCACCGAACGCCGCACCGCTGAAAACCAACATAACGATTAACGCGCATAAAACTTTCTTCATTGTTGATCAGCCTTATCCTTAAATGGAATATTCTTTAATTATGTCAGGTAAGAAAAATTTTTGAAGATAGTCAAGTCCACTTTCGCGCAGAAAAAGCAACGTTTACGCAAAATTCAACTATCATTGCTTCCGGCCAATTGCCCCGATAAATCCTTAGTGATTGATGAAGAAACTATCCAGAGATTGCAGTATCGCCTCCTATCCATGTCGCTATTGCCTGTCAGGAATATCACGGGGATATTTGCTGTTTTCGGCTTGCTTAGACAGCCGAACCTTTCAAGAGCGGAGTAAGCCGGCAGGTTATAAGTACGGCGTTGCGGCTGATCAGCAAGATTCTTTTTGCCATGATAAATACCTCCTGAAATGAGCGGAAGTTCTTTCTCGTCCTGAACCTTTACCGTTGTGTTCGCAATGTCACGGATATTGCGTTCGCCGTCAGGTATATCGCTTGTGTCTTGAGGTTCGGCCTTTCCGTTTCGGCATGCAAGCATTGAAGAGTCACTATTTCTGTTCATATTGGGCATCATGTGGTCTAGGAAAATAACATCGTATTTCTTGGCCTATGCAAGTTTGAGAACTTCACTCCCGCTGTCAGCTGTATCAATCTTTACGAGCGTCCTCTTGAGCAAGTCCTTGAACACCGTCAGATTCATCTGTGTATCATACGCAACAAAGGAAGCTGGCATCAGGGCAATGAATCTCTCCTTGTACTTCTTCATCGACAACAGCGATGTTCTGTGCACTGCCTCGTAACCGTCTAGCGGTTCCCACTTTATGACTCTTGGCTGAAGCCGGAATGAGAATGTTGAACCTTCGCCGTATACACTCTCAACTTTTAGCGATGTCCCCATCATCTCAAGCAAGCGTAATGTTACGCCGCCCTTCTTGTTTGCTCTTGTCTGTATCATCGTAACAGGGTCATTAATTATGGAGGACAGGTCGTAATCGACGGGGATAATGTCCATTTTGTCGGCCTCAATATTTGAGAAGTCGAAAATGTCATTTATGATACTGAGGAGAGTTGCTACGGCTGTCCTGATGTTTAAGTAGGACTTTGCTTCATTTGATACGGCTGCTCGTTCTGCTCTTTCGTGAACTCCTGAGCAAGCCGGGCTTCCTTGTTTAAGTGCCTATCGTCATAATCATTCTGTTCTTACTAAGTGTAGTCATAACCTACTACGCAATGTTCCAGCACGAGATGAAGCAGATGAACATAGAACTAACGGCGGCTAAATCAGCAGAACAGATCAACAAATACCTTTCTACAGGAACAGACATCTTAACGCTGGCCTCGCATACGCTTGACGACATGATTCGTGATAGAACTGGTTTTAACCACAGGAGACGGTTTCGTCCATTCATCACGCCCGTGGTACATCGGAGCAAGGGCAAACATCGGAAGAGTCGCCGTAACAGACCCTTATCTCGACGTGCATACCAATACAACAATGATTACGCTTGCGAAGACACTATGCGACGTAAAAAGTGTTGCAGCGTTGGACTTCTCGATCTTCCCTAAATGAACCGCAGAGCTGTGTTATTGCTGACATTTAAGGTCGTTATAGCACTATTAATTAGTTAGTATCACAATTCGGTGTTGTCAAAAAAGTGCAATGCGTCAATTGCTACATCTGCCTATACTCCGCCACAAATAACCGCCACAAAAAAATATCATCACAAAAAATTTCTTCATTTTTTTCTCCTTTAGCCAAGCCAGTGTACGGCCCTTTAGTCTCATGCTGTCAACTATCCCCCTGCTCAAATATTGCCGGACTCCCCCAAATCAGAGAAAGCCCGGCAATTTCACTTCTCTCTAGAAATTCGCGGCTTCTTGTCCCGCAATCCTTCCGTACACTACGAAGTCAGATACCGCAGTTCCGCCCAGCCTGTTACCGCCGTGAACTCCTCCGGTAACTTCGCCTGCCGCAAACAGTCCAGGAATTACTGTCCCGTCTGCCTTCAAGACTCTCGTCCTGCCGTCAATCTTCAGGCCGCCCATCGTGTGGTGAATGCCGGGCGTAACCTTGATTGCGTAGAACGGTGCTTTGTCCAGCGGCTCAATGAAGCTAGTGCGCCCAAAGTCAGGGTCTTTGCGTGCCTTCACGTAGCCGTTCCAGTCGTTCATCGTCTTGGCAAACGCGTCCGCAGGAATCCCAAGCGTCTTGGCCAAGTCCTCGTAGGTGTCTCCCTTGAACGTGTAGCCCTTCGAGATATACCCCTGAATGAGCAGCGAGTCATCAACCATCTTCTGGTCAATTACCAGCCACGCAAACGAATTAGGCTGTTCGATTTCCGCCGCACTCACTACATCGCGCGTAAGCACCTCGTCAATAAATCTCTTGCCGTTCGTGTTCACTAGGATTGCTCCGTCGCCGCGCAGTCCCTCAGTGATCAGGTTCGATGAATCGTACTGAACCGTCGGGTGAATCTGAATCTGCTTCATGTCCACTGTTGCCGCACCAAGTTCCTGCGCCATCGTTATACCGTCGCCGTTGATGCCGGGTGCGTTGGTCGTCATGAACCCCTCAAGCGCAGGTTTCAGACGAGCAACCATCTTCAGGTTCGCACCAAATCCGCCGGTCGCAAGCACTACTGCCTTAGCATTCACCGTTACTTTTGCGCCCCTGTTCTTGGCCACAACACCGGATACCGCTCCGTCCTTGTTGGTGAGGAGAGATTCTGCCGTAGTCTCCATCAGAAGGGTGATGTTGCTCCTGGCTTTAACTGCCTTCTCCAGCCTGGGGATCATGTACCCGCCTACAGAAACAACCTTCTTCTGTTCGTTGAGCGGCCTGTGAATACGTTTGACCGACGCTCCGCCCGCAGCTCCTACAGAGATAAGGTCAATATCAATCGTCTTCAGCCACGCAATCGCAGGTGCAGTTCCCTTGACGAGAGTCTCGACAAGCTCAGGATTATTTATGCCGTGTCCGCCTATAATCGTATCTAACTGCATAAGCTCCACGCAGTCAAAATATCCTTCCGGCTTAGCCTTGTAGGCTTCCCATTTTGCTTTGACCGCCTCAGCAAGCGCAGTAACTACAGGATTATTTGCCCACTTCTCCGCAACTGTTTTGAGGGTCTTTTCGACTCCGGCTGCCTCGTTGAACTTGTTGTTGTCCTGCTCCGGAGTATCCGCAGCATTCATTCCGCCGGAAGCACGCACCGAGTTTCCGCCAACCATTGCCTGCTTCTCGATGAGCACAACCTTCTTGCCAGCGTCCGCCGCAACTATTGCCGCAATCATTCCTGCTCCGCCTGCACCGATCACCGCAACATCAGCAGTGTATTCCTTGTCCTCTGCTACAATTTCGGCCTTCTTCTTGTAATCATCTGGATTAACTCCGGCGGCCTTGAGTGCTTCCTCTGCGGCCTTCAACAATCCCGTTGAAGTTACAGTTGCTCCGCTCACGCCGTCAACGTTAATCGTATTTCCGGCCACCATATCGCCCGGCATTCTTGCAACTGCCACTGAACCGATACCGTCAGTTTCCTTCGGGCCTTCTGCCTTTGCGTCAACTATCTTCCCGTCCTTTAGGGTGATGCTGACGGTGAGTGCTCCAGGTCCGCCGAATCCGTCTGCTGCCGCTGTTCCGGTTACGCTTCCGTCTGCGGCCTTCTCAGCTTTAGGTTCTGGGGCGGGCTGTGCCGAAGCCTTAGCGACTGCTCCGAAATCTTTCGGGTCAAGTCCTGCGGCGGCTAATGCCTTCTCTGCGGCCTGAAGGATTCCGGTTGAGGTCATCGTAGCTCCGGTTACGCCGTCAACGTTGATGCTGTTCTTGGCCACCATCGCACCGGGCATAGCCTCGATAGCCTTCGAGCCGATACCGTCAGTCTCTTTCGGGCCTTGCGCGGTTACTGCGGCTATCTTTCCGTCCTTCACGGTTACGGTTACGCTTACTGCGTCCTTGCCGCCGAAGCCGTCGCCCGTACCTGTGCCCACAAGGGCAGCTTTTGCGTTCTGCTGGGTTATTACCATAATGGCAATAATCACTATTGCAGACACTAGCGCAAATACACGCTTCTTCATGTTGATAGTGCCTCCTTGAAATATTTTATGGAATGCGTATATTATGACAGAAATTTTGTCTCACACAGGAGGAATTTTTACGCATGAACAGAAAATTATTGCTCTCAGCCTTATTGATTGCAGTGCTGACCCTGCCGTCATTTGGGGCGGAGACGCAAGACCTTACGACCGATTACGTTACCAGAATCCAAAACGAAATTAGCTCGGACATCGGCAAACTCAGAACCTCAATTGAGACTGAACTTGCAGGAATAAGCCTAACAAGTTCTGACGTGTCGAAAAGGCTCTCGGAACTTTCGGCACTCACGGAAAAAGCATCTGACGATATGGCCGCGTGGGGTTACACTCCGGAACAGAGAGAGACTCACACACGGATACTCTCGGAACTTTCCGTAGCTTACGCCGCATACAGCGCATTGATGTCCAGCCCCGCCGCAATTAGTGAGGCTTCTGTTTCCGTGGACGTTAGCAGTCTGGGCAATATTGCCTCGCCAGACATCAACACAAGCGACGCGCTCAGGCAGGAAATTACGAAAGTATCACGCGGGCTTGACGTTCAGGTGTTCTACCTTCAGTCCAGACTCAGCAAGTTACGTTTGGACTTGGCCGAAGCTGCGGCCCTGCAAAAACAGCTCAAGGAAGCTGAAGAAGGCGGCCAGGCACTGGAACTTCCGAGAACTCATGTGCTGGACCTGGAGTGCGCAAGAGTGAACGTCGCATTATCCAGGCTTCAGGTTCGTGCACAGAAAAGAGCCTTTGACGCAAATGTTTCGTCGATACAGCGGTTAAGGCGCAGGCTCGCGGATATGCAGGAGGTTATTACGTTCCCGCAAAAAGTCCTCGACGCAAATCTTGAGGCACTGCAAGAAAGACTAACCGCCCTCACCGAAGAGATGACCTCCGCACGAAAAGCCCTCGACTCCGCAAATTCCTCACTGATTCGTGCAAGGGCATTGTTAGGTTCAGGTGATGTGAACATCCTCACGAATGCTTCAGCCACGTATACGGCAAGAAGTGCCAGAGTAAATTACTGGGAGCACATGGTCTCGCTGATTGACGACGAGATTACGTTAGTGCGCGAGGAACAGCAGGTGTGGCGGGACAGGTACAAGCTATTCCATGACCAGGCATCGGGCGAAGAAATCTGGAAGCTCAGGGACGACTCACAGACCAGAATCGCAGAGCTGCAGAGGCAGCTTGAGGGAGTCCGTACAATGGAGGGCGTAATACTCCGCCAGATAGAGGCAACGCAGGCTCAGGCAACGGCAGAAGGAGTCACGGGAACTGTCCAGCAGAATCTCATTCAGGCCACCGATAACCAGCGCAAGACCATTTCCGACATCTTCAACAGGTATGAATCCCTTATCCCGCAGGCAGTTTTCCTTCAGCAGAGACTCAACTCTGAAGCTAACGACAACTTAAGCGCGTTAAGGCTCGCCGAAAAAGTAAGCTCCTTCAGCAAGGAAACGGTATTAGGATTCCTCAACACTGAGCTTTGGCAGGGCGAAGGATATTCCGTAACGGTCAGCAAATTGGTGATCGCTACGCTGGTTTTCCTGTCGAGCTTCTTCCTCTCGTCGTGGGGCAGCAAGTGGATCAAGCGAAGAATGCTCTCACGTTTCAAGGCCAGCGTTACCGCCGCTAATGCAGTCCAGAGAATCAGCTTCTATATATTATGGATAGCCTTCGCGTTAATTGCGTTGAACATAGTACAAATTCCGCTAACGGCCTTTGCGTTCATGGGCGGTGCTATGGCGGTCGGTATAGGTTTCGGAATGCAGAACATCTTCAACAACCTGATTAGCGGCTTCATCGTGATTTTCAGCAGGCCCTTCAAGGTAAACGACATCGTTGACGTTGCGGGAACTCAGGGAGTCGTTGAGGATATAGGCTCACGTTCAACAACAATCAAGACTTGGGACGGGTTAGATGTAGTTTTGCCTAACCGCTACTTCCTCGAAAATTCCGTAACTAACTGGACAGGCTCAGACCTCAAGAAACGCGAAATCCTGAAAGTGGGGGTCTCCTACGACTCGGACAGCAGAGAGGTCGAGAAATTGCTTCTTGATGTGGCGAATGGACACTCAAGCGTCCTGAAGAACCCTGCACCGTTCGTGATATTCAAGAATTTTGGTGATGATGCTCTGGAGTTCGAGATATATTACTGGATTGAGCTTAGGAAGGCTTCAGGTGCAAAGGTATCAAGCGATATGCGCCACCACATTGCGGCGGTGTTCAAGCGTGAAGGAATAGGAATACCATACCCGCAGAGGGATATACACATAATTCCGGAACACAAAGAGGACTCAGAGAATGAGTCTGCATGATAAAATATCGCAATCCATTAAAAATTACAGGAGGCGTAAATATGAAGAAGACAATTTTTCTGGCGGTAGTTCTTGCGCTGGCGTTTGGGTGCTGTGCGTTTGCGGAGCCTATGCCCGGCGGAACAAGGCTAGTCTTCACGACAGGCGGAGCACAGGGAACGTATTACGGTTTCGGCGGAGTTCTGGCCGGAAAAGTCAGCGAGAAGACATCCACAAAAGTAACGGTCATTGCGTCCGGCGGTTCAAAAGCCAACATTGAGGCAATGGCGGACGGAGATGCTCAGCTTGGGTTCACCCAGTCTGACGTAGGAGCATATGCCTTCAAGGGAACGAGGCTGTTCGAGAACGAGAAGATCTCTGACTTCTCAACCGTAGCGAACCTCTACATGGAGCAGGTGCAGATAGTTACGCTTGACCCCTCAATCAAGACGGTAGCCGACCTCAAGGGAAAGAACGTCTCAATCGGTGCAGCAGGAAGCGGAGTGTACTTCAATGCAGTCGATGTTCTTGACGCTTACGGCCTGGACGTTGAGAAGGACATTAAGCCGACGTACCAGTCATTCGGCGACAGCGTCGAGGCACTGCAGGACGGAAAAATCGATGCGGCATTCATAGTTGCTGGTGCTCCGACAACTGCTGTAACTTCACTTGCGGCTACCAAGAAAGTTTACCTTGTCAGCCTTGACGACGAGCACATCATGAACCTGATTGCCGGGTCTCCTTACTACAGCAAGAACATAATCTCGAAGAACACCTACGGTACCGACGAGGACGCAGTAACCGTAGCTGTTGGTGCAGTAGTTATTGCGCGTGATGATGTTAGTGTAGCCGACGTGTACAATTTCCTGTACGGAGTGTTCGAGAACAAGGACGAGATAACGGCGGCCCACGCAAAGGGTGCAGATCTTAAGCTGGACTTTGCGGCAAGTTACACAGCAGTTCCCTATCATCCTGGTGCTGTGAAGTATTACGGAGAAAAGGGAATGAAGGTAGCCGGAAAAATCGTAGGCGACTAGAATTTTCTGGCAGACAAGCATCAAGAATTTTGGGGGCGGCTGTGATTAAGTTCATGGCCGCTCATGTTTTGGTGGGTGGGCGGGCGGGTTGTT
>JAFSSM010000047.1 GCA_017451025.1 Synergistaceae bacterium | reverse complement strand
GGTAACTACAGCTTTGCGGCCATATGATCCGTCATCAGTTACGACGATAAGCTCATCACTTGCAGCCTTCATTTCGTCCTCAAAGAATAATAGATCCTTAGTTCTTGCGCCGATGATGGTGATAACTTTGTTGCCGATTTTGTGGTTTGCCTCAACGATAGGATGAAGAGGAGCGATTCCGATTCCTCCGCCTACGCAGAGAATTGCGCCGTCCTGTTTCTGGATGTGTGTGGGTTTGCCCAAAGGCCCGACAAGTACGGGGATGTTGTCGCCGACGTTGAAGGTTGCCGAGAATCTGCGGGTAGTTGCGCCGACGGTCTGGAACACGATAGCGATCCAGCCTTCTTCGGGATTAGCGTCCGCGATGGTGAGAGGAATGCGCTCGCCGTAGTCTTCATCAAGCTGGAAGATGATGAACTGTCCGGCCTTACGGTTGCGGGCGATTTCTGGGGCTTCGACCTTGTAGTAGAAAACGCTCTGGTCTCTTTCCTTGTCGTAAGAGAGCTGACGTTTTTCGAGTATCTTATGCAAAAAAGATTCCCCCTCGTTAGTGTAAAAGTTTGTTCGTTGTAATTGGGATAACTGGTAAATGATAAGCCTAAACCTAGAATCTATCAAGCATTCATAATTTGTGAAGTCCTGCGTGAATATTTTGTGTGTGATTATTCTGGCGTGAAAAAATTTACCTGCCTTTGCGTGAAAAAATTTGTGATTCTATTCGTAATGAGACTCGTCATAACGTGTGATGCTATCAAAGTTTACGTGTACCTTTTGTAGTTGTAATTGTAGTTGTAAAATCTCTATGGCCTGCGGAAAAATTGTGAAGACTTTCGCGGAACATTATACCCCCGATTACGAAAAATCCCCCTGCTCTTTCTCGAACAGAGGGACACGCGTAAATCTGTGTGTACTACCTGACTAAACAGGGTTTCTTGTTGTCGAACTTCCAGCCCGGAATCAAGTACTGCATTCCGATTGCGTCATCACGTGCACCGAGTCCGTGCTCAAAGTACAGAGCATTAGCCTTCTTGATCTGCTCCATATCGACCTCAACACCGAGTCCCGGTTTCTTGGGAAGGTCAATGCATCCGCCGACTATCTGCTGAGGCTCAACAGTGAGTCTCTCTCTGCCTTCCTGCCAGATCCAGTGGGTATCGATACCGTTCATCCTGCCCGGAATAGCTGCTGCACACTGCACCACCATAGCAAGCGAAATGTCAAAGTGATTGTTGCTGTGGCATCCCCACATCAGTCCGAAGTCCGCACAGAGCTGTCCGACTCTGACGCTGCCGTTCATCGTCCAGAAATGCGGATCCGCTAACGGAATATCCACCGCCTGAAGTGTCAACGCGTGGCACATCTGCCGCCAGTCAGTATTGATCATGTTCGTAGCTGTGGGCATCATTGCGGCCTTCCTGAACTCGGACATGACTTCGCGGCCACTGAATCCGCCTTCAGCTCCGCAGGGGTCTTCGCAGTACGCAAGGCACTCTTTGAGTTCGGGAGCAATCTCCAGTGCTTCCTTGAGGCTCCAGCAGCCGTTGGGGTCTAAATCAACGCGGGCATTGGGGAATGCTTTCTTGATGGCCTGAACAGCTTTAAGCTCTTCGCGCGGTTTCAGGACTCCTCCCTTGAGTTTGAATTCCTCAAAGCCGTATTTTTCGTGAGT
>JAFSSM010000046.1 GCA_017451025.1 Synergistaceae bacterium | reverse complement strand
TCGCTCAATCCCATTTCGTCAGCCGCACCGTAAAACTCCTGAAGTGCCGTATCAAGCAATACATTTGAAGACTTGCGCCGTTTCTGCATCATTAATACACCTCCAGAAAAATTAAACCCTCCCGCTTTCACACGGAAGGGTTTTGATTCACAATCGTCATCGCGCGCTGAATGTCATTCTTCAGCCACACTTCCACAGCTTCAGCCGCTCGTTTTATCACGTTCGGCAGCTGTTCCTGTTCTTCTGGCGGAAAGTGTCCGAGCACGTAATTTATCATGCTGCCCGGAGGTTTCCCTATTCCAATTCTGAGGCGTGGCACGTGCAAATCTCCGAGTGCTCCCAGAATTGACGTTAGGCCGTTGTGTCCGCCAGCCGAGCCTTGAGCACGAAGCCGCAACTTTCCGAAAGGCAGAGCCATATCGTCATAGACTATCAGCACGTCTTCAAGTTCTGTCTTGTAGAAATTCACAGCCTCTGCTACAGCTAGGCCGCTTGAGTTCATGAACGTCAAGGGTTTTATGAGGATTACATCGCCCATCTTCCAGAACTCGGCGTGAAATTTTTCCTGCGGACTACCAAGATCGTTGTTGACTGCGATAAAGTCAGCGCAAAGCCAGCCCATATTATGACGGGTAAAAGCATATTGTTCTCCCGGATTTCCCAGGCCGGCCACGATACGCATGATGTTCTACTTCTTCTCCTCTTCTTCGCCCTCTTTGGCGGCCTTGCCCTTAGCGACAACCTCAACATCTGCGGCGGCGGTCTCCTCAGTCTCGGGTTCAGCGTCCTCAACTCCGCGCGAGGTTACGATTATCGCAACTACCTCGTCAGGATCAGCAAGTGCCGTAACGTTCTCGCCGAGCACAAGGTCCTTCACGTGGATTGCGTCGCCGACGTTCAGGCCGGATACATCAACAGTGATTACGTCAGGTATGCTCATCGGCAGTGTCTCGACTTCAAGCTCGTGGACTGCCTCAAGAACTCCGCCGTCCTTGATGCCCTGTGAGTCGTCTCTTCCGACAACTTCAACAGGAATGTTCACCGTAATCTTGCGGCCTCTCACGAGGTGCAGGAAGTCTATGTGAAGCGGAAGATCCGTCAGAGGATGACGCTGTGCTTCACGGATAATGCACAGTTCCTCGCGCCCGTCAGGGAGCTTTACGTTGAGACGGGTGGACTCCCAGCGTCCGGCAAGAATGCGCTCAATCTCGCGGGTGTTGACCTTGCCGAGAATGTTCGGTGAAATTTCCGGTCCGTAGATTACGCAGGGGGTGAACCCTGAACGGCGAATGCGTCCGTTTTCTCCTTTGCCCGTCTTCTCACGGGACTCCATCTCAATAGATACTATGTTCGCCATGAAAATAACTTCTCCTTAATATATATGGATGGCAGTAATTATAGCAAATCCCCCTGCCTTTCTCGACAGGGGAATGTCTGCGTTCGGGGTGCTACGTCAGAGGTATGCAAGGCAGGAAGACAGTTAGCCGACTAACCGGGAGGATGGCAACGGAAGGGGATACGTTCAGTGATTGGGTAGGAGAGTAGAGATATTTGCGGGCACAAAAAAACTGGACAAGTGTTTTTGTGTGCCATAATTATTGTTATCAAAAAATACTATTCTGCACATGACTCTTGTGGTGATGTGCCACTAGTCTTACCTTGTCCTGTAGTTATTATAACACAGTGAGGGGTGAGGCAATTGTTGGTTGTGTGCATTAATTCAGGATTTGCGCTAAGTTTTTTGCTAAGAATGCGGGAGGCTTGGTGCATTTATTGTCTTTTCACGAGGAGGTAATAGTTATGCGGAAAGTTTTTGCGGTGATGTTGTGCGGGGTGATGCTCGCGGTGATGAGTTCGTGTGCTTGGGGAGACGTGGCGATAAATGTTACGAATTTTCCTGATGACGTATTCAGGGAATATATCAACAGTCATGGATTTGATGCGGATCTCGATGGTACTTTGAGCGATACCGAGATAGCGAATATTACGCAAATTACTGTATATGGTCAAAGAATTACATCGTTGCAGGGTATAGAGTACTTCACTGCTTTGACGGAGCTGGACTGCTTCTCCAACCAGTTGACGACGCTTGACGTGAGCCGCAACACCTCTTTAACGACGCTGTACTGCGCCGACAATAATTTGACGACGCTGGACGTGAGCCACAATACTGCTTTGACGTGGCTTTGGTGCCCCGGCAACCAACTGACGATGTTGGACGTGAGCCATAACACTGCTTTAACAACGCTGGGGTGTTATCAACAGCACAGGAATGGACTCATCATCTCCAACACTAGCGACACATCATATCCTTATCAGCTCGACTTCAGTAACTACATGAACAGCGGCCAGTTTTTGAATGTATCAGAGGTTCGAGGAAGGAACAGCAGCGGTTTGAACATCGTAACAACATACGCAAACGGCATCGCGCGCTTCGCCTCGTCCCCTGCTTCTGTTACGTACTCCTACAACACGGGCTACACAGATTCCGGCGGCACAATGGACGTAACCATATCCGGCGAGGCACCCGACACTCCCGACACCCCAAGCACTCCCGCCACAAGCTCAGACCTCAGCACCGCATGGAACAGCCATAAATACACCGTCTTCAACTCCCCCATGACCTGGACCGAAGCCAAATCCTACTGCGAATCTCTCGGCGGACACCTCGCCACCATCACCAGCCAGGAAGAATACGACGCTATCCTCAACATTCTTCCGCAAGACGAGAAACGCTTATACTGGCTCGGAGCTTCTGATGCCGACAATGAAGGCTCGTGGCAATGGATAACCGGTGAAGATTTTTCATTCACAAAATGGCTCGCAGGAGAACCCAATGGCGGAAACAGTGAAAATTACCTGATACTCACAAACTACTACAATGATGTTTGGGGCTGGAACGATGCAACAAACAGCCACGCAGGCATCGATCCTTCTGAATGGTCGTTCATCTGCGAGTGGGAGCCAGTCAAGGCCGACTTCGCACCAATGAACCCGGCATACCTGCGTTTCCTCGAGAACCCAGAAGCATACCTGCAAGACCCCGACTTCTACGGCGACATCCCCGACCCTCTCGACCTCTCCCACCTCGCGGACAATCCGCCAAGAAACACAACAGCCGCAAGCTCAATGGTCAGAGCCGCGTCCAAGCATGACCCCAGAGGCTCAGGCGTTCTCCCTGATGTGAGAAATCAGAACCCCTACGGTACATGCTGGTCGTTCGCTTCTCTCGGTGCTCTCGAGACAAGTTACAGCAAACAATACGGCACGGAATCTGAAACTTCGGAGCTTCATCAGGCTTGGTTCGTCTACAAAGACCCCAGACCGGGCTATTCGTACCCATTTAACCGTCCACAGGAAGCCCCGCTAGATCAGGGAGGCAACAGCTCAAAATCTATAGCGTTCCTCTCCCGCGCCGGAACTGCTGCTGAATACGAGCTCCCCTACACCAGCGCAGATATAGCCGAAAGTCTTACTTCTGGAAGATACCCCGAAGATTACTCGAATCCCATAAGGCTCAAAGAAGCCTGCCGGCTTGGTCCGCTGACAGCTTTAAACAGGAACGAGATCAAGAATCTGATTTACAGGCACGGCGCAGTTACTATCAGTTATGAACATAAATATGCTGAACTTTCCGGTAGCTCCTACTACTATAGGACTAGCAAAGAACACGGCCACATGGTTGACGCTATGGGGTGGGACGACAACTACCCAAAAGAGAACTTCAAGAACAAGCCTTCAGAAAATGGAGCCTGGCTTATCCGCAACTCTTGGGGTACAAACTGGGCAGACGGCGGATATTTCTGGATGTCCTACGAACAGGCCATAGGAGACTGCGCAGTGTACATTGCCGCTAAAGACTCCGGCCTAAAACATAGAGGCTATGATGTCCTCACTCAGGCAGGACGCAACGATTTCCGCTGGTCCGCTAACGTCTTCAGGGCCGACGGCAGCGAGAGCATCAGAGAAGTAGCCTTCACAACAGCAGATAATAATGTTCCCTACGAGATATACATCAACAAGCTCGGAAAATCTGTCCCGGTGAATCCCGGCGTTCCCGGCACAAAAGCAGTATCCGGGACAATGCCATACGCAGGGTATCACACGATTGCTCTGGCAAATCCTGTAGATGTCGCGGACGGTGAATATTTCGCGGTCATCCTGAAGACTGACCCAAGCTCAACATACAGGTATTCCAGCGCAGTAGAAGACACAGAGACGGTCAGAACTGCCAGCGTCAACGTCGGGGAAAGCTATTTCGCCAGAACCTCTTCCGATCCATCGGCGGCAGACTGGATTGATGGCGTTACCATTATCGATAACGGAACGGGCAGACCCTGCAACGCCTGTGTCAAGGCTTTCACACTTTCAGCCGGACAAGTGCCAGCCACTCCGACACCCGATGCTCCAACGCCAGACACTCCGACACCTGATGTTCCAACGCCGGACACCCCCGCACCTGATGACCCAACTCCCTCGCCAAGTCCGACTGCCGGAAATCATGAAAGCGGAGGCTGTAACTCCGGCATCTTCGCAGGAGGTCTCGCAGTCCTCGCATTCACTGTCCTCCTCTTCAGGAAACACTAGCGAACAAAAAATCCCCCGTCTCACCAAGAGGCAGGGGGATTTTCTTTGCCTTGTCGTGCTACTTCACAGGGAAAGTAAAGTACGTATCCGGGTACGGCTCATCCTTCAGGGTGAAGTGCCACCATTCTTCGGCGAGCGGCTTGAATCCGTGCTTGGTCATTACCTCACGGAGAATCATTCTGTTTTCGTACTGAGCTGGCGTTACTCCCATGTAGTCAGGGTGCGATTTCTCGCCAAAATAGTCGAACGTCCCGCCCATGTCTACCTCTTTCTCGGTGTTCATGTCAAACAGCGTCAGGTCTAACGTGCTTCCGCGTGTGTGGCCTGACCTGTGAGCGATATATCCCTGATCGAACAGTACGTCCTTGTTCAGCTCAGGGTAAAAGTATTTCTTCATGCGGGTATCGTCGAGGTCTTTTGCCCACTTCTCAAAATGATTGACGGCTTTCTGCGGACGATATGCATCGTAGATTTTCAGGCGGTAACCCTTCGTGATGAGTTCGTCGCTGACAGCTCTTAACGCTTTTGCGGCCTTCTTGGTGAGGTACGCAACAGGAGCCTCGTAGCCGTCTATTCTGTCGCCAACAAAGTTGTACGTCGAGTAGTAACGTATCTCCAGAATCGCGTCGGGGACAGCCTCTGACAGCAGGACAAAGTCCGAAGAGTCGCCGGACTCCTCCGCGAACGCCGAGCATGACAGCACACCCAGCACCAAAACAACAAGCAATACTTTCTTCATGATAATTCCTCCTATTTACGATTGAACAGTTTAATTACCAATGGCCACACTATTATAATGTAGAACAGCAGAATAGATTCCTTCAGGAATTTATTCATGTGAGGACTGACAGAAGCAGGAATTATGCTCCTGACATTCCAGATCAGCCAGTATAACGGGATCATTCCGATTACGCAAAGAATTACGCCCTTGAGATTCCAGCCAGTAGGATCAAACTTGATGAAGCGGCTCTCAATGTACCACAAGACTGCAAGCGTCGTAAATCCTCCCGCGTCTCCCCACGAGTCTACCTGCATCTTCACCGGGTCAACAAGCAGTTTTCCGTCAACGTAATCCATCGGGTAGGGCTTGTAGGTTACGTAGACGAGCGTCAAAATTCCTGCAAGGCCGCTAATAATCATGACGAGAACATCCTTCTCCGGATTCCTGTCCAGGTAGTCGAATATCTTCTGCGCTATGTAGATAGCTGCGAAGCCGAGCAGGAATCCAACAAGTACGTCTTGGGGAGTGTGAACGCCCAGATAATTGCGCGAAAACATAGTGAGTAGAATTGCGGCGATGAAGAAACAACGCAGGAGCTTGTTCTTCGTGTAAACTGCCATTCCGCCGTAAATCGGAGTCGCCATCATCGTGTGCCCGCTTGGGAAGGAATAGCCGGTTGCCATATAGATCGCGTCGCCAGCAGGTATAATCCTTGCGTCCCTGACCCACGGACGATATACACATGCAGTCAGTTTCACCAGAGCATTAAATGTCTGGCTGAGCTTCCACGCATAAAGTATGAACAGTCCCTTCTTCTTGTTCAGACACCAGTAGACGAATACCGGCAGAAGCAATGCTGTCCTCACTCCGAACATAGACACCCAATCCATGAACGGATCGAGCACACCTTCAATGCTGTTGCGGAAATCCTGAAGCCACAGCAAATATGTTATGTCCATAAATAAACCTCCTGAAAATGTAATAGTAAAGAGCAATGTATTTATGATTGTACTACACACACAAAAATCTAGTCTGTATGATGTAAGTTTGTGATGCTAGTGTATGATAGGTTACCGTACCTAAATTAAAACGCAGGAGAAAAATTTTATACATGGATAGATTTGACACACTAATTATTGGAGGAGGCCCGGCAGGACTCATTGCCGCAATTCGTGCCTCATCACTTGGCCAGAGCACAGCGATTCTCGAGAAGAATGCATCGCTCGGCGAAAAGCTGTTGCTCTCAGGAAAAGGCCGGTGCAACTTCACAAACGGAGAGGACGACATCAACGCCTTCATCTCCCGTTACGGCGAGAACGGAAAATTCCTGTACTCAGCCTTCAGCAAGTTCGGGCCTCGTGAGACTATGGTGTTCTTTGCGAATATCGGTGTGGCTATGGTCGAGGAACGAGGCAGGCGAATTTTTCCGAAGGAGGGCGGAAGCCAGAAAGTTCTTGACCGTCTTCTGCTCGAGTGCAAGAAGAACGGCGTAAAGATTTTCCGCAGCACTCCCGTGAAATCCCTGAAGGTGAAGAACGGGCACATAGACTACATCATCACCGGGAACGACGAGGTTACTGCGGCCAAGTACATTATCGCTACCGGCGGCAAGTCCTACCCTCGCACCGGATCAACCGGAGACGGCTACAGGTTCGCACAGCAGGCAGGACACACAATCACGGAGCTGTATCCTGCGCTTGTGCCGATAAGGACCGCAGAAACTTGGCCGAAACTCGCCAGCGGGTGCAACCTCCGCAACGTCAGGCTTCACGTTTTTCTTGACGGAAAGGAAGTCGCTGAACGATTCGGAGAGATGGAGTTTACGAATTTCGGTGTGAGCGGGCCGATAGTTATGGAATTAAGCTCACATGTCCCTGACTGGAAGGGGGAGCTGATATTTTCGCTGGACCTGAAGCCGTCGCTGACTCACGAGATACTCACTGAGAGGGTGAAGCGCGAGATTGAGAAGCTGAAGGGTCAGGGAAGGTTCTTCAGGGTTGTGCGTACACTTGTCCCAAAGGAAATGGTGAGGCTGATGCTCGAACTTGGGGATATTCCGCACGATAAACCTGTAGAATATATTTCGGACGAGGAAATTGCGGAGTTTGTGAGCCTCATGAAAGATATTCGCATGACGGTCAACGGTCTGTGGGGCTTCAACAACGCAGTAGTAACGCGCGGCGGAGTGAGCCTGAAAGAGATAGACCCGGCAACGATGAAGTCAAAATTGTGCGATAATCTGTACTTTGCCGGTGAAGTGCTTGACCTCAACGGGCCAAGCGGCGGTTTCAACCTTCAAGTATGTTGGAGCACAGGATATATAGCAGGGAGCGTGAACGATTAATGTTATTAGTAGTAGATACTGGCAACACGACAACTGTAGCGGGGATTTACGACGGCGACGAGCTTATTGCACACTGGAGGCTGTCGTCAATTCTGCACACTTCGGACGAACTGGGAATATACATGCTGAATCTCCTCAGCACCAAGCACATTGACCCCTCGAAGATACACGGAGCGGCGTTTGCGTCGGTTGTGCCTTCGCTGGACTTCTCGATGAGGGAGGCCATCAAGGAATATTTCGGGTGCACTCCTCTTCAGGTGAACGCCCTGACGGATACAGGGATGCAGGTTCTCACCAAGAACCCCCGCGAAGTCGGAGCAGACCGAATCGTCAACGCCTACGCAGGCCGCGAAAAATATGGTGCTCCTCTCATCGTTGCGGACTACGGTACAGCGATAACGTTTGATGTGGTGTCGCCGGAAGGGGCATATTTAGGCGGAGTGATCGCTCCGGGCCTGAACTCGGGGATTAGTGCTCTGTTCTCGAAGGCGGCCAAGCTCCCGCAAGTTGCGTTGAATATTCCGGAAAGCGTTATAGGCCGCAGCACAGAGGAAGCGATTCAGGCAGGAATACTCTTCGGGAACGCCGGACTCACTGACCGCATAATCGAGATGATCCGCGCGGAGGACGGCATGAAGGACGCAAAGGTTGTCGCAACCGGAGGCCACGCCGGGCTTATGGCGAAAGTTTCGCGCAACATCGACGCTGTGGATAAGTGGCTGACGCTCGAGGGCCTGAAGATGATTTACGGGAGGCTGAATTGATAGCCGGCGGAATAGAGATAGAGACTCCGTTATGCCTGGCTCCCCTCGCCGGGGTTACTACGCTTCCGGTGAGGGAGTTTTTCTCACAGCACGGAGCTAGCCTCACTCACACGGAGATGATAAGCTGTGCGGGACTGATTCGCGACAACGCAAAGACGTTCGACATGCTGAAGGTATCGGAGCACGAGAAGCCGCTAATCGTTCAGCTTTTCGGTAATGACGATACTCTTGTTGTGGAAGGTGCCGAAGTTGTGCTGAAGATGGGCGTGCGTTTCTCAGGGTTTGGTGTGAACATGGCGTGTCCTATGCCGAAAATCACGCGCAACGGTTCAGGAGCAGCGTTGATGAAAAATCCGGAGCTTGCCGCAAAAATGGTGAAGGGCCTTAAAGGTTTAGGTCTGCCTGTGTGGGTGAAGACAAGGAAGTTCGAGAATGACGATGATACGTTGAGGTTTGTAGAAGTGCTTGCAGAGGCAGGGGCAGATAATGTGTGTATTCACGGACGCACCTGCGCACAGAGGTATGAAGGCGTTGCTGACAGAGAGATTGTACGCAAGGCGGCGGATAGGTTTCCGGGACTGATAGGGGCGAGCGGAGACGTAAAAACTTCGGAGGATATTCGGGAGTACTTATCGTTCGGATGTGTTGAAATAATGTTAGCGCGGGGTATAATATGCAACCCGTACATGTTCGAGGAATTTGGCGGACATGTCAGGACGCAGGAAGGTAGGCTTGCGGAAATTCTGAAGTTCTCGTACAGGGCGGAGGAACTGTCAGGAGAACATAAGGCGTTGGTGTTGTTGAAGAGGTTTGCGGGAAGTGTGCTGAAGTATTCGCGCGGTTCGGCAGAGTTAAGGAGACAGGCAATGACCGCCGATAGTGTTTACAGGTTGAGGGAAATAATCAGAACAGGAGCGATGAATTATGACAATAGAATTTATACCGACAGGGATATGCTCAAAGAAGATAACGTTTAACATTGAGGACGGAAAAATCTACAACTTAAAGTTCTTCGGGGGATGTCCCGGAAATCTGGCGGCATTAATGAGACTGCTTGAGGGTGCCGATGCACTGAAGACTGCTGAGATTCTCAGAGGCAACCTGTGCGGAAATAAAGGGACATCCTGCGCAGACCAGCTCGCAATAGCCATCGAGGAAGCACTGGGTGTAGAAGTGGCTAAAGCGTCTTAGCCTCACAACAAATTTGGTATAATATCTCGAAAGTAATTATGATAATTTTGCAGAAAGGGACTTGATTTAATTATGGCTGAGGCTGTACATTCTTCAGCAAGCAAGCAAGCAAGCAAGCCATTCTCATTATAGCACATGAGGCAAACTCTGCGTTTACGGCTCTGGTTCAAATGCTAGATCACCCAAAAATTGACATCTTCATACATTTTGACGCAAAGAATAAATCATATGATCCTGCTGAGACTTTGAAGCTCACAAAGTACAGCAGGATTTTTCATACCCCGCGCATAAAAGTATCTTGGGGAGGTTACAGCCAGATTAAGGCCGAACTGATACTGCTTGAGGCCGCAGCTTCACAGGGACATTACGGACACTATCACCTGTTATCCGGAGCAGACCTGCCCATCAAGAAGAGCGAGGACATCATCAAGTTCTTCGAGGAGCACAGCGAAAATGAGTTCGTTGGCTTCCAAAGCAGAAATTTCGGCTACGAAGACAGAATACGCTACTACTATCCATTTCAGGAACTCAACGGCAGAAGGGGCAATAGAATCGTGCGTGTACTCAGCAGAATAAGCCTCAAGCTCCAGAAAATGCTTCATGTTCACCGCAACAAGGGTATAAACTTCCAAAAAGGAAGCCAGTGGTTCAGCATAACGGACAAGTTCGCGAGGTACGTCCTCTCAAAACGTGAATGGATTCACAAAGTATTCCACGATACCGTCTGCGCTGATGAGATATTCCTTCACACACTCCTGCTGAACTCGGATTTTTACGAGAAGCGCGCTCCTTCATCCATGAGGTTCATTGACTGGAACAGAGGAAGTCCCTACACTTTCAGACTGTCCGACCTCGAACAGATAAAAGCCTCTCAAGCAATGTTCGCCCGAAAATTTCAACCGTCTGTTGACGCTGAGATTATAGAGAGGGTAAGTGAGCTGTACTCGTAACAGCACTGTGCTTGCAGTGAAAAACTTTCGGTGTTATCCTTACCCGCAAAATCTCACATTACAGTTAAAGAAGGTATCTCATGTTAAAGTTAAGGCATGGAGAAAAATCAAGCGAAATAGACTCTGAAAGCATATCCCTGCACGACGCGGTAAAGGCACTTGGCCTCGACAGCAAGAAAGTTATTGCCGCAAAGTTCAATGGCGAATTAATGGACTTATCCCGTGCAGTAACTTCCGGCGGTGAGGTTGAGCCGGTAACGTCAGACACACCCGAAGGGCTCGAGATTATCCGCCACAGCACAGCACACTTAATGGCACAGGCAATCCTCAGGCTGTATCCTGGCTCTCACTTCGGAGTAGGCCCGGCAATTAAGGACGGGTTCTACTATGATGTGGATGTTGCGGGCACAATCACCGAAGAAGACCTGCCCAAAATCGAAGCAGAAATGCGTAAAATCGCAGGTGCCGGTGAGAAAGTTACCCGTTCTGACATGACTAAGGACGAAGCCCTGAAATTCTTTGCGGAGGATCCCTACAAGACGGAGCTTATCACCGAGATTGACGCTCCTTCAGTTTCAGTGTACAGGCAGGGAGAATACGCGGACCTGTGCAGAGGCCCTCACGTTGAGGACGCGTCGAAGCTCCATAACTTCAAGCTGATGAGCATAGCCGGAGCATACTGGCGCGGCGACGAACACAACAAGATGCTCACCCGAATTTACGGGACTACGTTTGCGACTCCTGACGAGCTGAAAGAGTATCTGCGCAGAATGGAAGAGGCCAAGCTCAGGGATCACAGAAAGCTCGGCAAGGATTTAGACCTGTTCAGCCTGCATGAGGAGGGCCCGGGCTTCCCGTTCTTCCACCCGAAGGGAATGGCCATAATGAACACGCTCATAGATTTTTGGAGACGTGAGCACGCGAAGAGAGGCTACCTTGAGATCAAGACACCGCAGATTCTCGACAGGGAATTATGGATGCGGTCGGGGCACTGGGACCACTACAGGGAGAACATGTACTTCACGGAAATTGACGAGAAGCCCTACGCAATCAAGCCGATGAATTGTCCGGGAAGTATTCTCGTGTTCAAGACGCAGTTACGGAGCTACAGGGAACTTCCCATGAGGCTGGCGGAACTTGGGTGCGTGCACAGGCATGAGAGGAGCGGAGTGCTTCACGGCCTGATGAGGGTACGGTGCTTCACGCAGGACGATGCTCACACATACATCGAGCACTCGCAGATCAAGGACGAGGTCATGAGGATTATGGAGCTTGACCGCTATGTGTACAATGACGTGTTCGGGTTCAAGTACACCGTAGAACTTTCGACCAGGCCCGATGACTCAATGGGAACTGATGAGCAGTGGGAGACAGCAGAAGCAGCTTTGCGTGATGCCCTCGAGAGCACTAACACTCCCTACACGATTAATCCGGGCGACGGGGCATTCTACGGGCCGAAGATAGATTTTCACCTCGAGGACTGCATAGGCAGGACGTGGCAGTGCGGAACGATTCAGCTGGACTTCCAGATGCCAGGCAGATTCGGAGTAACGTACATCGGCGAGGACGGAGCAGAACACACACCCGTAATGCTTCACAGGGTAGTTTTCGGGAGCGTCGAGCGGTTCATGGGAATACTGATAGAGCATTACGCCGGAGCATTCCCGTATTGGCTGGCACCAGTTCAGGCCAAGATAATCACCATCGCTGAAGGACACGCTGACTATGCACGGGAGCTTCAGGAGACGTTCACGAAGTGGGGCATCAGATCAGAGGTTGATGTACGCGGCGAGAAGCTCGGCAGGAAGATTCGCGATGCACAGGTGCAGAAGGTGCCGTATATGCTGGTGGTAGGCGACAAGGAGAAAGAGTCGCGCACTGTCGGTGTACGTGAACGCTCAAAGGGAGACTTGGGGAGCATGAGCCTCGAGGCATTCAAGGAACTTCTGGATAAAGAGTTCAACCCTATGCGTTAAGTCTGCTGACATAACAAAAACTCCCTCCCCGATTTTCAGGAGAGGGAGCTTTTTTGTGCGGACTTATGCTTCAGTTTTCTTCTTGGCCGCCTTTTTCTTGGGCTCTTCGGCCTTCGCTTCGTCCTCCGCTTCTTCCGCTTCTTCCTCAGTGAAGGCTACGTCAATCACATTCGAATCATTCTTCGCCTTAATCTCCTTGCCGGTAAAGTACTTGTAGCAGTATTTTCCTCCGGCACCGAAAAGCGCGGTCAATATTCCCCAGCCCAATACGCTGAACAAATACGACGGCAGCACAAACAGCACAAAGTATATTATCGTGAAGACGAAGCCCCCCATGCTCAAGAACATTGGCGAAAATGTCAGCAGAAGTATTCCGCGCTCCTTAGCGTCCGACTCCTGCCACAGCTTGAACACATAATCCATTCCGCTCATATACATTGAGGGCTTTACCAGCTTCATCACATAACCCTTCAGGCGGTTAAACCAGAACAAATATCATCACCTCATGAAATTTTCTTTAATTATACCGCCTAATAAGGCAGGAAGTTCCACAACAACCGTATTATCGGGTCGAAGAATACATTGATTATCCCCGTCAATAACAGCACCAGCAGGATTATCATTCCGTAACGCTCAAGCCACCAGTAATAGCGCATATACTTGTACGGCAGGAATGCCTCCAGAACTTTCGAACCGTCAAGCGGCGGAATGGGTATCAGGTTGAACGCCGCAAGCCCCATGTTGATATTCACCATCTGGAACAGGAAGATTAACCCGCTCTGTCCCGTCCACTGGTACCACTTTGCGCCGAAATACCTGAAGAACAGCACCGTTAATACTGCCGTCAAAATATTTCCCGCAACCCCGGCAAGAGACACTATCACCAAGTCCCTCTTGGGATGCCGGAAATATCTCGGGTTAATCGGAACAGGCTTTGCCCACCCGAACCCCACAAGCAGCAGCATCAGCGTACCCACAAGGTCAAAATGTGCGAACGGGTTTAGCGACAGACGGCCGCGCATCTCCGCCGTAGGGTCTCCAACCATCTTGGCCGCGAAACCGTGGCAGAACTCGTGAAACGACAACGCCCACAACAACGCCGGAATTGTGAGCAATAACCTTACAGGATCATGTAGCAGTCTCATTTCTTGAATAACCCTCCTAATCCTTTCTGCAAACCCTTGCGCAGTTCTTCCTTCACCTTGTTCTCTACCTGCTGCCTCACGTTCTGTTTCTGTGTCTGCGTCTGAGTTTTGGACTGTGTCTGTGTCTGTTTCGTCTGAGGCTGAGTCTTCGCAGGTGTATTTACCTTCGGTGCAGCCGTCTGATTCTTCTTTGCTCCAGGTGCAATGACCTCAATAGCCCTGTCTAGAATTTTCTCCTTCAAGTTCTGCTGAGTATCCTGCTTCTTGTCGGTGCTCTGCCCGGCCTTCTGCTCGGTCTGAGTCTTCAGCGTTGACGGCCCTATCTTCAGCCCGGAGAATGATGGTGAAGCTGCCTTGCCCGAAATCCTCAGGTTCACAGTGCGGAAATCTCCCGTTGAAGCGTTCTTCTCCGCTCCAGAAAGACCGCCACGCAAAAACGCCTTCAGTCCGTCTTCAAGACTCGACACTCCTCCTTTGAACAGTGCCTCAAGTCCTCCCTTGCCTCCTCCTTGAAGCGCATTAATCAGCTGGTAATTAATCACGCTCTCAGTCTGAAGATTCAGCGTTACGTCCTTTCCGCCGAAATCGATTGTCCCGTTCTGGCTCAGCTTCGCGTACCTGTACATCGGGTCGTTCTTGTTGGCGTTGGCAATGCTCCCGGATTTCAGGATTAGTTTTCCGGTCTGAAGAGTCAGGGGTGCATTCACGCTCGCATACCTGATTCCGTTTGTGCCGTGAACTTTCGACACCAGATCAAGCCACTTGAACCCGCTAATCGCTCCCGCACCCATCGAGAAGCTGCCGGATCCGGAATAGGTCGTCTTGCCCTTCGCTGAACCGTTCAGCTTCATCGTGAGCTTCCCTGTTCCGGTGATTTTCCCTTCAAGTCCGCCCGATACATCCTGAATCAGCGCATTAACGTCTGCTCCGTTCACATCGATGTTGTCGCTGAACTTCATAGTGTTCATGTCGAACGTCAGGTTATTCTTGAGCGTGCCGCCGTAAAGTTTCGCAGTAGCAGGTGCGGATACCAGCTTGTTGTTAGAGTACGTTATAGGCAGGTTCACGTTCGACAGGCTGAATCCGTACGCCTTGAATGCCGGTGATGTCAGAGTACCTTTCGCTGAGACATTCGCACCAGTCCCGGAAACGTTCAGGGTCAGGTTTGCCTTGCCGCTTATCGTGTCCTTCATGTCCTTCGATACGTCGGTGATAAGTGCACCTGCATCAATTCCGGAGGCCGTCAGATTGTCCGTATACTTCATGCTGTCAATGTTCAGGCTAAGGTTATTCTTGAGAGTGCCTCCGTAGAATTTCGCTGTGCCTCCGTTTGACGTAAAACTGCTCCCGGAATACGCGAGAGGAAGGTTAATTCCCGAGAGAGATATTCCGTAAGCCTTCAAGCTCGGCGAAGTCAGAGAGCCTTTGCCCGAAATGTTGGTGCCCTCACCGGAAAGCGCAAAGTTCAGGCTCGCAGTTCCGGAAACGTCATAATCAGGAAGAAGCCTCGCAAGTTTCACGTTATCGGCTTTAATCGTGATGCTGGGCTTCACCGTCGGCGAAATCTGCACACTGCCCGAAGCACTCACCTCTGCTCCCTCAACATCAGCACGTAACCTGTTCAGCTTGATGCTGTTCATGTTTCCTGAAACGTCCGCCGCAACTCCCGTCAATGTGAAGCCCTGCGCACTAAGTGAAGGCACGTTTGCGGTGAGAGCTATTCCGGGATTAGTGTTGCTCCCGGAAATTTTGAGGGTACCTGTGAGATTCCCCTTGAGGTCAACGCCTGAAGCTGAAGCCAGCGGGCCAAGTGCAAGGTTAGTGAACCTGAAGCTGAACGAGAGCGGAGATTTTCCCGATATGTCCGCAGTTCCGGAGCCGGTTATGCTTCCGCTTCCGCTTTTTGCGTTCAGTCCGCCCAAAATAATTTTGTCGCCGTCTTTGTCGATTCTGGCGTTCACTCCCGAAAAAGTTACACCGCTGGCCGTTATGCTCTTGGCCGCCGCGTTGACGCTTATCCTGTCGAGCTTGGCAAGGTCGCCGTTAAGTGCTGTGGTAAGCTCAATATCTTTTGCGTTTACCATGTCCATAGCCTGAAGATTAGGAGAGGACGCAACGAGATTCACGCTCGGGCTGTTCACGCTCCCCTGAATTTTCACTCCGGCATTGATATTTCCCTTGAGCTTGTAACTGTCGATGTCTGGCACATATGCTTTCAGTGAGGCAGGAGTCATCGAGATTGTGGCGTTGATGTTCAGGTTGGGATTGCCCGACGGAAGGGGCGAAACCGTTCCGCTTATGTTGATGGGCATACCGTTTAGCGTTCCTTCTGTCTTGCTGAGAGTCAGTGTCTTGTTCGCGAACGCAAAGTTGATGACCGGTTTCGTAATCTTCTGGTCGAATCCCGAAAACTCCGGACTGTTCAACGAGCCGGATATTGCAGGGTTAGCGGCAGTGCCCTTGACGTTCACGGATGCTGTGATTTTTCCGGCGAGCTTGTAATCCGAAGCATCGGGTATCATGTTCTCGACGCGCTTAATATCCAGATCAACGATCTTGGCCGTAATATTCATGTCTGGGTTCACCAGAAGTGAGGCAACCTGTCCCTGAATAAAACCCTGTGCTCCCTCGAAAGCGAATTTACCGTCAACGTGTGCGGTATCGCTCTGACTCAGCTTCATCTGTGCACGAATATTAGTGAGGGCACGGCCAGCGTAGGCAATTCTAGGTGCTGTGAAATTCACGAGGCCGTTGAGCTTGTCGACATAGCCGCTGATGTTTGCGCTGAATGTCTCAACTTTTCCGGATAATCCCTTCAGCTCATCAATACCAAGTATTTTGTCGAGGCCGTCTAGGTTCGCTTCACTGCCGTCAAGTTTCACCATAACCGATAGTTTTTCGTTGGGACGTGAGGCCGCCGCAATTTCTCCCTGAATCGGTACGTTGAACACATTTGCCTGAATGTTGCTCAAGCCCACGCGGTAATCCGCATAGTTGAAGCTCGTGCTCACCCGCTCAACAGGAAAACCGTAAATCTTCGCGCCGCTGTAGTCTATAGTTCCGAAAGCTCTCGGTGAATCCAGAGTGCCGGTTACGTCCGCGTTAATGTTGGCTTTTCCCGAAAAGTCTTCGGGCTTCAGGAGCTGGGGGTACAGCCCGGTCATTTCCTGCAGGTCAAGATTCTCGAGCGATGCGTGGAAATCCAGAGAGTCGTTGCCGGCAAGTCCTCCTGTTGCTGTTATCTTTCCGCTTCCCAGTCTCAGGTCAGAGCGGTTGATGCCCGTCAATCCTGCAGACTCTCCCATATCTATTGTGCCGGTCAGCGGTATATCGTTCAGCTTCGCGTCAACATCAACGTCGAAATTCTGCAGGTCCGCACCAATTTCGTTGACGGTGATAGTTCCGTAGGACGAAGAGAACCTGCTCTCCCTGACGCTGAACCTGTCCAGCGGAATATCGGGCATCGTGTTTTCCTGCTCTGCCCACGCCGGAGAAGCGGTGAGGGTGAATCCTGCGGCAATATCCGGTGAAGTTTTGGCTGTAGGGAGTTGTGCTGGGAAGTTCTGTATTGTCGCAATCAGCGTGTCAACGTCCATGCTCATACCGCCTAACGCAATTTCCGCCAGCCTGATTTTTCCGGTGAGCAGTGCGGGGAAATTCACACGTCCCGACAAAAAGCCCGCCGAAAGTATCTGCCGGCCCTCGCTGTCCGACAGCTCAAAGTTATTTAGCCGGTATCCCTTTACCGGATTTCCTGTAATACTCTCTGCTTTCAGAGTAAGGTTCATGTTTTCGGCCAGATAGTTCTGTGCAAGCCCGAGAATAATATTCCCGCCAATATCGGCCACTGAAAAAATTACTGCAAGGATTACAGCCAGCATCCCCAGCCCCAGCAGGAATTTAGTGAAGCCGCTCCTGCGCCGTTTCATTAGTTTGCGTCTCCTCCTTCTGCTTTTGGGCATAGGGATAAGGATATCGTCAACAGTCTTAGCCAATAATTCCACATCCCTCTGCTAATAAATAGTATTTGTGCCTAATTATAAGCTAAAATATGCGTAAATTTTTCCATAGGAGACTAAACTTTTAATATGTGCATGACAATTCTTGCAGGCCGCCGTGCTTCTGCTTCCGGTGAAGTTCTTGTTGGGCACAACGAGGACGCACCGGGCCGCTTCATTATGCAGACGCACCTGGTCAAGAAAAAGCGGAGGCATCCCGGAACCACAATAACCTTTGAGCCGAATCTGTCCGCACTCGAACTTTACGATACACGCACCAATCTTTTCTGGGCTGAAGCGCAGACTTTCAGCGATGACCCGTCTGACTCTGCCTTCTGCGATCTCTACGTCAACGGGCACGGTGTAGTGATCTGCACGAACAACTGCGCAGACTCCCGCGAAGATTCACCCGAACTTCTGGACGGCGGCATCGGCTACGGATTGAGGCGGCTCGTCGCTGAGAGAGCACATGATGCACGAGAAGCTCTCGAAATTGCGTGCGGGCTGGTCGATAAATACGGCTACGCTTCAAGCGGAAGGAGTTATTCGTTCGCCGACAAGAACGAAATTTTCGTGATGCAGATCGTTCACGGAAAGCACTATGCGGTTGAGCGCGTTCCTGACGATGAAGTTGCAGTTATTCCGAATCATTACACGATACATGACCCCGACAAAAAAGCACAAGGCTATAACGAGCTGGTGAACTACGCGGAAAAACGCGGGTGGTTCAAGCCGGAAGAATATACGTTTGATTTTGCGAGGGTTTTTCAGTCGCCGGAGAGCTACGGCCTCGACAAAAACACGTACAGGCACATCCGGGCGTTCGAGGTGCTTCTTGAAATGGACTTGTCTGACCTGAAATGGCAGAAGTGGCAGGGACTTCCGTTTTCGATTAAGCCCGCGCACAAAGTCAGCGTCGAAACGATGAAGGCTATTCTGCGTTCGCACGAACAGCCCCCGCATTTCGCCAAGCCCCTCACAATCTGCAACACGGAGACGCTCGAGAGCACGATAGTCGAAATCAGGGACAATCCCGACAGAATCACAATCAGGAAGGCACTCGGCCGCCCTGCCTATTCCCCTTATCTGGTGTGGTACATGGGGATGCTGTCAGACCCTGAAGGCTACGAGGACGTGGAAGCCGACGAATCTTTGGCACAGCATTTTTCGCTGAAGCCCGAAGCTATGGACTGGCGCAATAACGCGTGGTTCAGGGCAATGGAGGTACAGGCAGCGTGCGAGATGCTGAGTGAGGAAAAGGAGAAAGCTGTGTGCGCGAAGATTGCGGAGTTCGAGAAACAGGAGGAACGTGAACTCAGCGAGATTGACGGCCAGATAGAACTCAGCCTGCGCTACAAGCCTAATATTGCGCGTGCAATGATGGAAGGTTCGGTGATGAAGTGGTCGGACGGAGTTAAAGACCTTATGACGGAACTTAGGGATGCACTGGGAATAATCACCGGCGAGGCTGTTAATGCGGTGAACAGCGGCGAGAATTTCCGGGTAAAACTTGACGGGATTGACCCTTCGGGGCTTGAAGCGGGCGAATGCATCTGCGGGCCGTCCTATGCAGAATATTCTTCGTGGTCGAAGTGTGCAGGCATCAGCGGAGGGTGCATAGAGTTCACAGGCGGAGAATGGCTGAAGGACGCAACGCCCTGCTTCACGGATCTGTACATGCTTCTTGTCGGCAAGGACGGGTCAAGACGTGCAGGGAGAGTCTGTGCGGACGTAAGGAGGTAGTTTTTCGTTGGCGAAAAAACAGCAAATCACACTTGAGGACATCGTGAAGCTAGGCCCTAAGAAAATAATAATCCTGGTTATTGCGGCAATTCTGCTCTATCTTTCCGGCGGAATTGAACAGCAGGACGATTCGGGCTTTGTGTCCGGGACAATCAAGAGAGTCATTGACGGGGATACTGCAGTAGTTACGGTTGACGGTGCAGAACGCCGCGTGAGGTTATTGGGCGTGGACACACCGGAGACGGTTCACCCGAACAAGCCGGTGCAGTTCTACGGTAAAGAGGCCAGCAATTTCACGAAAGAGGCCCTGACAGGAAAACGCGTCTGGCTTGAGTATGACGCTTCACCTCAGGACAGGTACAACAGGCATCTGGTTTACATCTGGACGGCCAAGCCCAAAAATATTGATGAAGCATCAATGCGAAAGGATATGTTCAACGCCAGATTATTGCTCGACGGTTATGCTAAGGTGATGATCATCAAGCCGAATAAACGCTATGAAGAACTGTTCAAGAAGTTCGAAAATGAGGCTAGGAACGCAAAGCGCGGCCTATGGTCTCAATAATGTATGTTATACTGATTCTTCACATTTAACACAGGAGGAAAATGCATCATGTTAGGTTACGGATTAGACCCTACTATGCTTATACTTATACCCGCAGTTCTGCTCTCAGGGTGGGCACAGTCGCGGGTGCAGTCAACATTCAACAAGTACAGCCAGGTAGCAGCAAGAGGAAACGTTACGGCGGACAGCGTCGCCAGAATGCTCCTGACCCTCTACGGAATGGCATCGATGCCCATCAACAGGGTAGCAGGTTCGCTCACAGACCACTACGATCCGCGCAACAAGACCCTGAATCTCTCCGAGAGCGTCTACGGAAACCGCAGCATCGCCTCAATCGGTGTAGCGGCACACGAAGTAGGCCACGCAATACAGCATCACGAATCCTACTCACCTCTGATATTCAGGAACTCAATCGTTCCGGTCGTGAATATCTGCTCGAGCGCATCTATGCCCCTGTTCATTATTGGGCTGTTAATGGCTAATTCACTGCTCGTGAATCTGGGAATTATGCTCTTCACGGGAGCACTGGTCTTCCACCTCGTAACCCTTCCTGTCGAAATAAACGCCAGTTCCCGCGCCCTGAAACTGCTTGAGCAGACGCACACCCTTGCGCCGGATGAGCTGGCAGGTGCCAAGAAAGTACTCACTGCTGCCGCGTGGACGTACATAGCCGCCGCATTAATGTCCGTGCTTCAGTTAGTCAGGCTTATACTCATAAGCAGATCGCGGAGGCGTTAAGCGAATTGCGGGGAATAGAAGCTGCCCTAAAAGTTTTAACATCGGACATAACAACAGGAGCATTTGCGTCTGAGGTACTGCGTAAGCTGGCAGACCGCGAGAAGATGAAGGCTCCTGATATTTCGCTGGCCTCGTCGCTGGTCTACATCATGATGAGGCGAAAAGAACTCTGGGAAAATATAGCCGGACGTTTTATGCGCTCCCAAGAAAAACTGCCGGTTCAGGTAAGCGTCGGCATAACTATGGGTACTGGCGGAATACTTGAACTGCGGAGATTTTCGGAAGGCGTGCTGATTAACGGCATAATCGACTACCTGAAACGTCGCGAGGAAACGGCAAAGTACGCTTCGGTTGCAAACGCGGTGCTCCACAAGGTCAGCGAAACCGGCGGCGAAATTCTGGAGGCAATGAGCAAGTCATCAGTGCTCGAGGAACGCGCAATGTACTCCGGGATTCCGGTGTGGTCATTGCCTGCGTGGCTGAAAACGTGGAGCCGCCCGGAACTAGGGGACATTTTCGCGATGATGCTTCAGCCCGCTTGCGCCTCGCTAAGACCCACACCCGGAAAACTCGACGAACTTTCTGCTCTGCTCCAAGCTCAGGAAATACGCTATTACCCTTCTGATATTTCTTCCGCGCTAAGACTCGCAAGCACAGTACTTCCCGTGAACGTACCAGGCTTCAGTTCCGGGCTGTGCACTGTCCAATCGGAAAGCTCGATACTTGCGGCCTCTCTTGTCGGGAAATTCTACGAGGGAGGGCGCATTCTAGACATGTGCTCTGGGCGCGGAGTGAAGGCCTGCCAGATTTTGCAGGAATGTCCTGACTCACAGATAGAGTGCTGGGACATTTCGGAGGGACGCTCGAAGAGTGCAGCAGGGGAATTTTCGCGTCTTGGCCTGACGGACCGGGCAGTGTTCAGAGTCGGTGATGCAGTTGTGCTTGAGCCGGAAGTTCAGCCGTCGTTCGTGGTGCTGGATGCTCCGTGTTCATGTTCGGGCACATGGACGCGCAAGCCCGAGTCGAAATGGCGGCTTGACTGGCAGAAACTCGACGGATTTGCGGGAATACAGACCAAACTTCTGGAACACGCTGTGAGTCTCTGCAAGCCCGGAGGTCATGTGCTGTACGTTACTTGCTCGCTGCTGAAACAGGAGAACGAGAATGTAGTTGCGCAAGTCCTGATGAATCACACTGACTGTTCGGACATGACGGGGCTGATCGGCTGGCGTGGAAGCATGTTCAGGAAGGGCAAGCCTTACGGTATTTACATCTGGCCGCGCAATGCATGGCTTGACGGGTTTTACTGCGCGCTGATACTGAAGAAGTGAGAGGTAAATCTTCTTGGCAACATTCAACGAGAGTTTTTTTGAGCTTTGCAGGAACGGCTCGGCTGACGAGATACTTGCGGCAATAAGGGCCGGTGCAGACGTGAACGCCCGGACTCCTGACGGTTATATGCCTCTCGGTATCGCCGCGATGTTCAACAGGGACATTGAATCCGTCAGGGTCCTTCTGGATGCCGGAGGACACCTTAATATTGAGGGCAAGGGTTATATTGAGATGATGAACATTATCCTGAACAGCAAACTTTCTGAAAATGCGATAATGCTCCTGATCCAGCGGGGTATGCTGGCAAACACAAAAGCACATGACGGTACAACGATACTGATGCTGTCTGCCGTGAGAGGGACTAATGCTGTCCTCGAAGCTCTCCTGAAGGCAGGTTCGGACGTAAACGCGACAAGGTGCGACGGAATAACCGCGCTGATGTATGCCGCACGTAAGGACGATCCCCAAACCGTAAATGTCCTGCTGAGAGCTGGTGCCTTCGTCAACGCCAAAGCCTCAAACGGAATGACTTCACTTCATTATGCTGCCATGAACTCGCACAGCCTTGCGGTCGTCAAAACATTGCTTGATGCAGGGGCTTATGATTCGGTAACCCTTGACGGACGCACTGCCCTTATGTTTGCGGCACGATGGAACTCGCCCGAAATTGTCGCGGCGATTCTTGAGGCCGGGTCTGACGTTGACGCTGTGGATAAGGATTGCAAAACTGCACTTGATTATGCACTTGAGAATGAAAAGCTGAAGAATACAGGAATCATAGAGAGAATATCTGCGAGGAGGGCTTAAATGGCGAAATTCCGCAAAGTTATCGAGAAGGAAGAACAGGACAAATTCTTTGACCTCTGCGAATCCGGCACAGTTCAGGAGGTTTTGGACGCAATAGATGCCGGAGCAGACGTTAATTACGTTTACGAATACGACAGCACTGCTTTGATGGGGGCCGCACACAAAAATACTCCTGATGTTATCCGTGCACTGCTCAATGCCGGAGCAAATATTTACGCGCTTGAACAGGACGGCAATACTGCGCTGGGCTGGGCGGCTAGATGGAACACTCCCGAAGCCGTGAAAGTACTGCTTGATGCCGGAGCTGACCCTAATTCCTCAAGGGACGACAGAATTACCCCCCTGATGTTTGCGGCCAAGCAAAACACTGCGGAAGTGGTGAATACTCTCCTGAAAGCCGGAGCTAACCCCAACGCAATAGACACTAACAGAATGACCGCCCTGCTTTATGCCGCAATGAATAATCCCAGTCCCGAAGTAGTGAATGTCCTGATTGACGGCGGAGCAGACGATGTTACGGAGAAGAGCGGAAAAACTGCGCTTATGCTCGCGGCAATCTGGAACGTCCCCGAAGTAGTGAATGCGCTTCTCGAAGCAGGGGCAAATATTCTTGCACGGGACAACGACGGAAAATCTGCACTGGATTACGCCATGCTTAACGACAAGCTCAAGGGCAGCGACGTAATAGGCAGGCTTTGGGTTGGGAGGGCATGATGGCGAAATTCCGAAGTGTAATCCAAAAGGAACAGGAGGATAAATTCTTCGAGCTATGCCAATCCGGAACAGCCCAGCAAATAATTGACGAGATAGAAGCCGGTGCTAATGTCAATGCTGCGCGAGATAATGCCTTCACGCCGCTGATGGTTGCCGCGAGGAGTAACACTCCTGAAGTTGTCAGTGCGCTGCTCAATGCCGGAGCCGATGTGAACTTCAAGGCACATGACGGCAATACTGCTCTGATGTGGGCATCGGTAAACGGGAGTCCGGAAGTGTTAAGACTTCTGATTAAGGCAGAAGCGGAGGTTAATGCTGCGAGGTATGACGGACTTACTGCACTTATGGGAGCCGCACGCAAGAATACCCGTGATGTCGTCAAGGTGCTTCTAGCGGCAGGGGCTAATCCCAACATGAAGGACTCAAACGGTGTGAGTGCACTGCTCTATGCGGCGATGAATAACCCCGATCCCGAAGTTGTGAACGTTCTGATTGAGGGAGGGGCGGACGACGTTACGGACAATAGCGGCAGGACTGCACTTATGCTCGCGGCACAATGGAACACTCCGGAAGTGATAACCGCACTGATAAATGCAGGCTCAGATGTTCACGCCGCCGACAACGAAGGCAGGACGGTACTGTATTATGCCCAGCAGAACAGCAGGCTCAAGGATGCAAATGCTGTCAGGGAAATTGTCAGAAAGATTAGAGGGGAATGAAGTTGCGCAGGGGAGCAGGAGGATTCGGACTTATATTTTTCATGATAGCACTTATCATTTTTGCCTCTGGTGCTATCGTGGTTTACACAGTGTTCATGAAGCCGGATAGAATTTCAGTTGTGCCGTCCTTCCTGAACAAAACAGCTGTCGAAGCTGTGGCAGAGGCAGAGAGGCTCGAACTTGTTGTGCAGATTGAGCCGGTAGCGTCAACTCTTCCGGAAGGGAGAGTCCTTGCGCAGTCACCAAGTGCCGGGACAGAACTTCGCAAGGGCAAAGTGATTGTGCTTCAGGTCGCAAAGGGCGGAGAGCTTCACCCGGTCCCTGATGTAGCCGGAAAGAATCTCTCTGATGCTCAGGCGGACATAAGGGCACAGGGTTTTGCGCTTGGAGATGTTGTGCGGATTCGCGAAGGAAATATTCAGCCCGGGACAGTAATTGCACAGAGTCCGGCCGCTCCTGCGAATATTGCGGCGGGGCGAAAAATTGACCTGCTCGTTCAGGACGCAGGAGACCAGAACGGAAACGTTACAGTGCCCGACGTAAACAGAATGAGTGAATCTGAAGCGCGAAACATTCTCGCGGCGAGCGGTATCAAGGTTAATTCGGTCAACAAGGTCTACAGTCCGCTGGTGCCTGAAGGATTAGCGATTGAGACTCAGCCCGGAGCAGGAACAGCCATAAAGTCAGGGCAGGGAGTTATCCTGAAACTTGCGACCCAGAGGCGGCCCGCCGGATACATGGACGCAGACTCGAGCACTGGCGGAAAGAGAGTCGTAACTCAGCAGGGACAGACGACTCAAACACAGCCCCAAACTCCGGCCAAGTCCTCAGCTCCTGCGCAGACCTCTACGCAAAAAGCCCAGACCCCGCAGGAAGCGATCAGGCAGGCAACATCACAGCCAGCGGCACCGGCCCAAACTCAGGCATCAGCTCCAAGCACTCCGGCACCGGCACAGACTCAGACACCAGCTCCCGCTCAGGCATCGTCGGGCGGACGCACAAAGACCGCGAGAATCCGCTACGTTGTGCCGCCGATCGCAAGGCCGATGAATCTCAGAATCGAGATCGCTGACCCGTCAGGCAAGCGCGACGTGCTGAACCGGCAGGTGCGGAGCGGAGAGAGCATAAGCACAAACGCCAGCTACACGCAGGAATGCGTAATCAGCATATATCTCGGCGGCGAATTTGTGTGGCAGGAAAGGCAGAAGTAACATGCTTAACAGAGACATTATTATTGCTCCGTCATTGCTGGGGGCTGACCCTCTGAACATTGCAGGCTCGGTTGATTCGCTGGGGAAAAATTACGACTGGCTTCACCTCGACATCATGGACGGGCATTTTGTGCGCAATCTGTCCTTCGGGCCGGAGTTCGCACGTTCCCTCAGAAAAAGATACCCCGACGCATTTATCGATACTCACCTCATGATTGACAGGCTGGAGACGATTCTTCCTCTCTTCATGAACTCCGGAACATCGCTTATCACAATTCATGCCGAGACAGAATCACACCTTCTTCATGCCTCACTCAGCATGATTAAGAGTGCAGGACTCAAGGCCGGAATTGCGCTGTGCCCTCCGACTCCGGTTGCGAGCGTCAAGTCCGTGCTGGAACTTGCGGATTTGGTGCTGGTGATGTCAGTGACTCCGGGATTTGGCGGCCAGAAATTCATAGAGAGTTCGCTTGAGAAAGTGAGGGAGCTTGCCAGCTTCAGGGCGGTGCATAAACATAATTATGTGATAGAGATTGACGGAGGGATAAACGGGGATAATATATCCCGTGCAGTACTTGCAGGGTGTGATGTGATAGTGATGGGAAGCGCAGTATTTGCGCAGGCCAGGCCCGATTTGTGGCTGGCTGATATAAAGGAGGCAGTGAGGAAACTTGACAGAGAATGATGATGCCCTCGTGGTATTGGGGCAAACGCTGACAGAACGCCGTGAAGCAATCGGCATGACCCTTGAGACGGTATTTGACCGCACGAAAATCCGCCCCGAATATCTCAGGGGCATTGAGAACGGGAATTACGAGGGTTTTCCGGAGACGGTGTACATCAAGGGCTTCGTGAGGACGTACCTCAAGCTGATAGACGCTGAGGACATGCAGGAAGAATTTATGTCCCAGCTTGACCGTCTGGACAGGAAGCAGGTACCCGGCAAAAAGCAGGAACCCCGCCAGCCCAAGAACATGAAGAACATTCTGGGCAACGGCTCGTCAATTCCTAAGGGCTTTAAGCCGGCGTCGCACTTCTGGCTGTTTTTAGTACTTGTTGCGGCACTTTTAGGCACCGGCGGCTATGTCTGGTATGCCGTGAATTATGCGGGACTGGACCTGCGCAATCTAAAGCTGTTCAACTTTTCCGGTACGACAAGCCCGGTTTCGGCGATAAGCACGGCTTCAGGAGATGTTATCGCGGATATTAACGGCGAAGCAGTCAGCGTAACGGTGTCCGACGATGAATCGCAGGACGAAGAGCCAGAACAGCCCGTAAGTCCTTCACTGGAGATTCGTGCTGTCAATGACGTGTGGCTGAGCGTAGCTTTCGGGAATGCACAGCCGGTGTTCAGGCGTACGCTTAGGCGCGGAGACTCTGTGCGCTGGGATTTGAACGCTCCGGCACGCGTGGTGTTCGGCAGGCCAAGCGCGGCTCAGGTAGTGCTTAACGGGCAGGACTTGGGAGTCGTGAACCCTTCGGCGAAACGTTCAGAAACATACATCTACAATTCTGACGGAACATTCCGCAGAAGCGGCAGAAATTAGGAGGCATAACATGGCAGAAGCAGCAGCAAAACCGTGGTGGCGTGAAACCATAGAGACCATAGTGTGGGCGTTCGTCCTCGCAATGATAATCAGGACGTTCATAGTCCAGGCATTTTGGATTCCGAGCGGCTCAATGATCCCGACGCTGGAAGTCGGGGACAGGGTGCTTGTGGCGAAATTCTGGAACTGGTTCTTTAAGCCGTCGAGAGGCTCTCTGTATGTGTTCAAGTATCCGGTTGACCCTGACCGCGATTTCGTGAAGAGGGTGATTGCGATTCCTGGTGATGTTGTGGACATCAAGGGCGGAATTGTGTACATCAACGGTCAGCCAACGGATGAGCCTTACGTCAAGAATCACGACACCTACACCATGAGGCCGAATAATATTTTTCCGGAAGTGCCGTTCACCGTTCCGGATGGGAAGTACTTTATGCTTGGCGACAACAGGGGAAATTCTCAGGACAGCAGATTTTGGGGATTTGCGGGCATTGACGACATGAGAGGCCCTGTGTTCTGCAGGTACTGGCCGCTGAACAGGATCGGCATTCCGAAGTAGGGAGAGAAAGTGCCCAGAACAGTATGGTACCCCGGCCACATGGCGAAGGGTACGCGGAAATTAAACGAGCTTGCCGGAAAACTCGACGTGATTGTTGAGGTGAGGGACTCACGTGCTCCTGCCTCGACATCCTCGCCGCTAGTTAAGGCACTCGCAAAGTTAAAGCCAGTAATTCACGTTCTTTCCAGGAAAGACCTTGCAGATTCTCAAAGATTGTCGGTGTGGCTGGACGCACTCAAACACACTTACGCGGCAGACCTCAGAAATCGCGAAGGGTTAGCGGCAATCAAGAAGGCTATTCTCCGCTTCAAGCCTGCTCATCGTGAAGTTAGGCTTGCTGTCGTCGGAATCCCCAACGTAGGCAAGTCCTTATTGCTGAACTCGTTAATCGGGAAGGCTAATGCGGGAGTCGGGAACATTCCGGGCATAACTAAGTCGGTGAGCTGGTACAGGAACGACGGAATGCTGATTGTCGATTCTCCGGGAATACTTGACCCTCACGCGGAAGCAGGAGCGCATCTGATTCTGTCGTGGCTTGGGTGCGCAAAGGCAGAAGTTGTCGGCGGGTGGGAGAACGCGAGCTTGTCCCTGATAAGTTTTCTGGAGACAAAGGGCATGAATGAGCTGATTCCTGTTGAACATGTTGACGGTGAACTTCCTGCATTGACGATTGAACGAATCGGGAAGAAGTACGGGTGCTTAATTTCTGGGGGGCGCGTGAACATGGAGCTTGCAGGGCAGAAATTCATAGAAGCATTTTCGTCCGGAAGACTTGGCCGTGTTTGCCTAGAACTTCCAGGAGAGGACAGGGCGATAGATTTTCGTGATGAGGCAGTTAGCGTTGGTTAAAGACCTGATACTCACACCAAGAGCCAGCGCAGAAGAAGCGCGTGAACTAGTCGGCATATTGCATAAGCGCGGACCGGTTATCGGGACTGACGAGGCCGGACGCGGTGCACTTGCCGGGCCGGTTATTGCGGCGGCGGTGTACCTGACTCCGGAACAAGAGGAAGCTCTGCTTTCAATGAAGCTCAGGGATTCGAAAAAGATGACACCGTTGGGACGCGAGAAACTGTTTGTGAAGATGCAGGAGCTTGGAGTTTTGTGGCGGGCAGCATCAGGAAGCATTGAGCGCATAGAGCGGGACAATATCCTTCAGGCTTCGCTTTGGGCAATGGCAATGAGCGTCAGGCAGGTTGCGCAGAGACTCAATGAGCCTCCTGTGTGCATAGTAGTTGACGGAACGGAGCGTCTGCCTGACCTGACATTTTCGCAATGGAATCTTATAGGTGCGGATAATCTTGTGCCTGCGGTGTCTGCGGCTTCTGTTGTAGCCAAAGTAACGCGCGACAGAATCATGAGGCACCTCGACGCAAAATATCCCGAATATCATTTTGCCCGCAACAAGGGCTATCCGACCCGTACGCACATGGAAGCAGTCCGCAGTCTGGGAATGAGCGCGATACACCGGCCTTCGTTCTGCCGGAAACTGTTAGCATTGAGGGAGGTCAACGATGCCTTCGATTAACGTAAACATAGATCAGGGATACAGCCAGGCACAGCAGAATATCACGGCTAATGCCCGGCAGGGACAGATAAGCACACAGCCGCAGATTCAGCAGCCTTCGCAGATAGCGGCAAGGCTTGCAGGAATCCGCACCGGAATGGTCGTTGAAGGGAGCGTGCTATCTCAGAATCAAGACGGGACATATCTTGTGCGGGTAGACGTGAACGGCACATCACAGGAGCTTCGTGCACGTGCAACTCTCTCACTGATTCCCGGCGAGCATTTCCGTGCGGTATGGGACGCTTCCGGACATGATGGAGTGCCTGTGCTTAGGCTGTCTCAGGGTGAATTTTCGTTCTTGTCGCAGATTCCGGCCAGAGACCGGGAAATTGCAACAGCACTTCTTGCGCGCGGTCTGCCGCTCTCGGATGAAGTGCTATCTGCTGTGCGGGATGCATGGCGCAGGGCTGGAGCAGAACCGGGTGAACTTTCGTCGTTCATTGAGCTTTGGGCGCGAGATGTTCCGATGACGCAGGAGAACGCGGCGTTGTTGTCGCAATATGCAGCGATGAACGGAGCAGAGGCAACAGAAATGTGGAACAGGATACGCAAGGAATTGCGGGAACGCAATAAAAGCTGGGATGACCCTGTGAAGATTCTGCGGGATATTCGTAACGGGACTGATGACATCGCTAAATTTCTTCAGGCACAGTCAATTTTGATGAAGTCCCCGCGTCCTGAGGTGAACCCTGCGCTTCTAGCCGCACCCTACTGGCCGCTGATGAATGACTCGCCGCACAACATGACGGCGAAAGTTTACGTTGGGCGTTCGGGCAATGACGACGATCGCAAGTACTGGCAGGTGGGGTTCGGGATAACCGGGTCAGTGCTTGGTGAAGTTTCGGGGCTGGTAGAGAGCGACGGAAAGAGCTGCAACCTGACTCTGAGTGCGGAGAAGGCGCAGACGTGCCGTATACTGGAGAAACGTAGGCGGGAGCTTAGGAGAGAACTTGAGGGGTCAGCGATTCCTGTGAGCTTCATCGGAATTTCGCGGCGGGCAGCAGAGGAAGAGAGGGATGTACTGCTCGCCGGGCGGGGACTGGATATTACGGTGTGAGTAACTACAGCAGGCCTAACAAGGCTTTAAATTTGCCAAAGATAGTGAGTCTCCAGTCTCCCGTCCTGAACTTCGGAGAAAAGACTATACTTAATCGAGAAAACATGTGTTCTCTGTAACCGGCTACCGTCTCTAGAGTATCTCTTGCCTGGGGTGTAATTCTTTCGCCGTAAGCCCTAAGCATAGCCTTAGCGATTACTGCTTCCATTCCCTTATATCTGAGCATATCCGTGAACTCTTTCTTGATGCGCGAAATTATGCCGTTGGGAGTACCTACGGTGTTGTTTTCGTGTTGTCGGTAAAACATGTGTGCATTTGTATCGAAGACTACTGAACCGCCGAAAATGTACGTCAATATCATCGCCGCTGTGTCATGTCCGCGAATAAAGATTTCATCTGTTGCTGGCCTGGAGATTATAAGTTCCCGTAACTTGTCGTTCATAACCATGAAACAGCCAGGTACTGACATGCGGATAAGAACGCTCTCTAGTGAACGTACACGTTTATCAAGTTTGGTTTTGCGGATGAAACGAAGTTTGCTGTCTGAGATGTTATTGTTGGAGTAGTAAAGTATGGGGAAATTTTTGCTTTTTACCTGTCTCGCCTGCTTGATGAGCATTACTGCTGAAGATAATTTGTCTTTCTCCCAGAAGTCGTCCTGATCACTAAAGGAGTAGAACTCGTATCCTGACGCTAAACCTAATTCCGTAACGAAACTTGCGCGCCAACCTATATTTTCGCCGAAAATAAGGTGAATATTCTTGTGGCTTGATGCATATTCTCTGAGTATATCCTTCGTACTGTCAGTTGAGCCGTCATCCCTCACGAAAAGCTCAACATGTACACATTCCTGCGCAAGAATTGAGTCTAACTGTTCAGCAAGATACTTCTCTCCGTTATACGTTGACATAATGACAGCAACAGAAGGAACTTCTGAGCATAAGGCTGCCTCTGCTCTGCTCTGCTCTGCTCTAAGCTATTATACTTTATCTGGTTTGTCAAGGTCATTCCTCCCGAAAATTATTTCCCCCGCCATTCTCAGACGGGGGCAAAGTCCAATTCCCTACAGCTCTGCAAGTAGCCACAGGAAGCCAAATCCCTCAAGCCTAATCTCGCCGCTTGTCTCCGGCTTGAACATGTAGCCCGTGATCATGTCCCTGTACTTGAATATTCCGTCCAGATTCTCGTTCGTCGTGATCGTCTGCGGCTCATCACTGAAGTTGAAGAACGCAAGCATCTTCTCCTTCTGCGTCTTCTCCCCGTAATACCGGCCTATCCCCAGAACGTGATCATTCCCCGTCTCAATCAGCCACGTATCCGCACTGTTCGAGAACACCGCCTGACTGTCCCTGAGCTTCAGCATCGCGTGAACTGCGTCAAAGATTTTCCCCTCTGGTGTTGTGAGATCGTTGCGCTTGGCCGCGTTCTCCCAGTGGAACACTCCCCTGTGAACGTAACGGCTGTCCGCCGCCTTGTCCGGGTCTGGGCTGTCGTGGTAGGTATAATCGTTGAGCTGGCCTATCTCGTCGCCGCTGTAGATGACCGGTATTCCGCTCTGGGTCAGCAGGAACGCGTGAAGCATAATATCCAGCCTTATCGCCATTTCCTTGTTGCCAGACTCGAGTCCGCACAGCGAAGCAGTAGTCCCGCACATTCTCGCGTCGCCAAGTTCAGGAGCGTCGTTGTACGTCTCGCCACGTGAAGGCGAGTCCCTGAAGTCCCCCTTGAAATAATCGTTGAGGTACTTTTTGTGTGCAACCTCGTCGATGCCGAACGTCCGCAGGAACGGGTAATCGAGTCCCCAGCCAATATCGTCGTGGCAGCGAAGATAATTCAGGAACACGTACTCCTTCGGCAGGGCAAACACGCTCTCCAGCTGGTGCTTCATCAGTCGCGTATCCTGAGTCGCCACAGTGTGCCACGTGCTCGCCATCGTCGTAACGTTGTAGAGCATGTTGCACTCCGGCTTCTCCACAGTCCCGAAATACGGCACTACCTTTGACGGTTCCATGACTACCTCGCCCAGCAATAATGTACCAGGACACACAATCTCGGCGGCCATACGCATAATGCGCACAAGCGTGTGAACCTGCGGCAGGTTTCGGCAGTTTGTGCCCAGCGTCTTCCAGATGTATGGCACAGCGTCAAGCCTGATGATGTCTATTCCCTGATTGCACAGGTACAGCATGTTTTCCGTCATGTCGTTGAACACAACGGGATTCCTGTAGTTCAGGTCCCACTGATACGGGTAGAACGTGGTCATGACAACTTTTCCGGACTCCTCGTTGAAGGTGAAGTTGCCCGGTGCTGTCGTCGGGAAAACCTCAGGCAAATTCTGCTCGAACTGATTCGGTATCTCCCAGCTGTCAAAGAAGAAATACCTGTCCTGATATTCCTTCTCGCCTCTGCGTGCGTGCTTGGCCCAGTCGTGGTCTTCGCTCGTGTGGTTCATCACGAAGTCAAGGCACACGCTGATTCCGCGCGAGTGGCATTCTGCGGAGAGGTCGGCCAAGTCCTCCATTGTGCCGAGATCGGGACGTACCTTCCTGAAGTCGGAGACAGCATAGCCGCCGTCGCTTCTGCCCTTAGGCGTGTCGAGAAGGGGCATAAGGTGAAGGTAGCTCACTCCGCACTCCTGCACGTAATCCAGGTGCGACTTTATGCCCTTGAGGTCTTTGGCGAAGCACTCGGTGTACATCATCATTCCAATGATGTCATTTCCGGCGTACCAGTTCGGGACAATCTCGCGGGCATCGTCGAGTTCGCGGAGGAGGTCGTTGCGTTCAAGCCAGCATTTCCTGAGCATGGAGCAGAAGTAGTCAAAAGCCTGCTTGTCGCTTCCGTAGAGTTCGTAGTAGAGCCACTTGAGTTCGTCATAATGTCTTGCGAGTCTTGCTTCAAAAACGTTCATGAAGAATCAATACTCTCCTTGCGTTAAAAAATTTGGGATTGAGGATAGTATAACAAAAAAGGGGCTGTATTTGCCCCCCGTGATTGAGTGATTTAGCCCTGACCCTCTGGACTAGTCCAAATCATCATGTCAATTACTGCTTCTCCCTTGCTGTTAGTCCCGAACTGGAAAAATATGCTCTCTCCCGTGTCGGGATTGGTGTACGTCCAGCCTTCCGGACCATCAATGACTTCTTCATCGTCGTCGTGCTCACCTGAAGTTATGTCGTTGAAGTCGTGGATGACATCCTCAAGGATTCCCCGGGCATCTTCGGACATATCGAGGTCGTATAGCTTCGTCAGCGGGTCTCCTACCCGAATCCCCGCAAGCTCATAGCCGCGTTTCTCTATCTGCACCTGATGCAGCATATCCTCGTCATCATAGCGCAGTATCAGTTTGTCGTAATTCAGGTTGCCGAACTTGTCCCTCTTGGCCTTCCCGAAAAGTGCTTCTGCCTTCTCCGGGAATATCCCGAACACCTGCCGAACTTTCACGAAGTCTTCTCCTGTGGGCTTGTTGTAATACCAGCCATATTGTACATACCGCCCGGAGATGAACGCCGTACCTTCCTGCGTGGGGTGCTCGATCTCGTACCACTTCTGACCGTCAACCCAAGTCTCACCCAGCAGGACGAACACGTGCCGCCTCTCCTCGATCTTGCCGATAATCCTGCTGTCAGTGCCGGGGTCTTCCCTGAGCCTTACGTTCGTCCCGGTGCACACGCCCAGTTCCGGGTAATTTGCACACCATGCAGTCCCGCACATCACCAAAAGCCACAACAACACAATAACCTTCTTCATTGCCTAAAACCTCCTTGATTTAGTTTCAGCTTTCCGGCCTGCTCCAGATTATGCCGCTTATCCGTGAATCGCTGAACAAAAACTCTATCTCCTCGCCTGAACCGCTCTTCAGAATCCAGCTATCCCCATGATGTCCAGGTATTCCAAGCGAATCCAGCTTCCATATCTCGTCGCCAACCTCAACGTTGCCGACAGCATACCCTTCCGTAGAAATTTCAGCCTTCTCAAGATTCCTGTTGCTGTCATACCAGAGCTTGCACCCTTCATACTCTAGATACCTGGCCTCTGCATGAAGCGGACTTCCCATAAACGCACGAGTCTTATCCGGCGTAATTCCGAATGTCATTCTCACCATGACAAACGCAGGCTCTGTGTCCATTCCGCTGTACAGCTTGTAGACATAACTGGCAGGAATCCACACATTGCCCTTCCTCATGGGATGACCCACTTTGTACCAAAGCTGCCCGTCTACTGATGTTTCGCCTAAAAGCACGAGATGCCTTCCTGTGTTCACGCTTCCGGCAATTTTACCCTTTTCGCCTGGAAACTCGCGAAGTTTTACGTTAGAGCCTCTGCATACTCCCATTTCAGGATAGTTCATTCCCCAAGACGTTCCGCAGAGCACAGCAAGCCATATCAGCACAACAGCCTTCCGCATCAGTCCCTGCCTCCGTTCGTAACCCAGTCGGTGGTCATGTCGATTATCACCCAGCTCTTGCCGCTTGGCTTAACTGTCGCCGCAAACATTCCGGGCCTGTCGGTGGTCTTCTTGGAGTTGTAGATGTCCCCTGCCAGCGACAAGTTACGCCCCTCCTGAATCACTCCCTGAACGTCAGCGTAATACACCGTATCGTTTCCCGGCTCAGAAAAACTATCTGCGTCGAAGTGATACAACTTTCCGTCAAACGTGAACGCAACGGACGGGTTCTCTTCGGGGTCAATGTATCTGAGGTCTTTTTTCGCGAGGTCAACGCCGAAATATTTTTTGACCGACTCGTTCACAAACTTGGCATCAATCGTCAGTGACCCGGACTCACATTCAGGGTCAGTGCACTTCCTGATTCTGCTCTTGTAGTTGTTGATTAGGTTGTGGACTATCCCGAACCTCACCAGCTCGGCAACATTGGCGGGCATTCCCAAGTGTATTGGGGTTTCGCCTTCCTGTTCATCTTCATCGTCGTCAAAATCTGCCTTCATGTCGAAGTTGAAGAGTCCTGCTTCGGTGAAATTGCTCAAGAACACACTCATCTTCTTCATTTCGGCCTTGCTTGCAGAAAATGCTGTACTGCTCATAACAACAAGCAACACAACTGCGCAAAAAATTTTCCTCATTTTGTGAAACCTCCCTTACTTGATTAAGGATGAAACCATGATAGCATAAACCTAGTTTGTATTTTATTTAAGGAGGCAGCGTCATGAAAAAACTTTTAGGTGTTGCGTTGTTAGTGCTTTTGCTCGCAGGAATTGCCGGAGCAGAAGTGAAGATTGACCTCGACAATTATCAGTGCGTTATCTGCAAGGACACATTCTTAACGTTCAAGGGAGACCCTCTCGAGAAATTGAAGGTTGAGGAACAGCCCGGCAAAGTGTTTCTGCTTTCGGACAGGGGCAAGAATCCCAAGAATTGCGCCAACAACTTCAAGATGCACCGTTACGTCAAGACCGGTACGCGCAACGTGAGCATGGAACTTATTGCGCAGAACATGGACAGAATTTTAGTCATCAAGGGCGGCGGTTCATTGAGCCAGAAGGTTCTGACGTGGAAGTGCCTGCTTTGCGGAAAGGAGTTCTGCTCATTCGACGGCTTCAAGCTGAACATCAAGGACTGGGACATTCAGCCCGACTTCATCAAGTCTCTAAAGGGAATGAAGGGCATTCCGCAGTGTTCCGCGCGCTCTCAGGGATATTTCGGCCACGTGTTCAAGCTCTCGAAGGAAGGTCCGATAAATTCCTATGACTTCGCCGGAAGTATGCTCAACCAGATGTATTATGTGAAGGGACAGTGATAATGATGAAGCGTATATTTTTGGCAGTTGTGCTTGTGTTTGCGCTGACTGCCTCTGCGTTTGCTGAACTGCCCAAGACCTACAGGGAGTTCAAGGCCAAGTACCAGACAGAGGCCAAGACCTACGAGGGAGCGGTGAAGATGTATTTTGAGGCGGTGTTTGCGTACATCAACGAGGACACCCGCGACGAGGGCGGAAAAATGCTGAGGTATGCTCTGCGTTCGGAGACACCGATAGACCGCTCGCAGTACTACTCTACGTTTGCGGAAAGGCTGAAGAATCCCGACTATCAGCATATCTTCAGGAGTTTTGCGGAAGGCTCATCACCGGAGAACGACTACGCGATGAATCCTGAAGACTTCAAGCTGATGTTCTCGGGAAAGGCTGTGCGTGAGAGCACGTACCTGCGGGTGCCGCTAAGGAGTTCGGGAGCAGACAGCTTAAGGTATTTGTGGGTGAAGGAGTTTGACGGCGGGCTGTGGTTCGTGATAAACAACGCGGCGAGCTACGTCGAGGTGAAGCCCACGAAGTCGGAGATAGAACGCCGCAATCACGCCTTTGACGCTGATTACGATTAACTGAGGACAAAAAAATTCCCCCTGCCCTGAATGAGCTGGGGGATTATTTTATGCTGTATTACCTCTTGAGGTTGACTACCTCTTCAAGAATCTGGTCGCTCACCGTTACGACTCTGGTGTTTGCCTGGAAGCCCCTCTGAGCAATGATGAGGTGCGTAAACTCTTCCGTCAGGTCAACGTTGGACATTTCGACGTACTGCGACATGATGGAGCCTTTGCCGTTTGTGGTTGCTCCGTCGATGTTTGCGTTTCCGGAGTTGACCGTTGCGCGGAACATAGTGTTGCCGACTTTCTCGAGGCCCTGCTCGTTCGCGAATGTAGCGAGTGCCACACGATAGAGCGGAATGTTCACGCCGTTATCGTAGCTTCCGGTGATTACGCCGTCTACTGCCACTGAGTAGTTCTTCAGGACTCCCATCGTGTAACCGTCCTGATAGATGGGCTTCGTTGTGGTCTCGGAGGCAAACTGCGTAACTCCGTCGATATTCTCTCCGCCCTTGCCTACTCCGCCGCCGAAGTTGAGGGTAACTACGCTGTTGGGCTGGCCATTCAAGCTGAACGGGATAGAGATCTCTACTTCAGCGTTGGGGAATCTGTCGTTGCCGTCGCCGCGTCTCTGACCATCTGTGCTGTCGGATATAGCGTTGCTGATTCTGCCTGAGCCGTCAAACTCAATTTCTCCTGAATGAGGCTCAGGGATGATATTGACGAGCTTATCCTCTCCTGAATCTTCGTCCTTCTCGACGAGGAACGCCTCCCACCTCCAGCGGTTCTCCGTGAGCTTCTTGAACGTAACTTCGAGCGTGTGAGTCTTGCCGTTGTCGTCATAGATGGTGCACTTCGTGGAGTGGAAGCCGCCCTGATATGTCGTGCCTGCTGTCTTCCAGAGGCCGTCATCATCGAGAGAGCCGGGACTGTCGATGTCCTTAGCCTGCTTGAAATTCAGGGTATCCTTCAAGCTGCTGCCTGCACTGGCTGAACCTACTGCTATCTGGAAGTTCGGGCCTACCGGTGTAGCGACAGGCGGGTTGCCGACCTGTGAAGTCCAGTTATCGATGTGATAGCCTGCGGGAGCTTCGCCGTCTGCTGTCTCCCACTCTACGGACTCAAATGAGCCGTCTGCGTTGAAGTTTACGAGAGCGTCAAGCCTGTGCATTTTCTGGACAGCATTTGCGTTGAGCGTAGCCGGAGTTCCTGCAGCAATATCGTCGTTGCAGTAGCCGTAATACCACAGCTTCATCTTTGACTGCGTCTGCCCCAGACTCGAAATGTCGTTGCTGCCTCTCGTTGTGCTCTCGTCGAACTCCGCAACAAAGTTGTACGTAACTTCGTTGTTGGTCATAGCTTCCGGCGGGACGTTGTTCTCGCTGGGAGAGCCTTTGAGCTGGAAGTTCGTGTAGTTCATGTTGTCCTTCAAGTTGTAGGTGAAGACAGCCGCCCTAACGCTTATATTTGTTGAAGTTGTCGAATCGATTGGATCGCCGGGGTTAGCAGGCGTGTATTCGACTTCGCGGAATCTCATTGCGCCGCTATTGTCGTCATACTCGACAGCGAAATACTGCGGAGGATTCTTTCCGGGAAACTCATAGACCGGCAGATAACCGCTTGTGTCCTCGCCCACTGCAGGCAAAGTTGAGGCCGCATCGACAAACGTAATTCCGTCAGAAGCAATCCACCCCACGAATCCGTTTGTTGCCGGGACAGTAGGCGTTGTAGTCATAACAACTGCGGGAGTTCCGCTCGTCATATCGTTTGTGTCGATGCGCGGGAGGTTCAGGACTGGAAGCCCTGAGTCCTTGTCCACATCAATCATGTCAAACGTAAGCGTAGTAGTTGCTCCGCTGTTGACGATGTCGATGTTCAAGTAATTTATGCCTGTTCCAGCGTTCGCACCAGCATCGCCGTCATTGTAGACCGCAGCGGCTGACTTCACGCCCGTTGACGTAAAGCTCATCTCGTACTCCGTGCCGTTCATGTCGATCACAGCCGTACCGTTGCTGTTGTTCTTCCAGCCCGCCAGAGCGTTGAAAGGCAGATCCGCGAAACCATAGGGCAGGTACGCGTCGCTCTCGCTGTTAAGGTTGCACTGGTAATCAACCTGAGTTGTCGCCTTAGCGTCTATCTTCTGGCCAAGCGGAATGTTCACCGTCGATAACTCTGCGGCCTGCTGATAATCTCCGCTTGCCGGCTGAAGCTCCATCTCGTAACCCTGCAGCTTGTAGCCCGAACCTGACATGACCATATCGCTGTTTCCGTCGAGAACACACGCCCCCGAACGGCTGTAGAGTTCCTGAGTCCCTTCACGGTACACGAAGAAGCCCTTATCCTGAATCATCATGTCGGAATTATTCCCCGTGAACTGTCCGGAACCCTGAGTGTGTATCGTCTCAATCGCTGAGACACTTACGCCCAAACCTACCTGCGCAGGGTTGATGCCTCCGCGTGAATCTCCGGCACCTGATGCGTACTTGTTCGCCTGATACATCAGGTCCGCAAATATCGTGTTGTCCTTCTTGAAGCCGGTCGTGTTTGCGTTGGATATGTTATTGCCCGTTACGTCGAGCATCGTCTGGTGAGCACGAACACCCGTTACTGCTGTGAATAATGACCTTAGCATGTCCTCTGTTGTCCTTTCTGCGCATTTTGCGCTTAATTATTTTCTGTCGGCGGGCGTTCTTCCTGCTTCCTGCCTTAATGCCTCATCCGTGAGAGCAATTTTCTTTTCGCTTGTCCCTTATGCGCTTATATCGCTTACGCCTTCAACATCTTCGAGGTCTACTTCGCCTTCCGTTGTGTCGAGAATGGTCTTGCCGTTCGGGTCAAACCACACGTGATTCACAACTGCTACGGTCTGCGCCGCCTCTTCGCCTTCACCCTTAGTAAACGCTATAGCCTTGCCGATGTACTGCACCGCGCTGAACTTGTTAGCCTCTGCCATCGATTCAAGAGTCTTGTTCATGTTCTGCATCTGCTCAAGGCTCGAGAATGTAGCCATCTGTGAGACAAATTCCCTGTCCTCCATCGGGTTCAACGGGTCCTGATTCGACAGCTCCGCAATTAACAGCTTCAAGAATGCATCTTTTCCGAGAGTGTCGTTTGTCGCATTCGTTACGGCTGAAGCTGAAGATGTACTTGTTGTGCTGTTTGTCGTCGATATATTAGCGAGGTTTGTGTAATTATTTACGTCTGTTACGGGCATATCTTCCCCTCCTCTATGCCACCCAGTAAAGCAGTCCTTCCTCCAGGTCTACGCGGAAATCTTCGGTCTCGTCGTCATCGTCAATCCCGCTCCCGAAATTCAGCATTCCCTGCTGTTGCTGCTGAGGGTTCTGCTGCTGACCCGAGTTGTCCTGCTGAACATCTACTGTGAACTCAGCAACTTGGACTCCCTGCTGGGATAAATTCATGCGTAATTGTGATAGTTGGTCTTGCACCAATTGTCGGATTTGCTCGCTAGATACTTTAATTGATGCTTCAACCCCCGAAGTCCCCGAAGTAAGCTCAACAGAAATTCTTCCGAGCGCAGGAGGGTCAACCACAACGCGGGCCTTCTGGAGTCCGTCAGCGCGTATGAACCTCACAACATTAGTGATGCCGTCGCGGATAGCCGTAGCCTGAGTGAAATTCTCGGTGCCTCTCAGATCCAGCGGAAGCGGAGAAGTCCTCGAAGCTGTCCTTCTGCTAGTTAGCACTCCCTCAAAGTATGATGCGAAGTCCGAACGAGATTCCGTCCTGTGCGTCGAAGACTGAGGAGCTGTGCGCTCATTCTGGGTGCGCGAATCAACTCTGCGTGTATCGGTGCGTAAACGCTGTGATGTATTGCGTGAATCCGAATGATTATCCTGATTCTGACGCTGTCCCTGTCCCTCGCCAGAAGTATCCTGCTCTGAAGTTTCATGCTCTGTGTTTCTGTTCGCGAGGACTTCACGGAAATTCGTGCGGGTCTCCTGAGATTCCGGAGCATTCTGTGATTCTTCAGGGGCTTTCTCTGCTTCGGGCTGTTCTGTGCGGACTTGACGTGAAGGGCGAACCTGGCGGGCCGGAGCTTCTAGAACGTCGGGCTGTTCCTGCGTTTCCGGAGCCTCTGACTGCACGGGCTGAGCCTGAATGTTCGTGACTCCAGCAAGACCTGCAAGTTCGGTGATATTTTCCGGTATTTCGGAAGTCTCATCCTGAACGTCAGACTCTTCCTGTTCATCAGAGTTGTCCGGATTTTCTGCGGGCTTGGACTCAGCTTTCGGGACGGCTATTCGCTCGTTGAGTGCAGAAAGCATCTGCATCACTGGCTGAGGTTCTGTGCCGTCCTCCTGCTTCAGTGCGCCAGCAACGTCGTTGATGACTTGGCTGATTTCCTCGCGCATTGCGTCCGGAATCTTGGCCAGGACATCGTCGGTGATAACTTCCTCCACAATTTCCTCAACAGGAAGCTCAATCTCACTCAGCTTCTCACGCGCAAAATCCTTGATGTCGCTCACTGCCTGCTTAAGTTCCGCAAAATTTCCGGCTTCAGGTTCTTCCGGCTTATCCTCCGGCCAGATAACCGCGTCTCCTTCTGTTGCTTCTGGCAAAGGCTCTTCGGTTTCTGGCACGAGTTCTTCGGGCTGTTCCTGAGTGTTGGCGAGAATCTCCAGCACCGATTGCCCAAAAGTATTATTCCCGTTGAACGTGAAGGTCTGCTCTTCCGTCTCCGGCTGTGCCTCAGTTTCAAGCGGCATAAGCAGTTCAGGAAGTGTTTCGGTGTCCTGCACGGTCTCCATGCATTCGGCGACAAGTGCCGCAAAAAGTCCCGGTTTCGCCTGAGATTCTGCGGGCTGTGTCTGCATAATATTCTGCGGTGTACTTGTATCTATTAGAGTCTGGAGGGATGCGAGTATATCAGTTGCCATTCAATAATGCCTCCTAACGGTTGTTGTTGCGGGCTATAGACATCAGCTCGGTGATTCTTGCGGCCTTCGCTGGCTTCAGCTTCCCCATGATCGAGGCCCTGGCATCATTCGGAAGCCTCATCAACAATTCTACGGCCATAGGGTCGCGGAGCTGCTCAATTATTGCGGCGGCGTTTCGGGCAGACATTTCACGGTAAGTTCTGGCTACCTGATTGATAAGCTCCTGCTCGGTCTCGGTCGGACCGTCCCCTTCCTGCGAAGCCTGAGCTGCTTCTTCTGCCGCGAGTCTGCGCCGTCTTCTGGCCACATCGCGCGACAATTCCACAAGTGCAAGCTCCCTGTTCTCGTAGACCTCCATGCGGGCAATGTCCCGGCTCTCAAGTGAACGCTCCAGAGCGTCAAGCCTCCTCTGCCACTGCTCAAGCTCTACTGCCCGACGTTCTCCAGTGCTCAGGGCGTAAAACTCCGGGACGTTGAAGAACTCTGCGAGCTGAGGCCCGAAGTACGGAATTTTGGGAACTATCGTCCAGAATAACGGCCTTCCGTCCCAAATTCCGGACAGGTGCATTCCCGTAGCAGTTCCGAGCGCAAGCAGCAACAGCCAGAAGAAGAACGTTAATTTGCCCATGCCCTTCTTCTTCTTTTTGCGGCGGACTATTACAGGTTCGGACGGTGCATCCGCGTTTTGTGCTGCTGGTCTTTCTTCTGCCATTGCTTTAGCTCATCTCCCTAAGTTTGCGGTAAATCGACATGATATTTTTCACGTAACGCCTTGACACTTCCGGGATATTCCCCGAGTCTACGCGTGCCGGGCCTGCGTTGTAGGCCGCTAACGCCTTCTCTATATCCCCTCTGTATTTATCGGTGAGGTCGGAAATATATCTTACGCCGCCCTCTATATTCTGTTCGGGGTCAAACGGGTCTGTTACTCCGAGCATAGCCGCAGTTCTGGGCATAAGCTGCATAAGTCCCTGCGCTCCCTTATTGGAGACGGCCTCAGTGTTCCAGCCGGATTCGACCTGAATCATTGCGCGGATAAGCTCATTATCGACGTTGTACTTTTCTGCACAGCTGTCTATCACGTCCTGAAGCTCGGTGTAGCTGGTTTTGCCGGCGGCCAGAGTCGTGCTGCTTCTGGTTTTGCGCCCTGCACTCTGCACTTCGTTCATGACCTCGACGAATTTGCTCTTGAGGGGTGCTGTGTGCTGAGCGTGATACAGGTCTGGCATTATGCGGTGATTAATCTCCTCAATGCGGCTCAGTACTCGTGTAATATTGGTTAAGTTCGGACCCATAAATTAATAGCCTCCTTTTCGTGAAAAATGTGTTGTAGCCACGTCATCAAGTTCATTCTGTTCTATCCCCAGCTGTTCCTGGAAACTCTCTTCTTTCAGGTGGTCTATATACGTCTCCATTATGCGAACGTCTTTATGACGCTCAACTAACCTTGCTTCTGTGCCTGCAATTCTCGTTCTGACTTCGGCGAGAGAACTTTTGCCCCTCGTTATGTCCGAGTCTATTGCGTCGATGAACTGCCGCTGAAACCACAAATCATTTGCCGAGACCGTCTGAGTCCCTGCTGTGCTGAAGTCGAGTATTGCCTGTTTCTTCTCGCCCTCGAGCTGTGAGATGTGGGAGAGGACGGCGCGTTCTTCGCTTCTTTCTGCGGCCAAGATTGCCTGTTCGTTTTTGCGGCTGTCCTCGCGGATTTTCAGTATTCGGTTGAACTTTGAGATTCTCTGCTGCATTGTGCTAGATCAGCGAGTCTATATCCCGCTTACCGTAAATTACGTGTGATATGTTCACAACTCGTTCATCATCATCCACAGAGTACAAAATCAAATAATTGTCGATAGGGTATATACGCATACCGTTTTCTTTCGGAGTTTTACGGCGTTCTCTGTGTATTTTGGGGAAAATAGCGAGAGTACTTACAGCCTTAGTAATACGGTTAACCTGATTCTGAGCAGCTTTAGGCGAATCAAAATTACGTGATATGTATTCCTTCAGCTTTTTAAGCTCAAACAATGCTTCAGAAGAATATCTTATACTGTAATTCATGATTACATACTTCCTCCAAGCATCTGTTCGGCTTCTTCAGCTGTGTAGTAATGACCTGCCTCTATTTCAGCTATCCCCTGAGCAAATAATTCGTCAAGTTCCTCTTCGGTCATATCGTCAATGCAGGGGATAGGTGGTCTGCGCAGATCTTCAGGAAGTTTTTTGCGGGAAATGACATACTGCAAAAACGCATCCATAGCACCGCTTAAAGTCATTCCCAACTGCTTCAACACTACCTCTGCCTGACTGCTCAATTCCGGCTCAATCTGAATAACTGTACTCATAATTTCTCCTCCTTCAAAATTTCTCACTGCTGGCTGGGATACGGTGCAAGCTCCAGTAATCTCCGATCCGTATCCTCAAAACTCGTAGGGTCTTCCACACGCTGAGACAGAAAACTTCTCACCGCATCCATGTTCGAAAGTGCCCAGTCCACACGCATATTGCTTCCGGTCTTGTACGCACCGATATTGATAAGGTCCTCAGACTCCGCATATGTTGCCAGCAAATCCCTCACCCTTCCAGCAGAATCCAAATGTTCGCGCGACACCAGCACAGGCATTACTCGGCTCACGCTGTCCAGAACGCTCACAGCCGGGTAGAAATTCCTTGCGGCAATTTTTCGCGACAGAACTATATGCCCGTCGAGAATACCCCTCACAGTGTCCGCAACCGGCTCGTTCATGTCGTCGCCATCGACTAACACCGTGTAGATTCCCGTTATGCTCCCGACTTCTCCGGCACCGGCACGTTCCAGTAATCTTGGCAGCATCTCGAACACAGAAGGAGTGTACCCTCTCGTAGCCGGAGGCTCGCCGATCGCAAGCCCTATCTCGCGCTGGGCACGTGCAACACGCGTAACCGTGTCCATCATCAGCAAAACATCTTTTCCCTGATCCCGGAAATACTCGGCAATAGCTGTCGCCGTCATCGCTGACTTGAGACGAATCAACGCGGGCTGATCCGAAGTCGCTATCACCAGAACAGAACGCTTCAGTCCCTCCGGGCCAAGATCCCGCTCGATAAACTCCCTGACCTCGCGTCCGCGTTCTCCCACAAGCGAAATTACGTTTACGTCCGCTGTAGTGTACCGGGCCATCATTCCCATCAACGTACTTTTGCCAACACCTGAACCCGCAAAAATTCCGATACGCTGCCCTTTTCCGAGCGTCAGCATTCCGTCAATCACACGCACCCCTACGCTTAAAGGTGTATCCACCATTTTGCGTTTCAACGGGTGCGGAGGAGTCGCGTACAGAGGGTAGAAATCGTCAGCAACTATCGGCCCCTTATCGTCAATTGGATTGCCCAATCCATCCAGCACACGGCCAAGTAGAGCATTGCCTACAGGAACTTCGAGCGGCCTGTTGGTTGATACGACATCACAGCCTGGCCCGACTTCCTGCAGTGCCCCGAGCGGCATCAATAATACCCTGTCATCACGGAAGCCTACAACCTCAGCGTCAAGCTCGTGTGAACCGTCCCGAAAGCATATGTGGCACAAGTCCCCTACTCTCACGTCAGGCCCTTGCGATTCCGCGACAAGCCCCACTACCTGAACTATCCGCCCGTTGATTTTCACCAGAGGCTTTTGAAGCAGGTCAACTGCAAACAGCTGGAATAGTTCGCTCTCCTCAGTTATCATTCCTTGCCCTCTTTTCCGACCTGCTGGAATATCTCATCAACTACGGATTCTACCTGTCCCATCTGAGTCCGCCATCTCGCATCGTAAATTCCTAAGCTGGTTTCCACAATACAGCTGCCCTTCTCGATGTTTGGGTCAGATTTCAGCTCAAGCCTTTTTGTACCGCGCAGTGCCTCGCGGAATTTCGCGTCAAGTTCACCCTCCAGATGCTGCATGTCCTGGGGCGATACGTATATGAGTATCTGGTTCTTGTCGCTCAGTCTGGACAAAAGCTCAGACAGCACAGAATCTATCGTGTCAGGGTTCAGCTCAACCTGCCTGCACAGCATACGCCGGAGCATTTCTGTCCAGATACGGATCATTCTGGGTTCATTGAGCTTCACCAGCTCCGCAAAGTTTTCCTCGAGCTTTTTGCCCAAGCCGTCAATCACTCCGGCAAGTGCCGAGAATTTATCCAGATACTCCTTCTCTACTTCTGCCCGTGCTTTCGCCATTCCTTCCTCATAGCCTTTTACTTGGCCCTCGCTGAGTGCCTGCTCACGGGCTTTATCCGCAATTCGCTTAGCATTGGCCTGCGCTTCGTTCTCCAGTTTCTTTTTGCGCTGTTCATAGTCAGAACGCACAGCTCCTATTTCGCCCTGAAGACGTATGTTGTCCTCCGAAAGCTCCATGTTCTTCACTTCGGCGGTGCTCAGGCTGTTTGCGAGAGTCTTTACGTGTGCAGTAAGCTCCTCTATCTCCTTCGCATAACGTTCCGGGACTTTGACCTGTGCCTTTCTCGGTGTTTCAGGTGAAGGAGCTGAAGACTGGGGCTTCTCCGGATTTTTCTGTTCGGAGGGCTTTGTGCCGTCCTGCTTTATCTCGCTCTCGAGAATACCTATCTTCACAGCCTGAGGCAGAAGCCGGACAGTCCGCAATACCCTCTGATGTGCAAGACCGTTAGACAATCATATCGTCTCCTCCGCCCGAAGCTATCACTATTTCGCCCTTCTCCTCGAGGCTGCGGATTACGTTCACAACCTTCTGCTGTGCCTCTTCCACGTCCTTGACGCGTACAGGCCCCATGAAGTCCATATCCTCCTGCAGCATTTCCGCCGCACGCTTGGACATGTTGCGCAGGTATTTCGTCTTGAGGTCTTCCGTCGCTCCCTTGAGGGCAAGGCTGAGATCCTTCATATCCACTTCACGCAGCACCCTCTGCAGTGCACGGTCATCAAGCCGCATCGAGTCCTCGAACACAAACAGACGCTTCTTTATCTCCTCCGCGAGTTCAGGATCGTTCTCCTCCAAGTACTCCATTATGTTGCGCTCGGTAGCCCTGTCGGTGCTGTTCACGATGGCAACAACCGCGTCAATTCCGCCCGCAACGGTGAAGTCCTGACCCATAACTGTACTCAGCTTGCGTTCAAGCACTCTTTCTACCTCCCTCAAGACTTCAGGAGTAATTCTGTCCATGTTCGCGATTCTCTTCGTTACGTCGGCCTGAAGAATCGGGTTAAGCCCGCTAAGAATCATTGCCGCCTGCTGTGGCTCAAGGTATGACAGGATAAGCGCAATAGTCTGCGGGTGCTCGTTCTGAATGAAGCCGAGTATCTGGCCTGCGTCCGTGTGTCTCATGAAATCGAACGGCTTGACCTGGAGGCTTGCCGTAATCCTCGCCAACAAATTCTGTGCCCTCTCCGGGCCGAGTGCCTTCTCCAATACATCGCGTGCATATTCGACACCTCCGCGTGCCATGAACTCACGGGCCATCAGAATCTCTTGCGCTTCCTTAAGCACCGTCAGCTTTACGTCGGGCGTAACCTTACGCAGGTTCGCTATTTCAAGAGTAATTAGCTCAATCGTAGGATCATCGAGTTTCTTGTAGACCTCTGGGGCAATATCCGCACCTAATGACACCATCAGCACCGCTATTTTTTCGCGGCCGGATAACCCCTTGTTTGCTTCTTCCTTTTTAGGCGGCATGTAATCACTCCTCTTCTTCGTCTAAATCTATATCCGTCAACCAAAAATCAACGGTGCGCTTATGTTCCCAATATTTAGGCGGCATAATTTCGTCGTCAGTATCTGCCGGAAAATTTGTGTAGCGCATACCTCCGTTCCCTGTATCTTTCAGATAGAGCGCGTATTTCCGCACCGGAATTTCGGGAGCAGGGTTGTGCATTTCCTCATCGGTCAGTACTTTTACTGCATACGCTAATAGTTCGGGATGAGCCTTGCCCCACTTTTCCGGGTCATTAACGTATGAATCCGCCCACGTTTTCAGGCTCTCCGACATTTCTGCATACATTTGCTCTTTTGTTGGAGCGTTCACAGTAAGTGTCAATTCATTGCTCCAGCATGTCCAGCTGCCATTATCCTCCTGAAGGATAGTGTATGTTATTTCCGCAGAACTGGCCGCTATGACGACAAAATCTGTAAATTCTTTATTGGTCATCGTTAAGCCTCCTTGCTGAAAAAAAACTCCCCGTTCTTGAGGGGGAGCATCAAGAATGTTTATTCTAGCTGTCCATTGCAAGCCATTCGTTGACAAGCGTCGCAATTTCGTCCGGATGACTCTTCGCGTAAGCCTTGAGCTGTTCCTCGAGTACCGCCATCTCACCTTGGAACGCAAGCAGGTCCGGTGAAGTAAGCATCTCCTGAATCGTCGGGACTTTCTTTCCGGCTTCCTCGATCTCCTGAACTGCAAGGCGTGCCTTCTTCATCCTGAGCCACACAAACAGTGCCGCAAGTACCAGCAATAACACGAAGAACGCCGCGATTGACCCGTAGATTATGCGCCACATTCTATCCTGACGGAGCTGTTCTGCCATCGCATCGGCAAACGCCGTCGAGAAACGCATTGCCCTCACCACTAAGCTGTCTCCGCGCTCACGGCTGAAACCTATTGACGAAGCTATTACTTCCTGAATCGCCTCGAGCCTCTCGTCCGTCAATTCGTTGTACTTGTCGTCGATTAAGACACTCGCTGAAAGCCTCCGCACTCCGCCGGGCGTTACTACCTGATCTCCTTTTCGCGTCGTTATCTCGTAGTTCGTCGTCGAGTTCGAGCGGTTGTACTCACTCTCAACTGTGCTTGAGTTTATCGCGTAGCCTGGAATATTCGTCGTCGTTCCAGGATTGCCGTTGACCGGGTTCCCCTGTCCGGTGTAGCTCTCTTCCTGGCGCTCATTGCTTCTTGGGACTCCTGTTCCTGTTTCAGGATTGGGCGTGTACTCCACGAACGAGCTGGTCTTCTTGTCGAAGTCCAAATCTATCCTTACGCGGACTACTGCGCTCCCGGGACCGAAGACCTGCTCAAGCATTACGCGTACCTTATTCTCAAGTTCACGCTCGTGCTGGCGTTCTAACTCACGCTGTACTGATGTGATGGAGTTCGTTCCGTCGGGGTTGTACATTATCATGCTGTCAGACACCATGTCAGAGAGATTCCTTCCGTTGGTGTCCACAACTGTAACAGCATCGGGTTCGAGGCCGTCTACTGAATGTGCAACAAGGTGAATGATGGATTTGACCTGAGTAGCTCCGAGCGTTGCGCCCTGCCTGAGCCGCAATAGCACCGAAGCGGTCGAGGGCTTCTGCTGTTCGAGGAAAAGCCTCTGCTCGGGAATAACTACACTTACACGGGCATTTTCGACCTGCGACATCTGCGCAATCGTCCTCGCTAACTCTCCCTCAATTGCTCTCGTATAAGCGATCCTCTGCTGAAACTCGCTCATTCCCATTGAAGAATCGTCGAAAATCTCGAAGCCGGTAGTTCCGCCTTTAGGCAGTCCAAGCTGTGCGAGGGCTAACCTGGTCTCGTACACTGCCCCGCCAGGCATGAGAATAGCACTAGCCTTCGGGTCAAGCCTGTAGGGAATGTTATTCTCCTTCAAGTAATCGACTATTGCTGCCTGATCATTAACCTCGAGCCCGGCATAAAGCGGCTCATAGGTTGTGCTCCCTGACATGAAAATCATTGCGGCTAATCCGGCCAGCACTATGAATATCGCAAAGAAGATTGATGCCCTCTGCCAAAGTTTAAGCGATGACCAAAATGCAAGGAAGGAAGCCGCCCAACGTTTCAAGCTGTCCATAGTGAATCACATTAGCCTGTTATTCGCGATAATGCCTGATACGCATCAAGGAATTTGTTGCGCATTTCCATCACCAGCCGTAACGCGGTATCTGCCCTCGATGATGCGAGCACCACTTCAGAAATATCTTCGACATCACCGATTGCCAGGTCGCGGACTTTTTTCTCCGCGTCCAGCTGAAGCGTGTTTACCTTCTTGAGAGAATCTGTGAGCATATCCTCAAACGACAACCTGGGAGCTTCTTTCTCACGTTCTTTGCGACGCGCCTCGTATGTGCTGTAAACGCTTGCGGTCTGCTGAGCTTTGCTCTGGCCGTATACCTGCGAAAAATCTATTAATAGACGATCCATTACATAGTCCTCCCCGCTGGTGAAAAATATTTATTTGTTGTCGCTCCGTCGATATGTCTCATGATGTATGTATGATTATGATGCGTGAAAAGCCGGTCAGCCTTCATCCTGAAAGCCGAACTAAATCATAAAATCTCTTCCGCCCCTTCGTAATTTTTTGACAAGCTAATTTTACACCCATACAAAAATTTTCAGCTGTCAAATTCTAAATATTTCAGAGTATGCAATATAATAACATGCAAATTTTCCATTACATAACAATAATCCTGAAAGGAGACATATTTTCCTCATGAAAACATTTTTTGTGGTCGTTTCTCTGGTGCTGTTATGCGCGGCTTCATCATGCAGTGCCTTCGAAATCCCTGATACCTACACCGGCAAAATCACTGCCCTCAATTTTTACCCCAGCGGTGCAAAATTCGAGTTCATCATTGAGCCGCAAGAAGAGGACGGCAGTTTTACGGCGTATTTGCCCGGAGCATTCACACCTGAGTCCGTGAAACTCCTCAACCCCGAAAATGTCTACGGGGACATCCGCACAGAGAAGCACTCACGCACAAAATGGACCCCCGAATCTCTTGCTCCCCTCAAGGCACAAATGGACGCTCAATCTATCACAGTAAGCAGACTGACAGCCCAGCAGGCGGCACTCGAGCAGACGCTTAACCTCCTAAGGGACACGGAACCCGACAAGGCAACTAACCCGCAGGACATTCTGACCTACATAACCAGCGCGCAGATGCTCCGCCAGAAAACAGAGTCAGACTTGGCCGAACTGAAGGTTACTCTCGCCGCAGAGAAGGAGAAGTTGACGATGCTTACCAGCGAGGTAAATTCGCGCAGGCCCTCAGGAGAAAGCAGCTGTCTCGTGATTACCGGCAGGGCAAAAGGTCCCGTGAAGATTGAGGCTTTTACCGGCTCGGCATCGTGGAGACCGAGATACACGCTAGACCTCGACAGCACATCAGGCGATATTTCCGTGCAGATGTTCATTCTCGCGTCGCATAGGACAGGTCTCGATTACACCGGCCCGTTCACCATGCACACCAAGACCCCCGACGAAAACATCTCAACTCCCAACCTTGAGCCTCTGCGTGTCGGCATAAAGCCAAAGCAGGAACGCGTGCTGTCGGCTTCGGGAATGAGCGTTACACGTACCAACAGAATGTACGAGTCCGCAAGAATGATGTCAAAAGCTCCTGCGGCGGACTACATTGCAATGGAAGATGCAATGCCGGAAATGTACGAGGCAGAAGAGGACAACGGTCCGGCAGTCGAAGAAAGTCTTTCGGACAGGCTCGTAAAAGTTGAAGGCGAGATTGCCGGCGACGGACAGCAGAGAGATTTTGAGGTGGCACTGGGCACAAAAAAACTGTCTGCCAAGCCGATAATAATGCTCATCCCCGAACAGAAGGACAAGGCGTGGATCATCGCGAGCATGGACGAGGAAAACGAGAAGTTAATTCCAGGAATGGCAGACCTCAGGGTTGACGGCAATCCGAGCGGCAAAATTTTCGTGGAGGAGTTCGGTGCAGGGCAGAAGAGAATACCGTTCGGGTATGCAGACCAGATTACGGCCAAGAAAGAAGCCCTCATCGGCACAAAGGGTGTGTCGTGGTTCAGCGGTGTCCAGACCAGCGGCTACAAGCTGGAAATCACCAACGGCACAAAGCATGACCACGTTATTACCGTGCGGGACAGACTGCCCATTCCGACGGACGAGAAGATAAAGCTCGACATCAAACGCATTGAGCCGAAGGAAAAGGAGAAGGACGCAGAGAACCGCCTAACATGGGAAATCAACGTGCCAGCAGGCCGTACAGAGACAATAATAGTTGACTACACGCTGAGCTATCCGAGCGGAGAGGAGCTGCAGTATAAATAATCATGGGCGGTAATAATTTCTTCAAGTGGATAACCATTCCGCCGGTAGTAGCTATTGCGACAATAATGCTAGCCCGCGCTATGGGTACAGGCAGTGTTTCGGGAGAAGTTGACCTCGCTGTGTGGGGGCTGGTATGGCTGCTATTTATCGTGATAAGCGTCCTCTACGGACTGTTCATCGTGAATGGCTTCAATGTCGGGCTTGTTCCGCTTCAGGCTCTTGCGCAAGGCATTCTGTTATGTCCGATGTCAATTATGTATGGCGCGAGAATGTTCCAGTGGCTCGGAGTAATTCTCGCTGTGTGCGGAGCGGCGGCACTGGTTGTCGCGTATAACCAGACAGAATCCGAGCGCAACAAGGTCGTAGTTCTGGAAGTGGAAAACGACATGAAACAGCTTCCCGTGAATTTCGTGATAACTGACGAGACCGGAGCAATCCTGAGCCTTACGGACGCAATGCTCGAAGTTCTTGGCCTGTCGCGCGTTGACATGATAGGCAAGAATATTTCTGACTGGTTCAGCCCGGTATCTAAGACGGCGGAAATCGGCGGCAAAATCTGGGACATCAAGCGCATAGCCGTTGATGACGGAAGACGCTTCTACTTCGAGCTTAACCCGAAAGGACTTCCGACAGGAGAAGCTCCGCAGGAAGGCGAAAAGCTCAGCGGAGAAATGCTGCAGTTCCTCGACGAGGATACCCAGCTCCACAACTTCAGGTACGGCTTCGCGAGAATCTCCGACGAACTTTACAGAGCAGGCAGATACTCGCGGGCGGTCAGTGCTGTGATGCTTCGCCTGGTGTTCCCGCAATTACTGCCCAGCGACGACATGGAGAAGTACACGCGGCCTTTCAGGGCATATACCGCCAGAGTCATGAAGGACATCCGCCAGTCAGATACAGCAATTCAGACTGGAGAGTTCCAGTTCCTTCTGGTGATATCAGAGTGCCCGTACCAGATGGTCGAAAACGTAATCGAGAGGCTGACGGCTATCACTAACGCCCTTGTGCCAACGTTTGAGGAGTTCCTGAACGTTACGGTGCTGAATGTGTACGAGACGTTCGAGGGCGGGAACAACGTACCGACTGCTCAGGAACTTATTGACCGCATGACGCAGGCGATGACCCGCAAATATTCGGCTAATGCACTTTCAGAATAACCTCAACAGGTTAATATTAGGGTCTTGTGCCGGGCCGTTTGTGTTCGGGATATTGATTTTCGTGCTTATATTCGTAGCCGGAGATTTATTGTTCCAGGCGGCCAAGCTCATAATCGAACAGGGAATAGCTTTCGGAGTTGTGGCCAGGCTGTTCCTGTACCGGCTTCCCGAAGTCGTGATAATGACGGTGCCGATGTCGTCCCTGCTCTCAACACTGCTGGGAATGTCCACGCTCAACGGAGGCAGTGAGTTAATCGCGCTAAAATCTCTGGGAATACCCTTCAGGAGAATTTTGCGGCCTATACTCTTTGCGTCGGTGCTTATCTCGATAATTGCGCTGGGCTTCAACGAAACGTTTGTGCCTTTCGCGTCGATAGCTGCAGATAGATTGATGAAGTACGAGATCATGAAGAACCAGGCGGCGGCAGTTCAGGAGAAAGTGTTTCTGCGCGAGGAGGAGGGCGGACAGTTGAAACGTGTGCTGTACATCGACGAGCTTGACCCGAACGAAGGCAGAATGAGCGGAATCATGATGCACGAGTTCGACGACGGACATCTGGCAACGACTCTTCACGCGAGGAGCGGAATGTGGCTAAATTCGCAGTGGTGGATAGAGGACGGCAGAATCTACAGCATAAGCCGTGATGGTGAAGTGAGCCTGCTGCTGCGATTTGAGCGTCAGAGACTGGCGATAAGGCTTTCGCCCGAACAATTGCAGAGAAGTACGCGCAAACCCTCTAACATGTCCGCACATGAACTGTGGAGCTACATTACGCAGGCCGGCAACGCAGGAACGGATTTATCGAAGCTGTGGGTGATGTTTCACCTGAAACTTGCGGTGCCTTGGGCGTGCGTGATTATGGCAGTGCTCGGTGCAGGATTCGGTGCGTCAAGGCGGGGCAGGAGCGGCGGAGGCGTCGGCTTCGGGATAAGCGTTGTTATGGTGTTCGCGTACTACGTGGTGATGTCGCTGTGCCGTGCACTGGGTGAATCAGGGAATATTCCTGCGGTCTTGGCCGGATGGGGGCCTAACTGCGTATTCCTGGTGATTGCGCTGTTCTTCGCGTGGCGCGTTGACAGGATATAAACTTTACAGGAAGTAATAATGATGATGGACAAACAGGCAGTAGAAAATATCGCAGCGGAAATCGCAAAGTCATTCAGCGGTGCAAAGAGCACAAAGGACCGGACGGAAAAAACAATCTGGTTCGACGCGGCTTCTTATGCGTGCGTAGGTGCGGAGAAGGCATCTAAGGTTTTCGACGAGGCGTTCGGCAGCCTGAAGTCGTGCGATGTCGAAATTCTGGACATGTGTACGTTCGTGAACGGTACATCTGCAAATCATTGAATGACGACGGCACTTATCGCAGGACAAGGAATATTGCCCGTAGAGATAGCTAAGAGACTGCGTGAACTTCAGCCCGATACTCTGGTGCTTGCTCTGCGTGATGACCCTGAAACACTGAGGCCTTATGCTTCACGTCTGGTTCACATGAAGACCCCGAATCTTGGAAGAGGCCTCCGCGAAATCAAGGCGTTCGGTGCAGAAAATGTGATAATGGCGGGCAGAATACCCAAGAAAATTATTTACTGCCTGCCTCTGCTGTTCGACAGGGTAACGCGCTCTGTCCTCAAGAAAAGCCTCCGCGATGACCATTCACTGCTCGGAGCAATTGTTGAGGCATTCGAGGCGGAAAGCATCAAGGTAATTCCTTACTGGCAGATACTCCCGGAATTTATCGCATCAAGCGGAAAACTATCATCACGTTCACCCAATACCAGCGAACAGAAAGACATAGCTTACGGCCAAGAAATTCTGAGGGTAACTCTGCCGTGCTCGTTCGGTCAGGCAGTGTGCGTAGCTGACGGTGCAGTTGTCGCGGTTGAAGCAATGGAGGGAACGGACAAGATGATTCTTCGTGCGGGTGAACTTGCCGGGCGCGGGGTTGTCGTGAAAATGATGCGTGAGGACCAGGACATGCGCTATGACCTGCCGACGGTGGGAACAATAACTCTCGAAAACATGAAGAAGGCCGGCCTGAAATGTCTTGCTGTGGAGTCAGGAAAGACACTGATACTTGAGCCGGAAAAATTCTTTGCGCTCGCGGACAAATATCACATTGCAGTCTGGGGTCTGTAAAGTAAAAAATTCCCCTCCATCCATTCAGGAAAGAGGGGGGTATTTTCTTCTGCTGCTACGCTTCGGTGAACTTCCGGCGTTCCTTGATTCTTGCCGCCTTGCCGCTCAGATTGCGCAGGTAGTACAGCTTTGCACGCCTGACCTTGCCCTGACGCGTAACTTCTACCTTGTCGATGCTCGGGCAGTGCACAGGGAATATCCTTTCAACTCCCACACCGTTCGAGATCTTGCGGACCGTGAATGTCTCGTCAAGCCCGCCATGCTGACGCGCTATCACTATACCCTCGAATACCTGGATACGTTCGCGCGTACCTTCCTTGATCTTTACGTGTACCTTCAGGGTATCGCCAGGCCGGAAATCCGGCAGTGCCGCTTCCCTGTAATACTTCTTTTGTACTAAGTCTACTGCGTTCAACTTATCAACGCCTCCTCGTCGCTTAACGCTTCCCTAAAAACTTATCGAGCGCAATTCCTGCCTTCATGTTCAGCGGAATATCTGTCTCATGTTCATAAAGATAACCCGCAATTCCATCCAGCCCCTCAAGTTCGGCTTCATCCTCCGCAAAAACGAATATCACTCTTCCGTCATGTTCCAGGCATCTCCGCTTCACTTCAAGGCTGTGCATTGAGTTTGCACGCGCTCCTGTGAATACTTTCACCGTCAGGTCTTCTTTGTCTGACAGTTCACGTATTCCTGCCAGTACTTTGGCTTGCGGGAAAATTTGCTTTGCCTTTTCCCTAAGTTCCCTGCTGCGGGCTATAACATAAGGCCGTCCCAGCTCATAGGTACTGCAAAGCTCAGGCACTCCTGAAAACGAAGCATTACCGTCCTTCAGGATAAAGGCTGTACGTACTCCGCCAGGTATATATTCCCGTATTGATGCTCTTGAAAGAAGGTCCGGCCTTCGTGAAATAGTTCTTGAGGCTGCAATTTTCCTGCGCCACCTCGAAATTTCTCCGGCATTTCCGCTCAGGAGCACTTCAGGGACTTTTTCGCCCTCCCATACCGCCGGACGCGTGTAATTCGGGTTATCCAGCATCCCGCGATAGAACGAATCTTCGATTACTGCCTTCTGTCTGCCAACAACTCCAGGCACAAGACGCGCCATCGCATCAGCAATCATCATAGCAGGAATTTCGCCGCCGGTCAGTACGCAGTCCCCAACTGAGACTTCCAAGTCCACGTAACGCCGTGCAAATCTTTCGTCAATGCCTTCATAGTGCCCGCAGAGAATTATCACATGTTCCTGACGAAAAAGCGTCTCGATTATTTCCTGAGTGATCAATACACCCTGCGGAGACGGATACACTACGAACGGTTTTGCGCCGCCATTGCTGACAGAGTCCAACGCGTCCTTTAACTGGGGTGCCGCAAAAAGCATTCCCCCTGACCCGAACGCGTAATCATCAAGCTGTCTGTAGCTGCCCTTGCCGAAATCCCGGAAATTCACGAGATTTACGCTGATAAGTCCAGCCGAGACAGCCCGCCCTGATATGCTGGTGGATAAAAAGCTGCGGAACATTTCAGGGAAGGCCGTGATTATGCTGATGTTAATCGCTAATCCTCGACGATATCAACATCAACACGCTCCCCGGCCTTGACTGCTGCCGCTTTGGCCAACAGCCGGATAGCGTTGATCGTTGCACCTCTCTTCCCGATTACTCGCCCCACGTCCTCATGGGCAACCCGAATCAGGATTTTGCTTCCGCCGTCTTCCTCGCCCGCTTCTACGCCTACTGAATCAGGCTGTGTAACAAGATGTTTGACGATAAACTCTACTAGCTCTTTGTAATTGACCATTAAAGTGGCACCTCCTGTTTTGTTCGCGGTCTACGATGAAATTATTATTGTTGCTGTTTGTGAAGAACTATGCTTCCTTGTTCTTGAATTTGTCCCAGATTCCCTGCTTCTTCAGAAGCCCGCGCGCCGTGTCCGAAGGCAATGCTCCTTCCTTCAGCCAGTACAGAGCTCGCTCCTCGTTGATACTTACTGAAGCAGGCTCGGTCATTGGGTTATACGTGCCTATAAGTTCAATGAATTTACCGTCCCTAGGCGAACGTGAATCTGCCACAACCAGCCTGTAAAACGGAGCTTTTTTCTTGCCCTGACGCGACAAACGAATCTTTACCGCCATTCTCTATTCTGCACCTCCTGCTAAAATCTGTGCCTTCCGAAGCCGAATAACGACTTCAGTCCTCTGCTCCCCCCTGAACCAGACGAGAACGACTTAAACAGCTTCTTCATCTGTTCGTACTGGGCTAGCAGCTGGTTCACCATCTGGACAGACGTTCCGGATCCCTGTGCAATGCGCCGCCGTCTTGAGCCTTTTATTATTCTCGGGTTGCGTCTCTCTTCGAGCGTCATTGACTGGATTATTGCTTTGTTGCGCTTCAATGCTTTTGCGTCAACATCGTCTGCCCTGAAATCCTTTATCTTGTCCAGCCCGGGAATCATTCCTGCAATTTTCTCCAGAGGTCCGAGCTTCTCAAATTGCTCGAACTGCGTTAAAAGGGTCTCCAGATTAAATTGCCTGGCTAATTTTCCGGGTGTCTTGATTTCCTGTTCTGTTATGCCTGCCGCCTTGACTTTTTCTGCAAGGCCCTGCAGGTCTCCCATTCCCATTATGCGCCCGGCCATACGTTCGGGGCTGAATGGTTCGAGTGCGTCCGTGTTCTCGCCCACTCCTGCGAACTTCACGGGAACTCCTGTTACTGCACGGATAGCTAACGCACTGCCGCCGCGCGAATCTCCGTCCAGCTTCGTCAGGATTAATCCTGTGAGGCTCAATAACTCATGGAAGGACTTGGCCACGTTCACGGCTTCCTGTCCCATCATTGAGTCAACGACTAAGATTTTCTCGTGAGGTGGCAGAATTTTCGTTATGGCCTTCAGTTCGGACATCAGCTCGTCGTCAACATGAAGCCTTCCTGCTGTGTCCAGAATTATCACGTCGTTCATGTGGGAGGCGGCGTATTTTTCCGCTCCCTTCACCACCGCAAGAACATCTAACTTTCCTGTTTCCGGACCGTAGAACGCAATTTTCGAGGCTTCGGCCAGAACTTTTAGCTGTTCTACTGCGGCGGGACGGCGCAAATCACACGCAACGACAAGGGGATTGTGGGAACTCTTGAGGTTTCTGGCTAGCTTCACGGCAGTTGTGGTTTTGCCGCTCCCCTGAAGTCCGGCCAAGAGTATCACCGTCGGAGGCTTGGGGGAAATAATCAGAGGCTCAGCTTTGCCCATCAGAGCAATCAATTCTTCGTAGACGATTGCGGCGATTCTTTCGTTAGCCGTAATTGACTGCAGAACGTCTAGGCTGACTGCGCGTTCGCGTATTTTGGCGATTAAGTCCTTAGCCACACGAAAATCTACGTCGGCTTCCAGCAATGAACGCCGAACTTCGCGAAGGGCATTATCTACGTCTGCTTCCGAGAGCTTGCCCTTACTGCTCAATCTCGAAAATACTCCGGCTAATTTTTCCTTGAGCGTGTCGAACATGGTTATTCCTTCTCCTCCTTTTCCCTGAGTTTTTCGCGCAGTGATGCATTTTCCGCTTCAAGCTCGCTTATTCTGGCTTCGAGGCGGCGCGTGTTCACGGCAAAACTTAATTCGCGCTCGATGCTGTCAAGTTTTTCCATGACGTTGCGGGCGAGAATGTACACTGCCTGCCTGCTGATTCCTAGAACGTCCGCTGCTTCTGACGGTGTCAGGTCCGAAAAGCACAAGGTCTCGTAGACTTTGCGCTGGCGTTTCGTCAACAGCGGCGAGTAGAAATCGTAGAGCAGGTTGAAATGAACTCTGCGCTTCAAAATGTCATTGTCATTGTTCATGATGAGGGAATTATAGGGGCGGGAGAATATCCTTGTCAAGTAATTTCACTTTACAAGAAGAAAGTATTTACCTGTTCCAGAATATTATTCCCAGAACTATCCAGATAACCAGCAAAATGTATGACGGCCCCTCTAGCGAACAATCCAGCCCCTTCACCGGCACCAGCAGCAAAAACGCAAACATCACTGCAAACAAAAACCCAAGCCACCCGAATATCACGATGTCCCTGCGCCCCTCCATCCGCGCAAAACGCACCGCCGCTATCGCCGTATACGCCAGGCTCACAGCTCCCCCAAGCGATGACATATCCACCGTCCAACCCAACGCATTACGTCCCAAAAACGGAGCAAATGCCGATACCGCAGTGCAGAACATCACAGCCTTAAACGGTACTCCCTTGCTGTTCAGCGACGCAAACCACCCGGGAATCATTCCGTACCTCGCCATCGAGTAGAGCAGGCGGCTCGTCGCTATGTAGAACCCAAGTATTCCCGTCATCATCGCCATCAATGCCGCGACACTCACGCAAAATAACCCTATCCTGCCCAAAACTTTTTGCGAGGCCGAAAACGTGGCTATACCCGCAATGCCCTTGAGGTTCGGCAGGTCATCGATATATTCAGGCCAGCCAGCATAGCCATCCGGAAAAGCTGAAGCCGCTATCATCACCATCACTATATACACAAAACATCCGCACATTATGCTCGTGTCCATTATGCTCTTTATCATGCCGTGCGAAAAATTCGTCTCCTCCGAGAGCTGGGGCACAGTGTCGAAGCCTACATATGCCCACGGCGCAATCACCAGCACCGAAATAACCTGCGCAAGAATATTCCAGGCGTTACCTTCGCCAGGACGGAACATAGGCTGTAAGTTCTGCGAGTGTATGTCAGGACTTCCAACAGTACCAAATAGAAGCGCAAGCACCCCGCCCAGCAACAGCATCACGAATACAGTCTGAACCCTTCCCGCAATGTGCACACCAAGTGAGTTTATCCACGCAAATACACCCAGTGCCGCAAGCGCAAGAAGTACCTCACCGAAATACACATCGTAGCCCGCGAACGTGTAGTGAAACCCGAACTGCAGAATACCGCCGCCCACAGTCCTGAAGACCAGGCACAGAGCAGTTGCATTCATCGGAATTATCATTATGTAGCACAGCCCAAGAAACCACGCACACACAAATCCGTGCTTCTTTCCGAAGGCTTTAGTGGCATAAATAAACTCCCCGCCGGTCTCCGGAAATTTCTTTATCATGTAGCCGTAGCTGTAGGACATTATCAGCATGATTAACGCTCCGGCCTCCATCGCTATCATCGTGCCGACAGGCCCGGCCCTCCTCAGAAAGACGGTCCCGGGCATCACGAACGCTCCGAAACCAATAATGCAACCAAATGCTATTGACCACACATTCAGAGCACTAAGTTCTTTCCTCAGGTGCACGGTAGTCATAATTACTTATACCCCCCCCCCCCAGCCGCTTAAATACGTAAAATAATATCCCTAGAACTATCCAAGTTACTAACAGCATGTATGACTCAGTTCCGAGCGATACATTCAGTCCGGGAATAGGCACCAGCAAAAACACCGCCATCATCAATGACAGCATGAACCCAAGCACTCCGAAAATCACGATGTCTATCCTGCGCTCGTACCACGCGTATTTGCACGCAGATATCGACGTGTACGCAAAACCTATCGCCGCTCCAGTTGACCCCATGTCGAACACCCAGCCCATCACAGCACGACCCATAAGGCATATCAGGCAGGCCAAGACCGTGCAGAATAAACCCGCATGTGTCGGAACTCCGTGCTTGTTGATGTGGCTGAACCACCGGGGGATCATTCCGTCCCGAGACATCGAGAACAACAATCTGCTCGTGGCCATGTAGAAGCCGACTATTCCCGTCAGCATCGCCGCTATCACCGAACAGAACAATATCCACATTCCAGCTTCTCCCATAACTATTATCGAGGCGTTGAAGGTTGGGAGTGCTACAACTCCGCTGAGATTGGGCAGGTCGTTTATGTATTCGGGCCAGCCGGAATATACTTCGTGGAAGACTGAACAGGCCAGAAGCGTCAACGCAATGTACACGAAGCCTCCGCAAATTATGCTGGTGTCCATCACTACCTTGACCCGATCCGATGAAAACTTGGCCTCCTCCATTAATTGCGGGACTGTGTCGAAACCAACAAATGACATCGGTCCCGTTACGAACACCGCGATTATCTGGGCAACAATTCCCTTGCTGAAGTTAGCGTCTACCGGGTGAAACATCGGGTGAAGGTGCGCCGCGCTGGCTTGCGGGCTGACTGCCGCCGCTCCTAGCACTATAAGGATACCGCCCAGCAGAATTACCACAAGAAATGTCTGGACCCTGCCGATTACCTTTACGCCCATGAAGCTGACGAACATAAAGGAGAGCATAGTTATCCAGGCAAGCGCAACTTCTCCGAAGTAGACATCATAGCCCGAAACAGTGTAGTGAAATCCAAACTGGAAGGCTTGGCCGAACATTGTCCGCATTATGATGTTAAGGGCCGTAGCGTTCAGCGGGATAACTGACAGGTACGAGAGGCTCAGGAACCACGCGCAAAGATAACCGTGATTTTCACCAAAAGCCATTTTTGCGTAGATAAATTCCCCGCCGGTCATCGGGAACTTGTGAATCATGTAGCTGTAGTTGTAGGAGATTATCAGCATGACCACAGTAGCAAGCTCCATCGCAATCAATGTACCCATTGGTCCGGCGTTCGGAAGGAATATTGTGCCGGGCATTACGTACGCGCTCCAGCCTATAACACAGCCGAAAGCAAGTGCCCAGACATTCAGAGGAGTTAGGCTGCGAACAAGACTTTTATTGTTAGTGTTAGCGTTCTGCATAATTTGTGAAGGACTGTCCTTTGTTTTGGGAATATGTGCGTGAATTATATCATGCACAAACTTTCTGAATGCTATACTACAATTTATGCATACAACAATAATTTGCGAAGGAGCTTCGGAATTTTCATGTTTGTTATGAACAACCTCAGCGGAGCGTGGCTCGAGCTGACCGTAATACCCTTTCTGTTAGTGCTGTCCGTGTTTCTGGGCGGAAGGATGGCCACTACCTCAGAGATTAACAGGCGGTTTCTGCTGCTTGTGGTGTCTACGCTTTTTGCGGCATGTTTTGAGGCGGGGCTTGAGCTTTTCACCGACATGAAGTCTGTTACGGTTTACACCAAGATGTTCTACGCATTGATAAACATCAACGCTTACTGCCTGATGGCTTATGTTGCGGCCTGTACCAGAACGGGGTCAAAGCGGCTCATCGATATAAACTTCTTCCTGCTGTGCGTGAGTCTGGTGCTGCTTTTCCTGCTCAGGACTGACGGCAAACTCTACATGATATTTTCGCCGGGCTTCGCAATAATCTTCGTTACTGAGGGGTTCATCCTTCAGCTCGTGTATCAGCATTATTACGGCAACGGCCAGTTCATCGTTATGAACGTACTGTTTATCCTCCTGATTGACTCGTTCATCCTGCAATACCTGTTCAGCCAGAATGTACCGCTTGTGTATACGGTCGCTACTATGATGCTTATGTTCACGTTCTTCTACCTGGAAGCTCCGACATACAGACAGCTAATCACCGCACACATGGAGATTGACGAAGCACGTATCAGAGCAGAGAAGTCCATTCAGCGGGCAACGGTTGCGAACAAGGCCAAGAGCAACTTTCTGGCCAGCACATCACACGAGATACGCACTCCAATGAACGCTATACTTGGAATTAACGACATGATTCTTGCGGAGAACCCTGACCCTGAATCGCGAAGTGCGGCTTTGAACATCAAGGATGCCGGTGAATACCTGCTATCGCTCGTGAATAACATTCTGGACATCTCGAAGATTGAGGCGGGCAAAATGGACTTGTACGAGTCGGACTATCATCTGTGGGAACTACTCAAGGAATGCGAGGCGTACATGACGAAAAACATTAAGGGCGAGCAGGCACGCGAAAAATCCCTGAAGTTCATACTGAAAGCTGACAAGAATTTACCGGAACACCTTCACGGAGATGTTCTGAGGCTGAAGCAGGCACTCATTAACCTTTTGGGGAATGCGGCCAAGTACACGCAGAAGGGAAGCATTACGCTGGAAGTTTCCGGCGAGCGCAGGGAGAACACGGCAATAATCATGAAATTTTCCGTTGAGGATACGGGAATAGGTATGCGCAAGGAGGACCTGAACAAAATTTACGAGCCGTTCGAGCGCGTAAATATTCAGGAGACAAGGCATATTCTGGGGGCCGGACTTGGGTTGACGCTGGTCAAGAATATTGCAGACATTATGAACGGACACATAAGCCTCGACAGTGAATACGGCAGGGGATCAAAATTTACGCTGGAAGTTCCGCAGAGGCTGGCGGCTGGGGGATTGAACAAGAGCATGACGCTTCAGGAATACGAGGAATTTTTGAGCAACCAGGCTGTGAGCAGTCCGGAAGAACCGGAGGAAGATATGGGACCTGCGGTGTGGCCGGAGGCTAAGATTCTTGTGGTGGATGATACTCCTGTAAATCTGGTCGTGGCTAAGGGAATGCTGAAGACTTCGGAGGCTGAGATAGACACTTCGGAGAGCGGGGAAGATGCGCTCGAAATGATGAAGAAGAAGCATTACGACCTGGTGTTTCTGGACCACAAGATGCCCGGTATGGACGGAATAGAGACGTTGAAGCACGCGAAGAAGCATTCGCCGGACACAAAGTATATAGCACTGACGGCTAACGCTGGGACAAATGCGCGGAATGAATATATCGCGGAAGGGTTTGATGATTATCTGCCCAAGCCGTTTAAGAGTGAAGAGATGATGAAGATTTTGCGGTCATACCTGAAGAAGGGGTAAAGAGGGGTTAGGGGTTAGGGGTTGTAAAAAATAGAGGGAAGCTCGCTTTTTGGGCGGGTTTCCCTCGTTCTTTGCGCAAAGTTATTTATGCTTCGGGTGCTGTCGCAACAACTGGAGCAGCAGGAGCAGAAGGCTGTGAAGGCATCGTGTACTTGCGGGCGTGTACCTGAATTTCATCGCGGACTGCCTGCGGATTAGGAATGTTGTGTGCGTGAATTTCCTCTGTGCCCGTCCCGGACGATGTGATGACTATATCGCCGATGTTCAGCATTGTCTGCATCAATGTTTGTCCCATCTTTATATGCACTATGTTGGCTAACCCGATTTCCACTGATTCACGAAAATCTGAGCTGAACGGCTTTAACGGATGGCATACTATAAACGCTACTTCCTGGTCCTCCGCCTTGTCGGGATTGTCGCGCAGTATAAGGGACATTGTTGCGCGCTTGACCACTATGTACAGGAATGCTAGCACCTCGACTACTGCAACAGCTATCCACATCCATTTGAGCCATGAGGCACCGGACTTGAAATAGTGCAGAACTCCGGCGAGAACAGCAAGCAAAAGCATAAGCAGGAAATTTCTGTAAAAGCTCCTGAATGCGGGCTTATAGTACTTATAGACTGGTTCCATAACGATAAATTTTCCTCCTAAATAATATATTCATGAATTGAGGGTATTATAACATTATTCTTAATCACAATTATGCAGAGGTGATTTTTTGATGGAAGTGTTCAAAACAGCCCTGCGCTCTCTCATGAGCAACAGGACACGTTCCCTTCTAACAATGCTGGGAATAATTATCGGTGTAGGAGCAGTTATCACAATGGTAGCAATCGGGCGCGGAGCCGCACAACAGGTTGAAAGTGCCCTTGCCGGTTTCGGGTCAAACATGATTATCGTAATGCCCGCACCGCCTAATTCTACGGGAGCAAGAGGTGCCGCAGGAAGCGGTGAATCGCTGACCCTCGATGACTCGAATGCTCTGGCGAGTGAGACATTTTCGGTGGCTCGTACTGCTCCGGAAGTCAATGCTTCTGCGCAGATAATTTACGGCAATTCCAACTGGAACACCAGCGTAACAGGCACTACACCCGACATCTTGCAGGTTAGGAACTGGGAAATTGCAGCAGGGGCAATGTTCACGGAACAAGACGTGCGCAGTGGTGCAAAAGTATGCGTAATCGGCCAGACCGTCGCAACAGAATTATTCGGGTATTCTGACCCAATAGACGCAACAATCAGGATTAAGAGCATTCCGTTTCAGGTTGTAGGAATGACCACGAAAAAGGGCGCTAACTCTTGGGGGCAGGACCAGGACGATTTTATTCTGGTGCCGGTAACTACTGCGCAAAGAAGGCTTGTGCGTGCAGGGACCAGAGTTGACACGGTGAGGCGAATTAACGTCCAGGCAAAAGACAGAGATTCTATGACAACTGCAGAGCAAGAAATTACGTCGTTATTGCGGCAGAGACACAGGCTAACCGAAGGAGTGGAGAATGATTTTCAGGTAAGAAACTTGACCGAAGTGCAGGAGAGCATGGCCAGCACAGCAAACGTAATGAGTATGCTGTTAGGAGCAGTAGCGTCAATATCGCTGTTGGTAGGGGGAATAGGTATCATGAATATTATGCTGGTGTCAGTGAGTGAGCGCACAAGGGAAATCGGTATCAGGATGGCGGTCGGAGCGAGGCCGAGCAATGTCCGCGTGCAGTTCTTGACGGAGGCGGTAGTGCTGTCGTTGTTGGGCGGGGCAATAGGAATTGGGATAGGAATAGGGTTGTCGAAGGCGGTAACGGCTATGTTTTCGTGGCAGACCGTAATTTCTATGCAGTCTATAGTGCTTGCGGCGGGGTTCAGCGGATTTGTGGGGGTGCTGTTCGGGTTCTGGCCGGCATGGAAAGCCTCTAACCTTGACCCGATTGACGCACTTAGAACAGAATAAAGGGAGGGGGAAAAGTGCTTCCCCCCTTCATGATTAGTCCTCGCCAAAATTCAGGAAACGAGTTATTTCACGCCGGAACGTCAGGTTAAACACTCCTGTACTGCCGTTTCGGTTCTTCGCTATGCGGATATCTGCTTTGCTGTCCTTCAGGTCGTTGTTCTCGTTCTCGGAGTAATAGTCCTCACGGAACAACATCATAACTACGTCCGCGTCCTGCTCAATCGCTCCGGAATCGCGCAGGTCCGACAACTGGGGCTTCTTGTCCGTGCGCTTCTCTGCCTCACGCGACAACTGGGATAACGCAATCACCGGGCAGTTCATCTCCCTTGCAGAAACCTTCAGCATTCGCGATATGTCGCTGACTTCCTGCTGGCGGCCTTCCTGTCTGCGTTCTCCGCTGGTCATCAACTGCAGATAATCCACTATCACGAGTGCAAGGTCGGGATGGCGCGTCTTGAACTGTCTGCACCGTGCTAGAAAGTCCATTCCGGTCAACTGCGTAGCGTCGTTGATGTAGATGTTGCGTCTGGCCAGAATGTCGCAGGCTTCGCGGACCCGGCTGAACTGTGTTGTGTCGAACGTGCCGTTAGCGAGGCGTGAGAGGTTGACGCCGGACTGGGCGGCAATCATTCTCTGGACGAGGTGTTCGGAGGGCATTTCCAGGCTGAATATCAGCACCGGCGGATTAGAGGTACCTCCGCCGAATTGTGCGATATTCAACGCAAAGGCAGTTTTGCCCATTGAAGGCCGGGCGGCTATGATGTTGAGACTGCCGGGCTGGAGCCCGCCGGTGAAGCTGTCTAGGTCGTTAAAACCGGTTGGGTAGCCGGCAATATGAGTATTATTATTGTTGAGCTTATCCTCGATTTCCACAAAGACAGAACCAATAATTTCGCTGACGTGCCGAAAATCGCCCGAATTCCTGTTCTGTCCCGCATCAAATAATAGCTTTTCGGCTTCACCAAGAATTTCCTGCGGTGTCTTGGTGTAATCATAGGCCAAGTACTGGATTTTTTCTGAGGCGGTGATTATGCGGCGGCGGATTGCGCAATCGCGGACGATGTCAGCATGATATTTCACGTTAGCGGCAACGGTTACGCCAGCCACGAGGGATGTGATAAATGATTTTCCGCCAAGCCTGTCGAACATGCCTTTATTCTTGAGTTCAGCTTCGAGAGTAACATAATCGGCAGGCGTATTCGACATGTATAAGTTGATGAGTGTCTCGAATAGAATCCTGCTGCTGCTCTCGTAGAAGTCGTCAGGCTTGAGTATCTCAATTGCAGTACCCAGAGCTTCGCGGTCGACGATACAGGCTCCAAGTACTGCACGTTCCGCTTCGAGGCTGAACGGCGGTAATTTTTCGGCACTCATGAAACCGTAACGGTGAGTGTCATATCAGCCTGAATGCCAGGGTAGAGCTTGATTGAGAACTTGAAGTTTCCGGCATTCTTGACAGGCTCATCGAGTTTTACGTCCCGCTTGTCGAAATTCTGGAGGCCGTGCTGTGCTTCGAGGGCTTCTGCGATTTGTGCGGCAGTGATGCTTCCGAAGAGCTTTCCGTTTTCGCCTGCTCTGCCCTCAATAGTTATGCTTCTGCCCTGAAGTTTTTTCTGGAGTTCGAGTGCTGATTGCCTGTTCTTATCGTCTTTGGCTTTGAGCCTGGCCTGTTCGGCTTTCCACTCTGCCATTTTTCCGGGTGTAGCTTCTACTGCCAGGCCTTTAGGGATAAGGAAATTTCTTGCGTGGCCGTCGCTTACGTCGATTAAAGCTCCAGATTTTCCGAGCTTGGATACGTCAGACTTGAGAATGACTTTCATAATAAACCAGTATCTCCTTTCATGGGAAAATTGACATGCAAATAATATCATGTTCTAGTTTTGCCTGAAGCCGAGTTGAGTATGCTATTATTCTGTTATTCAAAGGAGGAATGCTTTATGTTAGGCGATTTCATGTACTCAAACCCGACGCGCTTGTACTTCGGGAAAAACGCATTAAGCTCACTTGGCCAGGAACTCGAAAATTACGGCCCCAATGTCCTGCTCACCTACGGCTCAGGCTCCATCAAAAAATCCGGCCTCTACGACGAATTAGTCTCCATCCTCTCACACTGCCGCAAAAATATCACCGAACTCCCCGGCGTAATGTCCAACCCCACCTCCGACAAACTCCGCGAAGGCGCAATTTTAGCCCGCAACCGCAACATCGACCTCATCCTAGCCGCCGGCGGCGGGTCCGTGTGCGATTACGCTAAAGCCGTGTCCGTCTCCGCTCACTATGACGGCGACGCGTGGGAAAAATATTTCCTCAAAATGGAAGAGCCAGAGTGCAAAATTATTCCTGTGGGATGCGTCCTAACTATGGTCGGAACAGGAAGCGAAATGAACGGCGGAAGCGTCATCACCAATCATGCCCAGAAACTCAAAATCGGCCACGTCTTCGGCGATAATGTCTTCCCGAAATTCTCGATACTCAACCCCGAATACACTTTCACCCTTCCGGCGTACCAGATGATTGCAGGTTTTTTCGACATTATGAGCCACATCATGGAACAGTATTTTTCCGGAACTGACGACAATACCAGCGATTATTTGGCTGAAGGTCTCATGAGGTCGTTAATCACCAGTTCAAGAATTGCCGTCAAGAACCCTAAGGACTATGAGGCGCGCAGTAATATCATGTGGATTGCGACATGGGCACTCAATACGTTAATCGGCAAGGCGAAAACTCAGGACTGGATGGTGCACATGATTGGCCAGTCTGTCGGAGCGTACACAAATGCTACTCACGGAATGACGCTGTCTGCAGTGTCGCTAGCGTATTACAGGCACATCATGAACGACGGCCTCAAGAAGTTTGCGCGTTTCGCTGTGAATGTCTGGGGCATTAATCCTGAGGGCAGGAGTGATGAAGTTCTTGCAGATGAAGGGCTGAAGGCATTAGAGGGCTGGATGCGCGAGATTGGGGCAGTTATGAGCCTTAAGGAGCTTGGAGTTACGCCGGAAATGTATGACGGTATAGCTGACGGAACATTTCTGCTTGATGGCGGTTATCGCAAGCTGACGCGCGAAGAGGTAATAGCTGTTCTGAAGGAGAGCATGTAGATTGAGCAATAAACTTGTGGCGTATTTTTCTGCGAGCGGAGTAACTGCGGGAGCGGCCAAGAAATTATCTGACGCAACAGGAGCAGATTTGTACGAGATTCGTCCTGCGGTGAAATACACATCAGCTGATTTGAACTGGCATAATTCCAGTTCGCGCTCCAGCATAGAAATGAAGGATAAATCATCACGTCCGGAACTTGCCGACAAGAACGCGGACATAAAGGGGCATGATGTTATTTTTCTGGGTTTTCCGATATGGTGGTACGTTGCGCCGAAGATAATCAACACATTTCTTGAAGCATATGACTTCACCGGCAAGACGATAATACTGTTTGCGACTTCTGGGGGGTCAGGTTTTGGAGGTGCGGCACAAGGCTTGAAGGCCAGTGCGCCCGGAGCAGAGATACGTGAAGGCAAGATATTTAGTTCTGGAGTGTCTGTGCCTGCTCTGAAGAAATGGGCAGAAAGTTTTGGAGCATGAACGGGTAATACTTGCAGAAAACAGGATTTAGTGTAAAATTCCCTTCATGTCAAAACCTAACAGCAGAGATAAAACAGTAGCTCAGAACCGTAAAGCCAGGCATGACTACTTCATACTCGACAGCTTTGAATGCGGAATAGTCCTGACCGGCACGGAGATTAAGAGCGTCCGCAACGGCAACTTGAACCTGAAGGACTCTTATGCATCCATAGAGAAGGGTGAACTGTGGCTGTTCGGAGTGCATATCTCACCTTACGAGAAGGGCACGTACTATAATCATGAGCCTGAACGCGACCGGAAATTATTGATGCACAGGCACGAAATTATCCGCTTGAACAGCAAGCTCCGTGAGAAAGGCTTAACCCTAGTCCCGTTGAGCGTGTACATCAAGGACGGCAGGCGTGCGAAAGTAGAGTTAGGGTTGGCGAAGGGCCGGGCGGAACACGACAAGCGCGACATGATAGCGGACCGGGAGGCTAAGAGAGATATAGCGCGAGCTGTTCGTGGGAAGGGACGTTACGACGACGATTAGCCCTAGTCCCTAACCCCTAGTCCCTAATCCCTAAAACGGGGGCGACAGGTTTCGACGGCGCGAAGGAGGATCTGAAGGAGCAGGCCGGGGAAAGTCTATAATCACCCGTAAAACTTAGGACAAAACAATAAAAGTCGAAGATAATTTCGCATTAGCGGCCTAGTTGCCAGCTACGCCG
>JAFSSM010000045.1 GCA_017451025.1 Synergistaceae bacterium | reverse complement strand
TTGTGAGATTGATTCTTTTGGCTTACTCAATCGCTTAATAAAAACTTACATCTCATCTGTAATCTTACTCTGTCAATTAACTCGGACTTTTTCTCGTAATGTCCGCTGATGTCTTGCTTTATGAGCTTCTTTCTCTCTCAGAGCTTCTAGCTCCCTCAAGCGCAACAGGGAAAATTATACACCCCTTTTTACCTGTGTCAACAAAAATTTTTCACAAGTTATTCACACGTTCCCCTGATTGCGATATTATCTTCGTAATTTCTCATGACGGAGGCAGCTAGCATGAATGATACACTCCAATTCCTAAACACACTGGGCGACGAAAAAAGCGACACTCAATCCTTCTGGAACAGGCTCTTGCGGGATTATCTCGGCATCGTCAACACTGAAGAGTACATAGACTTCGAGAAACGCGTACTGCTCGGACACATCAGCTTCATCGACGCGTATATCCCCTCAACAGGAATCGTCATTGAGCAGAAATCCAGAGACGTTGACCTCAATTCTCCTGCAACCCAGTCCGACGGATCTACACTAACTCCATTTGCGCAGGCCAGAAGATATTATGACCGCCTGCTGTTCTCAGAAAAAGGTCGCTACATCATCGTATGCAACTTCGAGGAATTTCGTATCTACGACATGGACACCAAAAAGCCAGAAGCTAACCCGAATATCCTCAAAATTTCTGAGCTTACACCGGAGAACTTGGCCTTCATCGTCGATAAATCAAAGCCCATCACCATTGAGGAAAAATTATCACGCAGAGCAGGGGAACTAGTACGACTACTCTATGAATCACTTCACTCCAGATATGACGACAACGACAAGGAAAATCCCCTAACTCTCGCAAGCCTCAACGTCTTTTGCGTCAGAATCGTATTCCTGCTTTACGCTGAAGATGCCGGATTGTTCAGAAAAGCTCAGTTCCACGATTACCTCAAGCCCCGCAAAATGATGGCGCGTGATGCCCTCCTGAAATTATTTCGCGTGCTCAATCAGAATCCAGAAAAGGGTGAACGCGAAAAATACCTCGAGCCGGAACTTCAGGAGTTCAAGTACGTCAACGGCGGGCTGTTCGCGGAAAGAGATATTGAGCTGCCAATTCTCGATGACGATTCTCTGCGCATAATAATTGAAGATATGTCCGAAGGGTTTGACTGGAGCGAAATTAACCCCGCAATTTTCGGCGCAATCTTCGAGTCAACGCTTAACCCCAAAACCCGCAAGGAAGGCGGTATGCATTACACTTTCATCGAAAATATTCACAAGGTCATTGACCCGCTATTCATGAATGAGCTTGCGGAAGAGGCTCAAGAATTGCTCGCTAACTCTCCTACCAGGCAGAAACTACGCGCTTTCCAGAAAAAATTAGCGTCGCTCACTTTCTTCGATCCGGCTTGCGGGTCGGGAAATTTCCTCACTGAAAGCTACTTATCCGTCAGAAGGCTCGAGAACAAAATTATCGCCGAACTCGCAGGACCGCAGATTACCTTTGCGTTCTCGAAAGAGGAGACCGCAATTCAGGTTCACCTCGAACAGTTCATCGGAATTGAGGTCAACGATTTTGCGGTGGCGGTCGCGAAAACTGCGCTGTGGATCGCCGAAGCCCAAATGTGGAACGAGACCAAGAGCATAACCCAGTTAGTTGATGACTTACTGCCGCTGCAGCACGAAAGTGGAATTGTCGAGGCAGATGCACTCAATACGGACTGGGCAGAAATGCTCACGGAAAAAGGCAGCGTGTTCATCATGAGCAACCCGCCGTTTCTGGGGTACTCCGAGCAGACCAAAGAACAGAAGAAAGCTATGCAGGAAATTTTCGGCAACGGCAAGGTCGATTACGTTGCGGGGTGGTACTGGAAAGTTGCACCGATACTACGTGATACGAGGATTAAGGCGGCGTTCGTGTCGACAACGAGTATCACGCAGGGTGAACAGATAGCCTATGTGTTCAAGCCACTGCGGGACGAGTTCGACGTTCACGTGGATTTTGCGCACACCAGCTTCGTGTGGAACAGCGAGGTTGCGGCTAAGGAGATGGCTCATGTTCACTGCTGTGTTGTGGGATTGGTCGGCGGGAAGAGAGAAGGGCGGAAGAGGCTGTACACTGACGGAGTGGAGAGGCTGGTTGAACGGATAAACTACTACCTGATTGAGGGAGAGGAGATTATCGCGGAGTCGAGGAATTATACGCTCAGTGATAGAGTGCCTCCAATGCGGACAGGGAACAGACCGGCAGACGGAGGACATCTTCTCATCAACACTCCTGAAGAACTGGAAGAACTACTTGCTCGTGAACCTAAGGCCGAAAAATTCATCAAGAGGTTTATGGGCGGTGAGGAGTTCATCAACAATATTCCGAGATGGTGCTTGTGGTTAGTGGACGCGAAACCGCAGGAGTTGCACGATATGCCAGCGCTGATGAAGAGGCTGAAATTGTGCAAGGAAGACAGGCTGAAGGGAGCACCGGACAGGCAGAAATTGGCCAAGACTCCGGCACTATTCAGAGACAGGCAAAATCCGGAACACTATCTAGCAATTCCGAAGACTTCATCAGGGAAGAGAGAGTATATTCCTATAGGCTGGCTTGGCCGTGATGTGATTCCGAGCGATGGCCTGCTGATTATTCCCGACGCAACGCTCTACGACTTCGGAGTCCTCACTAGCATTGCACATATGGGCTGGACAAGAATCGTATGCGGCAGGCTTGGGAGCAGTTACAGGTATTCTGCGCGAGTGGTCTACAACAATTTCATCTGGCCGGGGGAACTAGGGGTTAGGGGCGAGGGGTTAGGGGTTAGGCTTGACCCTAAACACTATGACCTAATCACTAGAACCGCACAGGAGATTTTGGACGCTAGGGCCAAGTTCCCAGAGAGCAGTTTTGCCGCACTCTACAACCCCCTCACTATGCCGGTTGAGTTGAGGACAGCCCATGAACACAACGATGTGGCGGTTCTGGCGGCCTATGGCTGGAAACACGATATGCCCGAAGAAGAAATAGTCGCCAGGCTGTTCGAGATGTATGATGTGGTTGCGAATGGCGGAAAGTAGCAGAAAAATTTTTTGCACAACAACAATTTCTATGCTATATTTTGCGGCAAGGCTCCCCTTGTTGTGGCAAATAAGCCGCCGGGGAACTAAGAAGCCATCACTCTGATTATCATACGCATATGACTGTCAGGTGGGCTTGTACGTAATGAGCCGGCCTGATTTTTTTATGCATCGCTGCGGCAGAACATGAGAGGAGGAGGAATTATTGCCCGGCAACGAAGAAAATACTCCCCGCATTAATCACGAAATTACTTCATCGCAGGTTCTCTTGGTCGATGAAAACGGGGTAAAAGTAGGCATCACCAATACGCTTGAAGCTATACGCATGGCTCATGAGCAGTCCCTCGATCTGGTGGAAGTTGCACCGCTGGCTCAGCCCCCAGTCTGCAGAATTATGGATTATGGGAAATACCGCTACCAGCTCCAGAAAAAGGAAAAGGACGCTCGTAAAAAGCAAAAGGTTCAGGAACTCAAGGAAATTAAAATGCGCCCGAAGATTGACGACCACGATTTTGACTTCAAGACTAAAGCGGTCAGGGCATTCCTTGAGAAAGGACACAGGGTGAAAGTCTCTGTATTCTTCAGAGGCAGAGAAATGTCCTTCCTAGAGAGAGGCGAAGAAGTCCTCAAAAGAGTTATGGCTGAATGCGAGGACGTAGGCAAGTCCGAGTCAAAGCCCATAATGGAAGGACGCTATATGAGGTTACTGCTGACTCCGCAGGCACCATCGCAGGGAGCAAAGCAGGCACCGAAACCAGCAGCACCATCAACAACAACGAAGGGAGAATAAATTTCTCATGGCAAAGCAGAAATTGAAGTCGCATTCTGGGGCAAAAAAGAGGTTCTTCAAGACAGCGAGCGGGAAGTTCGCGTACAGGAAGTGCAGCAGATCGCACATTCTCGTCCACAAGAAGCCCAGCCGTATGCGCAGGCTCAAGGAAACAGGTTACGTTGACGAGGCAATGGCAGGACAGATGAAGCACCTTCTGCCCTATGACTAGAAAGGAGATAAGCGGCTATGAGAGTTAAGGGAGCGTCACAGAGCAACAAGAAGCGCAAAAAGCTGTTTAGCATAACCAAAGGCTATTGGGGTCAGCGCAAGAACGTATACCGCAGGGCACGCGAGGCATACTTGGCGGCGTTGTCGAGGGCGTATAACGACAGGAAGCGCAAGAAGAGGGATTTCCGCAGGCTGTGGATAACGAGAATCAGTGCGGCAGTCAGAGCAGAAGGAATGAGCTACAGCGTGTTCATGAACGGCCTGAAGAAGGCAGGAATAACCCTGAACCGCAAAGTTCTATCGGAAATGGCAATATATGACGCGGCGGCATTCAGTGCACTTGTCGCAAAGGTCAAGGAATGCAGGGATTAGGGGTTAGGGAATTAGGGGTTAGTGCTGTCCGTGAAGCGTTTGATGTTGCGCTCAGGGCAGCATTAACTTTATCGGAGCTTGATGATATACGCGTCCGCTTCACAGGGAAAAAGGGAGAGTTGACCGTACTTCTGCGTTCGCTCGGGAAATTGCCGCCCGAAATGCGCAAGGAAGCAGGCCAAGAAGTTAATGCTCTTCGTGATGAGATAGAGGCCAGGCTCGAAGAAACAGGCCGTAAAATTCGTGAAGCCGAGAACGAGAAGCAGGAGAAGTCAGAACGCATTGACGTAACCCTTCCCGCAAAGGGCAGGAGGACCGGAGCGTTTCACCCAGTAATGCAGACCATGCACGAAATCGCCAATATCATGCAGGGACTGGGGTATTCTGTTGCGTCAGGGCCGGAAATTGAGGAAGATTACTACAATTTCGAGTGCCTCAACGTCCCGAAATGGCACCCAGCCAGAGACATGCAGGACACGTTCTACTTTCCTGACGGAAAATTGCTGCGCACCCACACTTCACCGGTGCAGATAAGGGCAATGCACCAATATGGTGCACCGCTCCGCATTGTGTGTCCTGGCAAGGTCTACAGGAGGGACAACGACACTACTCACTCGCCGATGTTCAACCAGATGGAAGGATTGTTAGTCGATAAGGATGTGTCATTCAGCGAGATGAAGGGCACTATCACCGAAATGGTTAATGCGTTTTTCGGCAGAAGCCTAAAGTCCAGATTCAGGGCGAGTTACTTTCCGTTCACTGAGCCGTCAATGGAACTGGATATTGAGTGCGTGGAGTGTTCAGGGCACGATGAACATTGCAGGGTGTGTCATGGAACAGGGTGGCTCGAAGTTGCCGGTATGGGAATGGTTCACCCGAATGTTATCCGCGCAGGAAAGATTAATCCCGACGAGTACAACGGTTTTGCGTTCGGAATTGGTCTCGACAGAATGGCCATGCTCAAGTACGGAATTGCGGACTTGAGATTGCTGTTTGACGGGAATGTGAGCTATTTCCTGTCAGGATTCGGAGGTGCTGAGTCATGTTAGTATCGTGGGAACTCCTCAAGAATTTTATCGACATAGTGCCTGCGGAACTTACTCCGGAAGAAGTTGCGGAGAGGCTGACGTTTTCGGGTTCAGAGGTTGAGGGAATAACGTATTGTGCCGGGAAAATGAAGGGAGTAATTGCCGCACGAATTGACGTTCTGGAGAAGCACCCGACGGAGGCCAAGTACTACGTCGCAACTCTCGACACCGGGACAGGCCGCAAAGTCTGCGTAACCAGTGCACACAACATGAAGCAGGGCGATATGGTGTTCTACGCCGGTGCAGGTTCGGTTCTGCCTGATGGTACGGAGATGGGCACGAGGGATTTTCACGGCGTTGAGAGCTACGGAATGATGCTCAGTGCGGAGGAATTGGGACTGCATGATGTCGATGATCCTTCAGGACTGCTCATTCTGCCGAACGACGCAAGGCCCGGAGACGATGCCGCGAAGCTCTACCACATTGGCGACGTGATTCTGGATGTCTCAATCACTCCGAACAGAGGCGACACCTTAAGCCTTCTGGGAATGGCGCGCGAAATTAAGGGACTGTACCCTGATTCAGTGCTCAAAACTCCGGAATGGATGTTGCCCCTCAAGCAAAATAAGGACTGGAGTGAAGATTTCGGGACTATATCGTTGCCGGATAATGGCTGTCTGTGCTACAGGCTGGGACTTGCGACAGGAGCTAAGATAGGACCCTCACCATTAACCGCAAAGATTGACCTTGCACACTTGGGCATGAGACCGATAAATAATGCCGTTGACGTTACGAACTACGTTATGCTGATGTTGGGCCAGCCCCTTCACGCATTTGACCTTAACACACTTCCAGCAAGGGAAATTACGGTCAGGGCGGCAAGGGACGGCGAAAAGATGATGACCCTTGACGGCAAGGACAGAGTTTTGACCGAACGCGACATGCTGATAACCAGCGGCGGAGAGGCAATAGCATTAGCCGGAGTTATGGGCGGTGAACAGACAGGAATCAACCCTGACACCAGCACCATCGTGATTGAGAGCGCAAGTTTCTCACCGATAAGGGTCGGACACACCTCAAGGAGACTGGGCATAAATTCTGAGGCGGCGTTCAGGTTTGCACGAACAGTTGACCCGGAATTGAGCAAGTCTGCACTCATGGCCGCAACGACATTAATGCGCGAGTGGTGCGGTGCAGAAATTGGGTACAAGCCGCTTTTCGCGGAGAATGGCACCCACACTCCCAAGCCCGTAACGTTGACACGCAAGAAGTTATCCACATATTTATCGTGGAACGACATGGACGAGGCAACAAGAATCCTTGAGGGCTTCGGAATTGCGCACATCGAGGGTGAGGGCGATGAACGGGAATTTATGCCGCCGACGTGGAGACCTGACATTACGATTGAGGAGGACTTAATCGAGGAGATAGGCCGCTTCAAGGGCTACAATGATGAACCGGACGTTTTGCCCGGCCGTATGCCCAGACGTGCAGATATTGGTGAAAGTATGGCCCTTGCTGGTTTCGTGAGGAGCGCAATGATGGCCAGAGGCTACACCGAAGTCCTAACCTACAGCTTCCTTCCCGAAGATTTCCCGCAGAAATTGCGGCTCCCTGAAAATGACATACGCGCCCACACACTCACAATCGCTAACCCGATAAGCCGCGACCAGATGGCTATGCGCACAACGCTCTTACCCGGTCTGTTGATGGGCCTGAAGAACGCTGTGGTGTCGGGATGGCGTGAACCAGTCAGGATTTTCGAGCAGGGACGTGTATTCCTGAACGGCGGAGAGCCTGAGCACTTGGCCGCAATATCCTTCAACGGAATGGACTCACGCTCACCGAACGGCGACAGGTCAGAAGGATTCTACGAGCTGAAGGCTGATGTTGAGGCAGTGATACGGGCGAGAGGGTATGTGCCAATCTTTCGTGCAGGCAGTGAACCGTTCATGCACAGTGGACAGACTGCGGAAATTCTCGTTGACGGGGCAAAAGTCGGCTGGCTCGGCAGGTTAAAGCCCGCGCTTGAACAGGAGCTTGATGTTAGCGGAGTGTATGCGTTCGAGCTGAATCTTTCTGCGCTTGTCAAGAACAAGAAGCCGGTGTTCACTCCGTCGGGACAGTTCCCGGCATCGTACCGTGATGTGTCGCTGTTGGTTGCGGTTGACCGTAGCAATGACGATGTTATGCGGGATATTCGCGCGGCGGTGAAGGAGTGTAGTGGTGAAGTTCTAGGGCTGGAGAGCTTGAGGCTGTTCGACGTATATACTGGGAAGGGAATACCTGAGGGGTTCAGGAGCTTGGCGTATACATTGAGCTATCGGGCTGAAGACCGGACGCTGACGGTTGATGAAGTGGAGAAAGTTCACACTGATGTTAGGGAAAGTCTGAAGCGCAAGGGCTACAGCATACGTTAATTGAAAATGGAAGCACCCTCTGTGAGAAATTGCGGAGGGTGATTTTTTTCTGGTATAATTGCGAAATCTCAGAGAAAGGCGGTTGACAAACTGAAAATGATCAGCATAATGGACTCAGGACTCAGGACGAACTATGCTCTGATATAGACTTCGTAATTCCGTGGGTTGATGGAGCAGACCCTGAGTGGCAGGCACAACGTAGGCTGTATGCTCGCGAGGAAGAAAGAGCATCAGGCTCTAACGGAGAAGAACGTTACAGAGATTGGGGAATACTCCGCTACTGGTTCAGGGCAGTCGAGAAATATGCCCCCTGGGTCAGAAAAATTCACTTTATAACTTGCGGCCAATGCCCCGAATGGCTGAATCTCAATCACCCTAAATTACATTTCGTTATTCATGAAGATTACATCCCGCACCAGTGGCTTCCTACTTTCAGTTCACACCCTATAGAACTTAATCTGCACAGAATCAAAGGCCTGAGCGAAAGATTCGTTTACTTCAATGACGATGTGTTCCTTAATGCTCCAGTAAAATCTAAGGATTTCTTTGTAAACGGTTTGCCGTGCGAATGCGCAGGGCTTCATCCAGGCCCCGCTGGCCTTATGAACGTATCTGTTAATGATCTTTCTGTTTTAGCCAAGTATTTCAACTTCCGCAAGCAGTTTAAGGCTAATATATGGAATTGGCTCAGGCTCAGATATGGTATAGTTCTACTCAAGACTCTGTACATGCTACCGTGCTACTGGTGCATAAATGGTTGCAGAGGACTGCATTCACCTCATACCGCTGCCTCTTACCTAAAGTCTACTTTTATTGAGGTTTGGGAAAAAGAAAGCAAGTACCTTAAAAAGATATGCAACCACCGCTTTAGAGACAAAAGCGATGTTAATCAGTGGCTCATGGAATGGTGGCAAGTCATGGCGGGCAAGTTTTACCCCAGAGGTTCAAAATTCTCCAGAATGTACAAAACGTTCAACAATGAATTGCTGTATGATATCAGACATAAAAAACACAAGCTCATATGCATAAACTACCTGCCACCTGAGAAAATTGATATTGTATGCCGTGCTTATGATGAGGTACTCCCTGAAAAATCCGCGTTCGAACTCTAAAATTTCCCCCGGTCTCAAACTTGGCCGGGGGATTCCTCATTACAGAAAAACTTATCACTAACTCACACATACTACAAAAACATTCCGCGCATCTCGACAACATCAGCCACTCGCTGAATCGCTGCCATAGTCGCCGCTCGCCTCATCTTCACTCGCTTAGTCTCCGCATAGTCCCACACCCTGCGGAAATTCCCCTTCATGATGTGCACCAGCTTGTTGTTGTATTCCTCCTCCGTCCAGAATGCTCCCTGCAGGTTCTGCGCCCACTCGAAATATGAGCCGATAACTCCGCCGGAATTGGCCAGAAAGTCAGGTACAATCATTACGCCAGCATCATCGAGTATCTCCTCGCCTTCAGGAGTCGTCGGGCCGTTCGCTCCTTCGACGATGTACTTGGCCTTAATTTCGCCAGCCGTGTCGCGGTTAATCACTCCGTCCCTCGCACATGGGAACAGGAAATCACATTCCGCATCCAGCACATCATCTACTTTCTCGCAGTTCCCGATTTCCTCGAAACCTTCAAGCAGTTTCTTGGGATGGTTGCGCACCGCCTCGAATGCCTTGTGTATATCGATACCGCCAGCAGAATAATATCCTCCTGTGATGTCGCTTATCCCCACTATTTTCACTCCGGCATCGTTGAGAGTTTTTGCCGTGTAGCTCCCGACGTTCCCGAAGCCCTGAACTGATGCCGTAACACTGCCGGGATTCTTGTCCAGAATGCGCATCAATTCCAGCCCGCACGTCGCAACCCCGCGTCCTGTTGCCTCGTTGCGCCCGAAACTTCCCCAGTAGCTCACTGGCTTCCCCGTGAGGATTGCAGGTTCAAGTTTGCCGCGCATCTTGCTCACCGTGTCCAGAATCCACACCATCTCCTGGCCGCCGGTGTTCATGTCGGGAGCAGGTACGTCGCTCCACCGGCCAAGTATCGGCTCAATACGTGCCGCGTATGTCCGTGTGAGCTTCTCCTTCTCCTTCTTCGACATGGTGAGCGGGTCGCAGCAGATTCCTCCTTTGCCTCCGCCGTAAGGTATTCCCGCAAGAGAACACTTCCACGTCATCAGCATGGCTAACGCTTCACACTCGTCCATGTCAACACCCAAATCATACCGTATTCCCCCCTTCGACGGACCTAATGCCGTTGAGTGCTGGACACGGTAGCCCTCGTAAACCTCAACTGTCCCGTCGTCCATCTCTACGGGAATTGAGACCTGTACCCTGCGTTCTGACCTGCTCAGGACAGCTATGAGGTTCTCGCTCAATCCCATTTCGTCAGCCGCACCGTAAAACTCCTGAAGTGCCGTATCAAGCAATACATTTGAAGACTTGCGCCGTTTCTGCATCATTAATACACCTCCAGAAAAATTAAACCCTCCCGCTTTCACACGG
>JAFSSM010000044.1 GCA_017451025.1 Synergistaceae bacterium | reverse complement strand
CCAGTGAGGGCTGATGTTCCAGTGAACCGGCTATGTACATGAACGTCAGGGTGTGCAAGGGCCGTCCTTTGCGGTTGAAGCGTGTGATTGCACGGTCAATTTCCTTCTGGACACGTGAGGGGTACTGTGTGGCTGAGAGGGTGCGGAGTGCGGAAATCTCCTCCCAGCTCAACCCTGTCCGACCTGTCTTCAGGAGCAGGAGTTCCGCCGTTGACTTCATGACTTCGGGGGCTTCGTCGGGAGTGTGAGTCTCTTCGGGGTTGGCGGGCTTGGGTGAATCCTGAGTTACGGGCTGTCCGTTCTCGAAGACCAAAGGCACATCGGAAAGGTCGGGGAGTGGGGCTTCCCCCGTAAGGGAATCTTTTTCTCGTTCATTGATTCTCGTTCCGTGTGTCATCTGTGCTACGGGGGGCGTGTCATCTGTGCTACGGGGGGGTGTCATTGGTACTACCCCGTCATAGCAGGAAGCATTATGCCCGACTATGCGCGTGTACGATGAAGTCTGCCCGCCGTCATTAAAACGGTCGGAACGGGCTATAACACCTCTGGCTTCGAGTTCCTTGCATGCCCGGATTACTGTACTCTTGGATACTCCTGCGGCCTCTGCGACGGCTTCATTGCTGGGCCAGCATCCGCGCTTGTCCTTGTCCGCAAACGTGCACAATATCGTAAAGATAAGGCGAGCTGTGAGGGACAGCTCTTTATCCCTCACAACGTCAGCATCTACTTTGGCGAACCAGAAATCAGCATTATCGTTCCGGCTGTCCATCATGCATCCTCCTCCCTGTAGCGGGGGGAATTGTGCCCGATGAGCTGAATGTGCCAGCCAGTGCGGGAGATTAGCCCTCTGGCCTCCAGCTCATAGTATACGCGGTAGAGCGCGCGTATTGAGAGGTCGGCGAAGTCGGCGACTTCATCATCGGCAGGATCGCAGGAGCGGTATCCGAATCCAGCCATCATGCACAGCACAGAAAAAACTAGTTTTGCTTCGGGGGATAAAACTTCGTCCTTCAGCACTTCGGTATCTACGCATGTGAACCAGTTATCTTTGTTGGAACGCAGACCTGTTACGTTCTGATTACTCATTGTTGCGCCTCCTTGTTTATTTTGTTCCGTCCGCAGTGATGCGGAGGCCTGAATACTTTTCGTTGACTGCCTTCGTGAAGACCCTGTGAAGCCAGTCGAATATCAGTGTCATTGAGACAGCCTCGCCCGCCGAATGAAACTTAATCAGCAGAGGGGGGATTGCTCCCTGTGCCTCCGCGTCAGTGCCGTCAAGGGGTATCGTTTCCTGACGGGCTGACTTGCTCCCGATTCTGCTGGCCCTGCTGTCGGCCATCGTGTAGATTCCTGCCTTGAGCAGTTCACCTCTCACAGCCTCCGCAAGTTCCTCAAAGTCCAGAGCAACATCGCGCTTGGCCGCCCACTCCACCTGCTTGCTGATAATCGACTTGAAGAACGGGTAGGGTATCGGGTTCAGCTTGGGGTTGCCCTTGACCTTCTCGGCGAGCCACTTAGTAGCACTATCTACTGCCTTCTTCATAGTTCACTCTCCTGTTCCATGCCTCATGTGCCGCGTCGCGCGTCGGGTAATCTTCATGCTCACCGTTGGCTAACCACAGCCGCCAGACTAAGCCGTCTCTGGTTACTATTCCGGCGATCGCGGGGATGCCTCCGCAAAACGGGCACGGCTTGAGCGTCT
>JAFSSM010000043.1 GCA_017451025.1 Synergistaceae bacterium | reverse complement strand
TGGTTTAGGGTCATCCGTGTCGCCGAGTAAAAACGTGCTCGTTGTGTTCAGTGCCCGCGCTACTTTTGATAAAGATGTCCCTCTAGGTGAGAGTTCTCCGCGCTCCCATCTAGCTATTGTATTAGGATGCATTCCCACTGAATGCGCAAGTTCCTCCTGAGACTGCCCCTGATTTTCGCGCAAGGTTTTTATACGCTCTCCTATCATGAACATCACCCCTTTGCACAGCAAACTATACGATTAAGGCTATAAACGTTCAAGACCGCATAAGGATAAATTTTAGACATTATGCGGATATTTACGGCCTTGCATTACAATCCGTTTAGGTATAGAATACTTGCACGGATAAAAACGGATAGGAGGTTGGCAGATGAAAGGTATGGGCGAGCTTAGGCGAAAGTTAGGGCTAACCCAAGCTGAATTAGCGGAAAAAGCAGGTGTTGGCGTAAATACTATTGCTCGTTATGAGCGCGGAGAAATGGAACCGTCATTAAAAGTTGCTCATGCGATTGCAAACGTTTTAGGTTGTACGGAGGCCGAGTTGCTGAACGGCCCGGCCAAGCAGGAGTTCGAGGTCAAAATCGTAATGGGGGTGAAAAGTTTGACAGGTTTAGCAGGAGTCGAGGTCGCTAGCAACAGCTTCATTTATGGTGTTGACGACAGCGAGCCGCAGATTGTCTTGGCGGGCAAGGTCTTAATCGGAACGCCCGAAGAACGCGAAACTGCGCTTGCGGAGATTATCAGGAAGTTCAAGGCCGCTTGCTGGATGTTCGACCACAAGGCAGCGGCTGAAGCGGAGAGCTAGCAATGAATTTTCAGACGCTAACAGGTATCGTCAATATCCTATTGGCAGTAATGTGCCCAGCCTACACATTCTGGCAAGCATATATGAACTGCAAGCCGGAACGTTTCCTGTGGTGGTGCATGGTATGCGCAGGGTTGCTATGTTTTATGGTTGGTGCTGTCGCTTGGTCTGTTGCCACAGTACTTGGAACAAATCCATGAGTAAACCCGTTCAGCTATGCCAAGTAAAGCCAAAAAGTTGAATATTCCGCTAAGCGTTAAATTCCCCATGAACTTGATTTGCTCCAACAATATTGAGGGAAGCTGATTAACCCAGTTCATGAGTTCATCAGGCGATAAGCGGGTTACGAAGTAGGCTATCACAAAGACTAGTGTCTGAACAGTTGCATCATTGGGCAATTCATCCTGAATTACTCCCTGCTCATGAACCTTGTTGACCAAAGCATCTGTAGCTTCACGAATTTCTAGCTCTACCTGAGAAGCAGGGGCAGACACTTTCGAGGGTGTTTTCACAGGAAAGTTCAGCATTTCGAGAGAATTATTGAGCTTGTCGAGCTGAGGATACAGTTTTGCAAGAGATTGCATATGCTGGTAAGACCACGAAAGAGTTTCTGACATCTTGGCTAGCTGTTGTAACTGAGGACTCTGTAACTGAAGCGATTCTGCGGCTCTGATATGTTTAAGCAAAGCAGAATTATCGGGTAAACGCTTAGAGATTGTCGCTAAGGCTTGAGCATTGGGTATTTGCATACGCGCTAAAAGTTGGAATAAATCATCACTGGGCAAATTTTACAAGCTCCTTTCTAGAAAGTAGGTGAAACGTTATGGCTAAACACACAATACAAATCCGCCTTGATGTTCAGGACATCGAGTGGCTCGACAATGAAGCATACAAAGCAGGGAGTAGTCGCGGAGCAGTCATTCGCGCCTTAATTCGTGAGAGGATAAATACTTCTCCGCGATCTGACCCAGAAGCCAGTTGCAAGTACTGCTGAATGTCCGGGACTCCAATTCCGCAACCTTCTGCACGGCATCTTCAACCTTCGGTTCGAGGCGGATTTGACGGGTAACCTTCGGCATTTCATCACTCTCCTTGTAATTGATTGTAATTATTGTAATAGTCGGTTGCTTGATTTTGGTGATTGACACAATTACGATTAAGGTTATAATTCGTGATTAAAGCAATTACGATTATGGAGGGTGCATTGAGCGGAGTGCAGATTTCACAAGTACGCTGGCCCGTCGAACTCTACAAATGGTTGCAGGAGACAGCGTACAAAAGGCGGCAGAGCATCAACAAGACAATCATTGAAACAGTGGAGAATGCGAAGAAGCAAGAGGAGGTGAAGTAAATGAACAAAGTACAGCTCGCAAACACTTACAATCCGGCCAAGAACTATAAGGTTGCTCACTGGTATGCAACCCCAAAATTCGACGGCGTAAGGGCAGTGTTTATCCCTGAACATGGATTCTTCACGCGGAACAATAAGCCCCTCTCCGGCTTGGAGAGTATGGCTAGTGTTCTCGAAGGCATCTGCAGGGAACGCGGGCTGTCGTTCGTTGACGGTGAACTGGTCGTAGCAGGAGGAAGTTTTCAGGCATCACAGAGTGCGATCCTTGCGGCTGAACACGACGCAAAATCAAGCATTGAATATCACGTTTTCGCGGTCGGCGGCGACTTCAAAGATACGCAGGCAATGCTGGAGGCTGTTCCCGACAGACCAGAGGCAAGGATTTTCAGGGTCAATTCGGAAGTTATCCCAAATACTTTTGAGGCCGTCGAGGAGGCTTGCAGGAAATTCACAGCTCAAGGTTACGAGGGCGTTGTGCTCCGCCATCCAGAAGTCCCTTATTACGAGGGCAGGAGCAATCACCTCCTCAAGTTCAAGTTCTTCAAGGAAGCTGACCTGCGCATTATTGGGGTTCAGCAGGGCGAAGGCAGACTCGCAGGAACTCTCGGAAGCCTCGAGGTTGAAGGAGAGATTGGCAGGTGCAAAGTCAGGGCTAATGTCGGGACGGGGCTCACGGACGAGGACAGGCAGATTCTCAGCAGGGACGCTCACCTTGTCGGCAAAGTCTTAACGGTCAAGTATCAGGCAATCACGGACAAGCCGGATAAGAACGGATATTACAGCCTGAGATTTCCCAGCGTTATCGGGGTCAAAGAGGACAGGGATTTTAGGGTAGAAGAGGCTTGTTTAGGGCAGGCCAAGACCGAAACTTTCCCGACACCCACAAATGTCGTTTATCACAAGAACGGCACGGTCGAGGCAGGGTTTAGGGTAGTGTTCGTGAACAGGCCGATGCGGAAGTTGTCCTACATTCCCGACAAGGCAACGATGGCAGGGTGGAAATCGAGGCTCTATCAGTGCAGGAGCATTCAGGAGGGAACGCGGTTAATTGCGGAACTTAAGCTCACTATCCCGAAGATAAGGGAGTTTGCCCGGTATCTGGGGGTAAGGCTGAAGGGATGCAGGTATCTCAAGGGAGAGATAGTGCGCTGGCTCATCAATGCAAGTCTGGGGGCAAAACTCAGGGCTTGCGCGCTGATGAGGACAGCGGAGGAGAAAAAGGAGGTGCAGGATGAAAGATTATTCGAGTATCAGGCGGGTAATTGTTTCGCAGTCGGCACGGGAGACCAACCGCTTAATTGCGGACGACTGGATATTGCTCGATGCGAGTTCATACGAAGGTAGGGCGCAGTTCGTGCTTGGACGTGAATTTGACTTCGATTTGAAGGGATTCTATGAGGCGGCTCGCGCATTTGGAAAGGCTATGCGGTCATGAATAGGTCAACACTGCTCGAGCACATCAGGACACTTCAGCGCGAGGTTGACAGCCTCATGGATATAGTCATCGCGATGGACGACTCAGAACTTCAGCCGACACAGTGCCAGCAGGGCCAGCAAGGCCAGCAAGAGGCCTCCAGCGACAGGTGGCTGAACGTCAGGCAGGTCTGCGAGTTCCTGAACATTTCGCAGACTACTTTCTACGAGGGCATAAGGAACGGGGTTTTTCCGAAGGGAAATGTTTTCGGGCCGAAGACCATACGCTGGCGGATTTCCGACATCAAGGCATGGCTGGCATTAAAGCGCGAAGAGTCAGCAGAACCGGCCAAGAGGCGGGGCAGACCTTCCCGCATCAGGAAGATAGGAGTGCTGTGCAATGTCTAAAGCGAAACCGATTGACCGTGTGGAATACACAAAGCGCAGGATTATCGGCCGGACTGATGACGGGGTTCTGATTGCGGAAGCTCCAATAACCAGAGTGGTTGTGGATGGGTTTTTCGACAAGGAGCATCTTTCAGTAACGGATTGCGGGACTGGCGCGGAAGTCTGCCCGGTCTGCGGAGCTGAAGTTATCCATGAATCAGGATGCGTCAGGTGCACTTGCGGATGGTCGCGGTGCTAGCAAAAGGAGGTTAATCATGAGCAGGAGAAGAAAACGCCCCCTCTGCGTTAGAGGGAGCACCATAGTTCACAGACGGCCAACTTTTGGACAAGAAACCGTCAGTGAACAGAGATATTTTAACATGCTCCAGCATGTCAAGGCAAAGCCGGAGGTGCGGGCATGAGGGCGTGGGTAACTTACGAGACCGAAGAGGGCGAGCTTCTCATCCTCAAGGAAGACGGTGCGGACAGCGTCAAAGTTGTTGCTCAGGTCATGAGTGAAGAGCTCGACGATCCGAAGGCCACTGCCCGCCTGATTGCAGGTGCACCTGAAATGTACACAGCACTCATTGCGGCGGTCGAGGCTCTCAGGGCAACAAAAACTTTCTTGAGCACCAACGGCTATGAAGTGAACGAACTCGACGAGATTGTCGCGGCTATAGACGACACTCTCCACAGCATCGGCGTGGAGCAGGACTAATGAATAGGTTTAACCGCCGTTTTGGTGCAAAGTGCAGACGCTATGAACGCTGGCACAAGATAGCGATGATGCTCTCCGAGTTCGAGGGCCTCGTCAATTCCTATGAGTCAGCATCGCCCGATGAAGTCCGGGCCTTGAAGGAAATTCACGCCCGTCTGTACGAGTGCCAGACGGCGGCTAAACGTTATGAGGAGGAATTGAGACCCTATGAACAGCTTTACAGTTCGCATAAGAGGATTTAGGCCGGTGTTCTCGTTCACGCAGTGCCGGTGCTATGTCATCAAGGACACGCCCAAGTCTGAGGGGCAGGTCTTCAGGTATCTGGGCAAAGAGGGCATTCACCATAAATTCATCGAGGCACATATAGGCTGGAGCAGGACGTTCACAGATGCCCAGCTGACCGGCAAGAAGATAGAGGAGGCAGGAGCATGAGCGGATTCACCAAAGGCACGTGGAAGTACCTTGAAGCGTTGCAGCAAGTAACAGCCTACCCTGAAGGTCCGGGCAACTGGCCTGTTGTTGGAGGAATGCCCGCATTTCCGGGAGAAGCTCCTAGCTGGTGGAAAGACATAACCGGCGAGCTTTGCTGGAATGGCGACGAGACAGATGCGAACGGCAGGCTGATAGCCGCCGCCCCCGAAATGTACAAGGCATTGCTTGACTGCGCGGAGTTTCTCGAGGAACGGGCAATGCTGGAATGTGAGGGATGCTCCGAATTTGCGGAGAAACTGCTGGCCTCAGTTGAAGTTGTAATAGCCCGTGCAGAGGGTCGGAAGGAGCCGAAGTGATGAACACTTATCTGAAGCCCTGCCCGAAGTGCGGCAGTGAGGACTTGGACGTTATGCGTATTCGTGAAGTCAATGGACCTGATTGGTACAGGATTTCCTGCAAGAAATGCGGAAAGACCTCTGTGTGGAGCACAACCCCTGACGGAGCCATTGATTCATGGGGAACGGAGACCGCCAATGACTGAGAAGCTCAAGCCCTGCCCGTTTTGCGGAGGCATCCCCGCGATCGCCGGAATAGTAACCAGAGACGGCTTAGTCTGGCGGCTGTGGTTAGCCAATGGTGAACATGAAGATTACCCGACGCTCGACGCGGCACATGAGGCATGGAACAGGAGAGTGAACCATGAAGAAGGCAGTAGATAGTGCTACTAAGTGGCTCGCCGAGAAGGTCAAGGGCAACCCCAAGCTGAACCCTATACCCTACCCGTTCTTCAAGTCAATCATCAATAAGCAGGTGGAGTGGGCGGCCAAGCGCGATGTTGCTCTGGACTTTGAGGAACTTGCGGAGGCTGTCAGAGGTGAACTCCTCAAGGCAGGAATTTATGTTATGGCCGACAGCAGAGCCGACAGAAGCGGTAGTAAATCATCCCGTCAGGAAACGATACCCATTGAAGGCACAGATACAGAGGCGCGGGGAGCAATCCCCCCTCTGTTCATCAGGTTTCATTCGGCGGGCGAGGCTGTCTCTATGACATTGATATTCGACTGGCTCAACAGGGTCTTCACAAAGGCCGCCAGCGAAAAGTATTCAGGTCTCCGCATCACTGCGGACGGAACAAAGGAGGCATAAGCATGAAGGACGAAGTAATAGGCATCACGCGGGACAGAAGCGATTTCTGGTTCACCTGCGTTGACAGCGACGTTATCGGGGATGAAGAACTCTCCATTACCGCCAAATATATTTTCTCTGTACTGTGTATGCTCGCGGGGTTCGGTCATCGCTCCTGCTCGCCGAGCAATGAGACACTCGCCACAGCCGCAAGAGTTTCCGCCAGCACCGTAAAGCGCGCTATCAAGGAACTCGAAGCCAGAGGAGCAATCATTCGCGAACCCGGCTTCAGCCCGGACGGACAGCAGATTTCATGCATCACTCATCTTATCGGATGCCCCAGTGAGGAGGAAGCATTATGAGCGTGAAGAATACTAAAGGCTATTGGTTTGCCTGCGTCGACGGAAACGTTGTAGTAGACCCTGCATTATCACCGTTCGATAAAGCAGTCTTTGGTGTG
>JAFSSM010000042.1 GCA_017451025.1 Synergistaceae bacterium | reverse complement strand
TGTGATTTGTGGTAATTATAGCCTAATCCTTCTTAAGCGACACGATTGCTCTGCTCTCGAAGATATACGGTTCGGAGACTATTAGGCCTTCAGTGTCGTCGATTGCCTGAGTTTTTCTGCGCTTGTTGTCGTAGAAGCTCCGGGTCCAGAACACAGCGTCAACACGTCCCGAAGCAAGTGCTGCCTGTCTTGCACCTGCACTCATGCTCACGAGCTCGATAGTCTGTCCGATCCGCCTCGAGAGTTCAGCGAGAAAGGCCGTGTTGAACCCCGCCGGAGTCCCATCAGCTAGAATGCAGTCCATAGGAGGAAGATCACCGGTTACTGCGACCCTGAGCACACCTTTTCCCTTAGTCTTGGGCATCTTTACGGCTATTGGGTCCTTGCCTGAAGCCTTAATGATGTTGTCGTGAACGAGGCGTTCTAGTGTACCGTCGGACTTCATTCGGATTATTGCCGAGTTGATTGCGTTCATTGTCGGTGAGTTGGCTGGGAGCATTGCCAGAGAGTAGCCTACGATTGCGTTGCGGGTGTTGACGAGGATACCGAAATCCTTATTCCTCATGGCAACGTAACCGGCTGTGTGGCTTCCCGTTGAAAAGCGGTCAATCCTTCCTGCCCTAAGAGCCATCTGCATATCCCGTAAGTTGTCGAAGATCACTATCTCGTCCATCTTGGTGATACCGGCCCTCTTCATGAGTCTCTGAATGCTGTTCTCGTCTTGGCCCATAGGAGCAAGAACGCCGGTTTTTGCCTCAGCACACGAACACACCAGAACGACCGCCAGCAAGAATAATGCTCTCTTCATGCTAATTGCTCCTGAGTGAGACTGCAGCACGGGACTCTAGGAGGTAGGGTTCAGAGATTACGACTCCCGAAAGTTTGTCGAGAGGGTATGGCAGAATTTCACGCTTTGAGGTGTAGACGTTGCGAGCCCAGAAAAGAGCGTCGACACGTCCCGAAGATATTGCGGCCTGCCTTGCTCCGGCACTTATGCTGACGAGTTCGAAGTTCCTGTGGATTCTCCGTGAGAGTTCCGCCAAGAATGCCGTGTTGAACCCCGCGGGAGTTCCATCGGCTAGAATGCAGTCCATCGGGGGCAAGTCTCTTGTTACGGCGATTCTGATTGTCTCTGCGTCGTCATACTTCGGGAGGTCTGAAGCTTTTGGGTCAGCTCCGCCGAGTTCGGTAATGTTCTCGCGGACTAGACGTTCAAGAGTCCCGTCTGACCTCATCTTCTGGATTGCCAAGTTCACCGCCATAAGTTTGGGCTTGTCCTCCTCACGCATTGCCAAAGCATACCCAAGCACGGCGTTGTGATGGTTGTTGATGAGCGCAAAATCTTTGTCCCTCGCGACTATGTATTCTGCGGTGTAGAGGGCTATAGAGAAGCGGTCAATCTGTCCGGCTTTGAGGGCCATAATCATAGCGTTCAAGTTGTCGTAGATGATTATTGTGTTGGGATTCTTGAAGGCCCGGCTCTTTCCTTCTGCCTCAGCGATATTCTCGCTCCACTTGATTACGTCCTTCTCGTCCTGTCCTATGGGAGCGAGGACACCAATTTTTGCGGACTTGGCCAGAGCGCACGGGCAAATGAGCACAACGGCCAGTAGAGTCAATAATACTTTCTTCATCGAGAAAAATCCCTCCTGTGTGAAAATTTTTCAGACATTCATTATACGGCTTGCAACCGCGAAATACAGCGTAAGGCTCCCTGCGTCAACGATAGTCGTAACGATAGGCGAGGCCATCAAGGCAGGGTCAAACCCAAGAGACTTGGCCAGCAACGGCAGCATTCCCCCGACGGTTTGGGCGAATATCACCGTCCCGAAGAGGCTTATTCCCACGATTATCGACAAAAGGAGGTCCCCGCTCATAGCATATTTGTACGCAAAGTTCATGAGTGCCAGGCCTCCCCCGACAATCAGGCTCACCCTAAGCTCCTTAAGCAGAACGGTAAATGCGTCCCTGAGCTTGAGTTCACCGACAGCGATTCCGCGAATCACCAGCGTAGAAGACTGGGAGCCGGCATTACCGCCAGTATCCATGAGCATGGGTATCGAGGCAATCAGCGCAGGGAAGGCCGCAAACACTGCCTGATAGTGCGTGAGAATTGCTCCCGAGAAGGTTGCGGAAATCATCAGGACCATCAACCAAATCACGCGCTTCTTTGCGAGTTCGCCTATTCCCATATCGAGATAGGGTTCATCCATTGGCAACATTGCGGCCATCTTGTGGAAGTCTTCTGTGCTCTC
>JAFSSM010000041.1 GCA_017451025.1 Synergistaceae bacterium | reverse complement strand
TCATCATCGCCTACGCACCGTGCATCAATCACGGCATCCGCGCAGGAATGGGCAAGACTCAGGAGCGCACCAAGCTGGCAGTCGAAAAAGGCTACTGGCATCTGTACAGGTACAACCCTGACGTTGAGGCCGGCAAGAATCCGTTCACGCTGGACAGCAAGGCACCGAAGCTGTTTGACGACGAGGCGGAGTTCCTGAAGGCGTACAAGGAGTTCCTGCTCGGCGAGGTCAGGTACTCTTCGCTGAAGAGGGGCTTCCCGGCGATCGCTGAGGAGCTGTTCGACAGGAACTGCGCAGAAGCAAGAGAACGCTATTTGACCTACAAGGCACTCGCAGAAATGGGAGCACAGCCAGTAGCGGCGAAGTAGCATAAGGATTTAGTGTAAAATCTTGGCCGGGTACTGCTAATTCAGGGTGCCCGGTCTTTTAATGGAAAGGAGAACTGTCAATGATAGGAAAGGGCCGTAAGGGTTTTACTCTTGTGGAATTGATGATAGTGATAGTGGTGATTGCGATACTGGCGACAATGTTTATGATGTCCAGCGCAGAATCTGTCTCAACAGCTCATGCCACAAGAATCATCAACAATCTGCGGGTAATGAAGGCCGCCGTGCTTGAGTGGTACCGTGACAACAGGGACAAAGTAGTAACTGTTACTGGCAAAAGTCCGGACAGGCATCCCGGAATGGTAAACATTAGCGGTATTCACCCGATTCAGGAAATGAAGGATTCCACCATAAAGTTGAGTGAATATATCGACCATCTGGGCGGAAGCGGCATAAATTTATACAATACTGAGACCGTGAAATACGGTACAACAACACGTCAGAATACATTGCTGCAGAAGGGATATTACGGAGTGTACGACGGAGGCACTGAAATAATAAATGGCACGAGGTATTATCACCGTGATACATGGTACGTGGGCTATCGGTTTAAGGATGATGAAGGCAAGGTAAGGGAGAAGATACGTGCACGCTTGAAGTCAAATGTTGGAATGTGGCTCGGGACTGGAGACGCACACATAGACAATGACCGAGACAACGAGGAAGCTGTGTGGCTGAAGGTTCTGGAGCTGTAGGCTGCTGTATAATTTCACGTACAGGAGGGAAAAATCAATGCAGTACAGGCGTTTCGGGAATAAATATTTTGTGAGGGTAGACAGAGGAGAAGAGATTATCGCCAGCCTCGAGAGATTGTGCGGACAGGAGGGAATCTCTCTTGCTGAGGTTGAGGCACTAGGTGCAGTAGATGATTTCAGCGTCGGGCTGTTCGACGTTGAGGAGAAGAAGTATCACGGCAATCACTTTGAGTTTCCTGCTGAGATAGTGAGCCTGTGGGGAACTGTTACCACGAAGGACGGCAAATTCTACCAGCATATACACATGAGCGCGGCGGACAAGGAAGGCCGTGTATTTGGCGGGCACCTTGTGAGCGCACGGGTGAGTGCGACGTGCGAGATGACGGTTGACGTAATTCCCGGCTTCACCGTTGAGCGGAAATTTGACGAGGACGTAGGGTTAAACCTGTTTGAGTTCGTAGACTGATGGCTCCAAATTCTGCGGATACGCTTACAGGGCTTCTCAGCCGTACAGCATTCCACGAGCAGGCCGGAAAAATCATGCAGACACACCCCGATGGTCTGGCTCTGATCTGGTTTAATCTCGACAACTTCAAGATGTACAACAAGCGTTTTGGATTTGCGAGGGGCGATGAACTTTTGCAGGAAATAGCCAGAATAATCGTGATAATTTTCCAGCAGAACGGAGAGCAGAAGAACTTGGTATCCCGTTTCTGTGATGACAGTTTTATAGTGCTGACGGACTGGTCTTCTGTGGAAATAAACACCGACATGATTCAGGAGTACTTGTACGCGCTCCACAATGATATAACGCTGAGGCTGAGGGCCGGGATATATTTTCCGTCTGGCGATGAGGATATACGTTTGTGCTGCGACCGTGCAAAGATGGCCTGCGACAGTATCCGTAAGAATCATTCTGTGAGTTCGTGCATGTTCCACAACGGAATGAGCCGCAAGCTCGAGCTTCAGCAGCATATACTTGACACGTTCGAGGGTGCGGTCATGAACGGGTGTATCCGTGTGCTGTACCAGCCGATCGTGAACGTCAAGACTGGAGAGCTGTGCGAGGCTGAGGCATTAACGAGGTGGTCTGACGCAGAATTGGGGAATATTTCGCCCGCAGAGTTTATCCCGACGCTGGAGGAATACCGGGAGATTCACAAGCTGGACATTCACGCGTTGAAGCAGGTATGCAGGGACTACAGGGCAAGGGCACGGAAGGGTCTTCCTGTGGTGCCGGTGTCGGTGAACTTATCGCGGCTGGATTTTGAACTGTGCGACATTCTGCAGGAAGTGGAGCTTGCGGTAACGCTCAACGATATTCCCAGAGACATGCTGCATATCGAGATAACGGAGAGCGGAAACGGTGAGGATAGTACGGTGCTGAATCTGGGGATAGAGAGGTTCAGGGCGATGGGCTATGAGGTCTGGATGGACGATTTCGGGTCGGGTTATTCGTCGTTGAATGTTCTGAAGGACTACAATTTCGACACGATAAAGTTTGACATGAAATTTCTGCATGGATTTGACATTAAGCGGTCAGAGAAGGCCAAGTACATAATCAGCAGTAACTTGGAGATGGCGCGTTTAATGGGAATGCAGGCATTAGCTGAGGGAGTGGAGACGGCGGAACAGTATGAATATTTGCGTTCGATAGGGTTTGACAAGGCACAGGGATATTATTTTGGGAAGCCGATGAATTTGGACGAGATATTTTCACCGCGCTAGCTCTCAAAAGATGCAGGCCCGCAGGAATTTTTCAATACCCGCAGGTCTGCGCAAAACATGCTTCATCAGAAGGCAATTTCTGCCTAACTGTAATATAAGATTATTGTTACCCAGCTTACCGCTAATCCTATAAGTCCTATAAGTCCTCCTACGATAAAGTAATCCCTGAAGCGATAACCTGCTACCTGCACCATAGTAATAGTAGCTGTTGCGGATGGGGAAGCCATAGCCAGACTCGGCCCGAACACACACGCCATTGCTACAGGCATCGGATCAATTCCTGCTTCAACAGCCATAGGCACGGCCACAGAAGCCAGCATCGAGACTAATGGACCGTTCGACATAAACAATGACAATACATACCCTGCCAGCAGAAAAAGCGTAACCATCATCTCAAGAGTTGTACGGCCTCCCATTAGAAGAACAAGCCTGTTTATTATTAAGGCACCTGCCCCTGAACGCACAAAACCTTTCGACAAACCCAAAGCCGCACCTAACGTTATTAGTGCAGACCAGTACATATTTCTCAAGGCTTTTTTCCCGTCGATGCACTTGGCCGCGCACAGGAATAAAGCACCGGTAACCGCAATCTGTCCGAGTTCCCATCCGAACGGCCTGACCACAAAAAGCACTATGCAGATGAACAGCACAGCAGAAGATATTACGGCCTTGCGTATATTGACAGGAATATCTGATACATTGCCGGAAGAGTCCTGCACTTCTTCAAAGTTGAAGCATTTCACTTCAAGCCTGTACATGAACAGCCAGTAACATACTGCTACAGCTATGACTATGGCAAAAGCTATCGGAAACGGGCTGAGGAAATGCATCCTTGCTGCGCCCGCCTGAGCCAGGACATTATCGGCAAGGAGCGGAGCCGTACTTCCCGCTAAGGTTGCAGTTCCACCGATTAGACCTCCGGCCGCCAGAGGCAGATATGAATGTTTCTTTGTGATTCTCCCGCCAGAGACAGCAGCTACTGAAGAAATGAACGGCATCATCATTCCTACAAGCGATGCGTTGGTCATGAACATTGAGAGTAGTGAAGCCAGCAGAAAGATTATAACCACAAAATTTTTTTCGCTCTTAATCCTGCCAAGAATCCGACCTATCCTGCCTGCAATTCCGCTTTCTATCAGTGCATCGATGATAATAACCATGCCGATAACGAGAAGGACTGCGGTATTCGTGAACTCGGAAAACGCTTCAGAAGGTGTGAGGATTCCTGCGTAGATCATCGCAAGCATTCCCGCCAGGCTGACAGCGGCAACAGAGAACCATTCAGAAGCGTACAGAATACATGTAAATGTTACGATTACCAGAGCCAAAGTACTTTTTTCCATGTCTTGCCACCTGCGGAATCAGCACCATGAATCCGGGACACTCTTCATTACCATGCTGGAACCGTTTTCGTCAGTTATAAGCACATGGTTCTGGAAGTACCTCATTGAAGCTAGGAGTTCTTCGCGTGTGTCGGCTGAGAATGAAACTTTTCCGAAATTCTGCACCATTGAGCCGTCAGGAATTATCTTTGTACCGGCACCCTTCAGCGGGATATACATATCGACGTTAGGAAACTGCCTTACATTATTGCTGTCAGGAATACCCGATATCGTTCCTTCGCGCAGAAGTATATTCATCAGTGCGTAGTGATGCTTGAACTGGCGGCGCAAGGGAAGGAGAGAACCGTCGATTTTTCCCGTAAGAGCGTGGGTTAAGAGCATTTCAGTTTCATCGAGGCCGTATTCTTTCCTGAGAAAAACCTCCTGAAATTTTCCGCCGTACCTGAATTGAGCTTCTATAACATGAATTTTGCCGTGAACATTTATCAGTTCAAAGCACAGAAGGCCATTTTTATAGCCTATATTGTCAACGAATTTTTGTACTGGTGCGGATAGTACTTCCTTGATGTAATTGTTACTGATGGACGGGAAGATGTATGCTCCTGGAAGATTTACGTTTTCGCTGTAGTCGTAATTTACCGGTTTATCGCTTGAGGCAACAAAGTATGCATGTCCGTCAAGAACGAAGAAGTCAGCGAGGCAGTATTTGTTGCCCCCCCCCCCCCCCAGTATTTTTCCACAATTACATTGCCTGAGCCGGAAAATTTGCGTGCACGGTCAACAGCATTCTTCAGGGAAGCATAACCGCTGCATATAGATATTCCTCTGGCTCCGCTGTTGTCTACTGGTTTGACTATCACAGGATATTCGATTCCTACGGCATATGAAGAATCCGAAAGCAGCCTCTGAACATCATATTCATCTATCACGGTTAGACCAGCCTCATAGCATTTTGCCTTGAATAGTGCCTTATCCGTCATAACATCAACTAATCCTTCACAGGTAAAGCAGGGCATACCGGCTTCACGGCATAATTTCTCGTATATATGAAGGTGGGAATCGGTAAAGCCGGTAAAAATTCCGTCGATGTTTTCACGTTTTACAATATCCATCATCGCAGGTACATCGAATATATCAACAGTGTACGACATATCTGCGTAAGCCTTAGCCGGGGCATCATCGACAGAGTACCAGTTCGCAATAACGACACGGATACCCAGTTCATGAGCTTTGTCAATAATCATCCTGCAAAGATGAGTCCCCTCAAGCATAAGAAGGTTTTTGCCTCTGAAATTATTCATGCAGTTTTCCTTTCATTATTACGCAGGCCAGAAGGTTTTATTGACCTCCCAGACCTGCGCAAATTTTCTACTTTCTGTTCATGATGTACACACCAGCGAGAATTGCAAGCCCTGTCAGCGTCAGAACGTACCACTCCATCAGGCACAGAACACCAGCAGCGCAAAGCAGTATTCTCATCAGAGCGTTAACCGGCTTCTTGATGTATCCCATCCACATATACGCGAACGCAAATACCGCACCGACTCCGCTCAACAGTGCCCAGCCGATTTGTGCCCAGCTACCCTGCATCAACAGGCCAGGATCATAGCAGAACGCAAACGGCACAACATACGCCAGGAATCCGAGCTGCATAGCCTGGAAGCCCGTCTTGTTGGGATTCGAGTCAGCAATCGAGCTAGCCGCATATGCCGCCAATGCCACAGGAGGCGTGATGTTCGAGATGATGGCGTAGTAGAACACGAACATGTGCGCCGCTATCGGAGGGAACCCCAGCTTCACGAGGATAGGTGCTCCCAGTGCCGCCGCAAGAATGTACGCTCCCGTCGTGGGCAGTCCCATTCCGAGCAGAGTAGCAATGAGCATGACCAGCACCAGAGCCAGCAGAGGAGTATTCCCCGCAAACGAGATAACGAACCCCACGAGCTTACCGCCGATGCCCGTCAACGACACTGCACCGAGAACTATTCCCGCTGTCGCACACGCAACGCACACGAGGGGTATTCCCTGGGCGCCCTGCTCGATTGCGTCAATGAACTCGCGCGTGTTCATTCCGGGGTTGAACCACGAAGCTATGAGCATGTACGCACCGATTATGACGAACTGCATACCGGGCTTCACTCCGGCCAGGAGTTCGGGCTTCAGGGTGAGGAGTACTCCCAGTCCCAGCGACACGAACGCAACAATACACGCAAGGGCTTTCTGCGTCCTGGTGGTCTCGGGCTTGAAGTTGAAGAAGGACACGAGCCACGCGAGGCCGATTCCCAGCAACGCCGCGCGCATCGGAGTGTACCCTATCAGCAGGAACACGATTAACCCCAGAATCGGAGCAATCATGTACCACTTGCTGAGGACTTCGTGCTTCGTCGGCAGGTCTTCGGGGTTGAGCCCCTTCAGTCCTGTCTTGAGGGCACGCAATCTCACCATCAGGAACAACGCTCCGTAGTAGAGCAGTGCGGGGAAGATTGCGGCAATCATTATCTCGCGGTACTGCAGGCCCAAGAACGAAGCCATCAGGAACGCTCCCGCTCCCATAATGGGAGGCATGATCTGTCCGCCGGAACTCGCTACTGCTTCGACTGCTCCCGCGAAGAACGGCTCATACCCTATCTTCATCATCAGGGGTATCGTGAATGTTCCTGTGCCGTAGACGTTGGCGACCGCACTTCCTGAGATTGACCCGAAGAGGCACGATGACAGCACAGCGATTTGCGCCGGGCCTCCTGGAGTTGTTCCTGTGAATGCCTGAGCAACGCTCATGAACCAGTCGCCCGCCCCCGACTTCTCGAGGAACGCGCCGAATATCAGGAATATCATCACGTAAGTAGCGGACACTCCCAGCGGAGACGAGAATATGCCTTCGTCGGTGAGGTAGAGCTGCTCTATTACTTCGGGATACGAGAACGGGAAGCCCTGAAGTATTCCGGGCAGGTTCTCGCCGTAGAGCATGTATGCCGCGAAGAGTGCAGCAATCAGCGACAACGGAAGCCCGACGATTCGGCGTGTGCCTTCGAGCAGGAGGAGCACCAGCAATGACCCGAGCACTAACTGCGCCGTCGTGAGAGGGTCAATCTGCTGTATGCGCTCGGTGATGGCTGTGTAGTTCAGCATCGAGTACACGCCCGGAGCAGCGGCCAAGACCGCAAGTATCCAGTCATAAAAGGGTACTCTGTCCTTCGGCGAACTCTTCAGCATCGGGAACAGCACGAACGCCAGAGGCAGAACGAACGCGAGGTGAATGCTCCGCTGAAGGTAAGCCTCATAGTTTCCTGCGCTGGCGGTGAAGAGGTGGAACACTCCCATAGCCAGAACGTACAGGTACACGAGGGTTTTGGTGAGGCCTGAAAGTTTGCGCATGTTACTTCACTTCGCTCCAGAACTTGATGCTGCCTTCATGAGCTGGGACAGTTGCGGGGATGGCGATTGAGGGTTCGAGTTCTCCCATGTCCTTGACTGCCGCGACGAGTTCAGCCTTGTGTTCCCAGACTGCTTTGTTGAGTTCGTAGACCAGTGAATCGGGAAGGTCTTTGCGGATGACTATGCAGGTGTAATCCCCGACGACCTTGACC
>JAFSSM010000040.1 GCA_017451025.1 Synergistaceae bacterium | reverse complement strand
TTTGCGGCGTGAATCACAAAATCTCTCTGGCATATCGCGGATAAGTACCTGCCGACGCTCCTGATATTGCCCAAAGTTGCGGACATCACAAGAATCTCCGTGTCAGGGTTTGTAGTTCTGATGCCGTCAATGTATGTGCGTGCCCTGTCCGAATCGCTGAAGATATAGTGAAATTCGTCAATGATTAACTTTTGGCCGGGAAGTCTGGCGTATTTCATGGTGTAGATTTCCTGAGTGCAGCAGATTATGTTTGCGCCCTCGTTGCGCTTGAAGTCCCCTGTTTCGAGTCCGACATCGAGTCCCATTTTGCGGAGGTCTAGGTAGCGTTCGTTGCTGAGAGCCTTTATCGGGGCGGTGAAGATTATGCGTTCGGAGTCGTTGTTAGGGTTTACAGTGCCGTCAAGAGAGAGGATGCCTGCCCAAAGATATGCTACTAGGGTTTTGCCTGAGCCTGTTGGAGCGGAGAGGACTGCGCTGTGATTCTGGATATGTGTGAAAGCGCGTAACTGCCATTCATAAAAATGTATGTTGTCCAAAGTGAGAAATGTCCTTTATGAGTGAGAATAATACAGGCAGTTCATAAGCCGGGTTCTGTGTGAAAGACGGCCATTTATCTTGGACTCAGTCCTTGCGGAGAGTCTCCAGCGTTCAAAACCCGGAGTTCAGCGGGCCGCATCAACACTCCCTATTTGAACTTGCTTCGGATGGGGCTTGCATAGCTTGTACATTGCTGCACAACTGGTGCGCTCTTGCCGACACCATTTCACCATTGCCGTATAAGCGGCTGTATATTTTCTGCTGCGCTATCCCTCAGATTGCTCCGGCCGGACGTTATCCGGCATCCTGCCCTGTGAAGCCCGGACTTTCCTCACCTGAACGTGTCAGGCGCGGCCGTCAGAACTGCCTGCGAGCTTGGCATATTCCCATGAGCTGTGATGCCTTTGGGATTTGAGCATTATCCGCACTGCCAGAAATATCTGTTTGCAGTGTATATCTGCTGCAGGACTATGCCCTGTCCTGAATAATTGCCTAGAGTGTTTACTGTGCAATCAGCATTGCGAAAAATATTATATAGACAAGCCGGAAAATTCACAAGAAAACTAAACTGCAGAAATTCTCTATGTTCTGCCTCCGTTGTCCATGTCCTCAAGCCGTACGAAAGTATAGCCTCGTTTTTGGAGTCCCATGATGATTTCCGGAAGTGCTTCTACGGTGTTGGGTGTTCCTGAATGCATGAGGACCACAGTACCCGGTCTTGCGCTACCTAAGACGAGATTGACGATTTCGTGTTTTGGCCTGCCAGTGTAGTCAGCGGTGTTGAGGCTCCAGAGTCCGAGCTTGAGATTTTTTCTGCGCATGGCGTTGAAGATTCTGGTGTTCCAGCCTCCTCCGGGCGGCCTGAGGAAGCGAGTTTTGCGTATGCCCAGCTCTTCGAGGACGTTGTCGCAGCGAGTGGCCTGAAGCATGATGTGTTCGACTGAGGGATCCTGATAGAGTCTCGGGTGAGTGTAGGTATGGTTGGCGAGTTCGTGGCCTGCGTTGTGTAGTAGTAGAGTGATGTTGCCGAACCGCTGAGCGAATTTTCCCACGAGGAAGAAGGTGGCCTTAACGTCATAGTCATTGCTGTGGAGTGCAGCGATGATTTGCTGCATGCCAGTTTCGCGTGGGCCGTCGTCGAAAGTGAGGACGATTTCGCGGACGAAGGGGTCTCCTGAAGCGATGCCGTATTTGTGTCTTTCGTGAGTGAGGGGTCCCCACTCTATGGACACGAAGAGAGCGAGGGATAAGAGCATAAATTTCCGAAGCATAGTGTATGTGTAAAGTCTCCTGAGTAAAAATGTGATGGAGTGATTATAGCATTTGAGCCGGCCCTATGCGGGGGCGGGTGGGTGGGAGCATAGGGCTGGCGTAGAAACCTACATCATGCTTCTGTAGAGTGCCTTGATCTCCTCAACGTTCGTGTCTCTCGGGTTGCCCGGGCAGCAAGCGTCAGCATATGCACTGTCGCTCAAAAACTGCACATCCTCTTCCTTCAGAATACCTTTCAGGTCAGCAGGTATCCCAACGTCCGCAGAGAGCTTCTTCACCGCCGCAATCGTCGCCGCACACGCCTCGTCGTCCGTCATCGCACCGATGCCCTCAACTCCCATTGCCGCACCTATCGCACGATACCGCTTGCCCGCCGCAGGTGCGTTGTACTCGAGACCGTAGGGCAGAATGATTGCGCAGGCAACGCCGTGAGGAGTGTCGTAGAGCGCGGAAAGTCCGTGTGCCATGCTGTGGACGATGCCGAGACCGACATTCGAGAAGCCCATTCCGGCGATGTACTGCCCGAGTGCCATTCCCTCACGCCCGCAGTCCTTCCCGGCTACAGCGTCCCTCAAGCTGTGAGAAATAAGCTCTATTGCCTTCAGGTGGAACATGTCGGAAATTTCGCAGTGCCCCTTCGTGATGTAACCCTCGATTGCGTGAGTGAGCGCGTCCATTCCTGTTGAAGCGGTCAGGCCTTTGGGCATTGAAGCCATCATATCAGGGTCAACTACCGCGATTTCAGGGATGTCGTTTGTGTCGACGCATACGAACTTGCGCTTCTTCTCCACGTCCGTGATTACGTAGTTGATGGTAACTTCCGCCGCTGTCCCCGCCGTCGTCGGTACGGCTATCGTGAACACTGCATGTGCCTTCGTCGGCGCAACTCCCTCGAGCGAACGAACATCCGCGAATTCAGGGTTATTGATGATTATTCCGACTGCCTTAGCCGTGTCCATCGCCGAACCTCCGCCGATTGCCACGATGGAGTCTGCCCCTGCCTTCTTGAACGCCGCTACTCCGTTCTGCACGTTCTCAATCGTCGGGTTGGGCTTGATGTCGCTGTAGACTTCGTAGGCGATGCCCGCTTTGTCGAGCAGGTCAGTTACCTTCTTGCTGACCCCGAACTTCACGAGGCTTGCGTCGGTGCACACAAATACCTTCTTCTTTCCGCGAGCCTTGAGGTCAGCGGGAATGTTCTCGATTGCTCCCTTGCCGTGATACGAAATGTTGTTAAGTACTATGCGGCTTGCCATTGCGATAATTCCTCCTTATGATAAATACCCTTCGCGGGCTTTAACTCCGAACCTGCCCTCTAAGAGGTGCATTTGTTCATCAGTGATTGTGTTGACCAGCGGCAGACCAGCTATCTTCATGTAGATTTCCGCCGCCTTCTCCGCCGTCTCGATTAACCCGAACGCTTCATCAAGGTCAACCCCTGCACCATACAGCCCGTGCTGTGCCCACACAACAAGACGTGCTGTCTTCATCTTCTCCGCTGTTGCCTCGCCTATCTCGTTCGTCCCGCAGAGCATCCAGGGGAGAACATTAACGCCATCAGGGAAAACAACGATACATTCAGTGCACATCTGCCAGAGGGTGCGCGTAAATGCCTTCTCGTCGAGAGTGTGGACGTAGGTCATTGCGAGCAGGTTAGTCGGGTGGCAGTGCATAACAACTCTGTTAGCGGGGTTGACGGAGATTCTCACGGCGTGGCTCATCATGTGTGCGGGAAATTCTGATGTGAACTTTCCGCCGTCGCTGAAGCCCCAAAGAAGCTGGGCATTCTTTCCGCCGTCAATAATCTTCACGAGGCCAAGATTAACGTCAGGGGCATACTGTACATTCTTGAAGTACTTTCCTGTTCCTGTAACAAGGAAGTACTTGCCGTCGAGAGCAGGTGCTTCAAACCCAGTCGGGATTGTGCGGAGGACTCTGCTGGTGTCGCCGTACTCCTTCACGTCCTCTTCCTCAAGCATAAGTGAGATGTTTCCGCCGTTGCGTTCGTCCCAGCCGTGAGCGTACATGTTGGTGCACGTGCGAATCATCTCGACCATGAAGGGAGCTGTCATTATGTCCTTCATGGCTAGTTCCTCCCGCTGAGAACGTCAGCCTCGTACTTCTCGACGCTTGCGAACCATTCGCGGTCTAACGGCTTCCCGCAGACTCCGCAGTACTCATCCCACACGTCGCCGAACGGTAACGTCTTCAGCTCATCCTGGCACACAAACAGTTTCGAGAACTCGCCCTTGTCCTGCATGGCCTTCAACTCTGCGACGGGCTGAAGGAGCGCGAATAACAGTGCCTTCTGGAAGTTCCTGTAGCCCATAGTCCACGCGGCTATACGGTTGATTGATGCGTCGAAATAATCAAGCGCAATGTTCACCCTGCCGATGCCGCAGCGTACTATCTCGCGGGCAATCTCCCTTGTCTCGTCGTCGAATAGCACAACGTGATCCGAATCCCAGCGTATCGGCCTCGTTACGTGAAGCGCAATCTCGTCAAAGAACGCCAGCAGTGCCGGAATCTTGTCGCTGACTACTTCGGTGGGGTGGTAGTGTCCGTTGTCCATTAGGGGAATACATTTATCCCTGTTGTACGCGGCATAGCTCAAGGCAAATTCCGCGCTCCCGACAGTGTAGGCTTCAACGCCAATCCCGAACACCTTGCTTTCAATGCAGGGCTTTACCTTCTTGAAGTCGTAAGGCTCAGAAAGTATCTCGTCAATTGCTTCACGGTAACGAACACGAGGCCCTAGCCTGTCGCCTGGTACATCCTTGAAGCCGTCGCCGGTCCAGATGTTCATCACGCAGGGCTGTCCTAACTCTTCGGCCAAGTACGTGCTGATTCTGATACAGGCCTTGCCGTGCTCAATCCAGAACTTGCGCGTGTCTGCGTTCGGTGAAGCAAGGGTTAGCGGGTCGCACTTCGGGTGTGAGAAGAACGTAGGGTTGAAGTCGCACCCGAGTCCTCTGTCCTTGCAGAACTTCACCCATTTCGAAAAATGCTTCGGCTCGAGCTTGTCCCTGTCAACCCAGTCCGTACCGTCAAAGATTGCGTAGCTCGCGTGAAGGTTCATCTTCGGCGTTCCGGGAATGAGGCTCATAACCTCGTCAAGGTCCGCCATCAACTCATCAGGTGTACGCGCGCGCCCGGGATAGTTGCCCGTTGTCTGTATACCGCCGGTAAGGGGCTTGCTCGGGTCAGTGTCGAAGCCTCTTACGTCGTCGCCCTGCCAGCAGTGTAGTGATACGGGTACACCTTTCAGCGTAGAGATTGCCGCGTCGGTGTCAATTCCCAAAGCTGAATACTTCTTTTTTGCGTCTGAATAACTCATGCTAATTTACCGCCTCCATCTGTATTTTTAGGTTGCCCAGTGCCGTAGCCTCGATTGGCAGGGCAACAACTTTCTTCCCTGTCGCTTCTTCCGTTAAGCGGTTGAGGAACTGATTCTTTGCCCCTCCGCCAACGATGTAAATGCTCGTGTAAGTTTTGCCGGTGTTGTGCTCAATCTCGTTGACTGCCTTCCTGTAGCTCTGGGCAAGAGACCTGTACGCACAACGGAAATATCCTGCAGAATCTCCTGGTTTGGCCGCAAGCTGTGAGTCAAACGCTGCCTTCATGCTCTCAGGCGCAAGGAACACCGAATCATCAGCGTTGACCACTTCGTCAAAGGTGCTGGCTTCAGCTTCTCTAACTATCTCGCCGAAGTCCTTTCCCTGGCACAGCTCATCACGTAACCTGTTAATCAGCCACATTCCCATTATGTTTTTGAGGTAGCGCGTGTAACCAACTCCGCCTTCGTTTGTGTAATTGGCCTTCATGCTCTCGGGGGTGGTTATGGGTGCGGGTATCTTCGCGCCGAGAAGACTCCAAGTTCCCGACGAAATATAGAGTTCATCGCCGTCCATTGGGATACCTTCAACTGCGCTGGCCGTGTCGTGGCTCGGGCATAACACGCACTGAATGCTCCTGTACGTTCCGAGCTTGGCACCTGGCTGTGAGAGAATGCAGAACAATTCAGGGGGCAGGCCAAGACGTGAGATTATCTCTGCGTCAAATTGGCCGGTCTTTGCGCTGACCATTCCGCCGGTTGTGGCGTTGGTGTACTCGTGGGACTTGACACCGCATAACTTGTACAGCAGGTATTCCGGCATCAGCAGGAAGTCAGTAACACCTTCGAGCCTTCCGGCCATTTTGTCGGCGTAAAGCTGGTATATCGTGTTGAAAGGCTGGAACTGAATCCCTGTCCTCGAATACAGCTCCTCAAAAGGTATCATCTTGTGCACTTCAGGAATGCTTGCCTGAGTCCGAGTGTCCCTGTAAGCGTAGCAGGGCAGTACCTCAGAATCTCCCTTCATCAGAACATAATCAACGCCCCAAGTGTCGATCGATAGACTGGCTATGTCGGGATAGTCCTTGAGGGCTTCGTCGATTCCGCGTTTGACGTGAGCAAAAAGACCCTCAATGTCCCAAGTGAGATGGCCGTCTTTTTCGGTTACGCCGTTCGGGAAACGGTAAAGCTCCTTAACAGCAATTTTTCCGTCCTCAAGCCAGCCGAGAATATGTCGGCCCGAAGACGCTCCAATGTCAACAGCAAGGCAATACTTCATGCAGATATACACTCCTCTGTTGAAGAACTGGTTATGAATATTTAGTTGTCTTAAGTTTTTTGAGTGAGCTTATTATGAAGGGATTTTGTGTGATTCACAATGACAGCTTTACGTAAAAAAGTATCCTTATGTGCTATCGCGGTAATGCTTTGGGGATTTGCCGTAGCAGCTGCTGAATAGGCGGTGAAAGTGGCTCATGTTTTCGTAGCCGACCAGCCTCGCAATGTCATCTATGCGCTTGTCGGTGTTGAGGAGAAGCCACGCCGCTTGAGACAGCCGCTTTGCCTGCATAAGCTCGGTAAAACTCTTGCCCATCTTCTTTGTGATAAGGCGTGATAGTCCTGTACGCTCGTAGTGCAGAATCCCCGCAATCTCTCCGAGACTTCCGTTCCTGTAGTTGTCCTCGATGTAGCGCAGTACCTTCATGATTACGCTCTGGTCTTCGTAGGAGAACTCGAGCGTTTCCGTACATTCCAGAAGCTCAACGAACAGAAGTCCCATAGTGAGCTGATAGATGCCGCGCTTGTTTGATGGCTTGGTGATGAGAGTCCAGAGGAGATTTTCCACGATGTTCTGAACCGGCAGAACGTCAGCGACTTTGAAATAAAGGTAGCCAGTCTCGTTTTCGCCAGTAATGCAGCTCAGGATAAACCGGCGCAGCGGAGTTTCCTCATCTCCAAGAAATGACAGCACACCCATGAAGAAATCGGGCTTGGCTATGAAGTTCACGGCTATATCGTCCTCGCTTGCAGGATAAATTTCCTGTTTTGCGTTCTGGCCTAACATCAGAAGCTCCCCCTGCCGTAGGGTTATGCTGGTACCGTTGACGATGTGCCTTGTGCTGCCTTGAAGCATGTACACAAACTCTACGTAATCGTGGGTGTGTTCAGGAAAGTGAATGAACCTAGTGTGAGGGCGGATCATAATCTGCCTGCCTCTAGGAAGCAGTTTATCTCCGCTGATGATGTCCCGGTCTGAGGACATATAAATATTGCGGTCGATTTTCCTGCGGCCCGAAAGAATAGCTTTCTCTTCATCCGTAATGACGCTAAGGCGTTCAATAATTTCTGCGTTCATTGCGATATAATACTACAATCCACAAGCAAGGAGTGAGAAGTAAATATGCTAGGCGATTACACTTGGGACGTTATCGAGAAGGAGTCGGAATGTCTCGCCCAGCGTTTCCAGGCGGTAACCAAGAACGTAGCGAACGCCAACACGCCGGGATATGCGCGTCATAATGTGTCGTTCGAGGATCAGATGCGGGAAGTGATGGAGCAGGGAAAGCACCTTCACATGACAGTAACAGACCCCGGACATATACCGTCGCACCCGCTGAAAATTAAGGATGTTCACGCGGCAGACAGCAAGATTATGGATGAACAATACCGGCTTGACCTGAACAACGTAGACCCTGAGCGTGAGATGGCAGTACTTGCAGAAACGCGCATGATGTACACGGGCTTTATGAGGGTAGCTTCGAGCAAGCTGGCAACTTTGAGAAGCGTAATAGCCGGTAGGTAGGGGCTAGGGGCTAGGGGCTAGGGATTAGGGATTAGGGATAAAGGAGTGATTTATCATGAAGATATTTGACAGTCTTGAAGTTGCGGGAAGTTCATTGACGGCACATAGGCTGTGGCTGGACACGATTTCGTCGAACCTGGCGAACATCAACACAACGCGCACTAAGGCGGGCGGGCCATATAAACGTAAGGTGCCGCTTTTTGCGGAGATGCTGGATAACACAATCGGAGGGTATCACGACATCGGAGGAGTCCGTGTTCTGGACATCACTGAGGATAATTCTGCACCCAGAATGGTGTATCAGCCGGATCACCCTGACGCGAACGAGGAAGGGTATGTAGCGTACCCGAACGTGAATTTGGTGCGTGAGATGACGGATATGCTTGTGGCAAGCAGGGCGTACGAGGCGAACCTGTCAGTGGTAACGACGGGGCGCGATATGTGGAACGGTGCGCTTGACGTTATGCGCGGCTAAAGGTCCAACCAACACATGAAGAGGATATATTTCTTTTGGGTGCTGTTTGCTGAGGCTGTGGGGGGAATTGCGGGGTTTCTGACTCGAGAGGACGTGAAGATTTATGCGGAATCGATAGTGAAACCTCCGTATTCTCCTCCGGCTGTGGTGTTTCCTGTGGTGTGGGGAATATTGTACGCGCTAATGGGGATAAGTGCTGCGAGGGTTTACGTGTCGCCGGAATCTCCAGACCGCACAAAGGGTTTGAGGCTGTTTCTGCTGCAGCTGGGAATAAATTTTGTGTGGTGCTTTGTGTTCTTCACGTTCAGGGCGTACATGTGGGGAGCTGTGCTTGTGGCGGTGATGTTTGTGCTTGTTGCGTGGATGGCTATGTGCTTTAAGAGGGTTGATGTATTAAGCAGTTACTTGCAGGTGCCTTATCTTGTGTGGCTGATGATTGCGGAATATCTGAGCTTAGGTGTGTGGTACTTGAACTGAACACGAAAGTTTAAGCTAAAATAGGCTATAAAATTCATGAAAGGAACGTTTGACAATGATAAATAACGCGGCTACAATGCGAACAGCGAACAGCGAACAGCGAACAGCGAACAGCCATAATTGCGGCCTTGTCTCGATAATAATTCCAGCATACAACACAGCACCATATATTCACCGGGCAATTGAGTCCTCGCTCAGGCAGACGTACACTAATGTGGAAGTTCTGGTGATAGATGACGGCTCCACAGATGAGACATTGAAAGTTACACAAGAGTACACCGAACAGGACAGAAGGCTTCGGGTGTTCCGTCAGGCGAACGCCGGTGTGTCCAGCGCACGAAATCGCGGGATACGCGAGTCGAAGGGTGAGTACCTTGTATTTCTGGACTCCGACGACTGGCTTGAAGATGACGCGGTAGAAACGTTGCTAGATGCTCAAACTACATATCCCGATAGACTTATCACATCTCGAGTACGTTTTGTACACTCACGTTATGTAATGCAAAGTAGAATCCTAAAAAACAATCTGCTAGATTACGAACAAGCTATAGCTTCTTTCTCGGGCGTTCTTTTCGGTAATGTAAACAGCTCTTGTTTTAAAATATTCAGGCGTGATATTGTCGTAAACAATAAAGTTACCTTTCCGGAAGGCATCTTCGATAACGAAGACGGATTATTCTCTTTCGAGTATCTACAGAGGACGAATGGAGTGTATTGTTTGCACGATGTCTTGTGGAATGTCCTTGAACGTGAAGGAAGTGCTACACATTCCGCATATAATCATAAAGTATTTCAAGATACGCTCAATGTCTTCACGCTTATGGAGAATAACAAGAACATTACGTCTGCAGCAAAAGTTATAGTCGGTATCAATAAAGCATATTATCTTCTCAGAGTAAAAAGACGGGCTGTAATGAGTAACGTTGATACCTCAGAGCTAAAAAGCATAGACAAGCATATAAAACCACACACGTCAGCAATCCTTCGCTCTAATTTCATACCTGTAACTAGAAGATTAGAGTTCCTTGTTGTAGCCTATATGCCTGCCCTAATTACTAGAAACCTTGTTTTATTGTGGAAACGCTTAAAACAATTTGTGAGCTGCAACTCTTAACTTTTCCACTCCCGAAAGCTCACGGGCTTTGACATGCGCAAGCTCAATATAACTTATCGCTTCGTCGAGACTATGCGGTTCACTTACATCACAACCGGCCAACACTTCCTCAATTAGACCGGCAATATCCGTGAACCCAATCCTCCCCTTCAGGAACATATCCACCGCCGCCTCATCAGCCCCAACCAGCAGCGCAGGATATGCCCCCTTCTTCATCATCACCTCACGCGCAATCCTCATAGCAGGAAATCTCTCCGCATCAGGCTCGTAGAACTTCACCTCATGCCTCGTGAAATCAGGACGCTTAAACCCAGCACACGGAAAATACCTCTCAGGCCAGAACAAGCACGATCCCGCAGGCAGCTTCATATCCGGTTCCGCCGCAAGCATCTTCACGCTCCCGTCCTCAAACTCCACAAGGCCGTGCACAAACGATCCCGGCGATACCAGCGCATCAACCTGTTCCGCATCAAGCCCGAAAAGATACATCGCCTCGATTAACTCGATGCCCTTGTTCATCAGCGTCGCACTGTCTATCGTTATCTTCGCTCCCATGTCCCACACTGGATGACGCAACGCCATTTCAGGAGTTACACCCTTCAACTCTTCAGCCGAAAATTCACGGAACGGACCGCCCGATGCCGTAAGGTATATCTTCCGCACAAAACGCTTATCCTCACCGTGAAGGCACTGCCATATCGCATTGTGCTCACTGTCCAATGGCCGGAGCTGCTCCGGATATTTCACCAGAGGCATAACCCACGCACCGCCCACAACTATGCTCTCCTTGTTGGCGAGTGATACCGTCTTCCCTGCTTTGAGTGCACTGCACAGTGCCTTAATCGCTCCTGTTCCCGACGACGCAAACACCACGTGCTCAACTTCAGGCAGGCTCACCAGTTCCTCAAGCCCAGCCTCGCCGCTCTCCTCGAACGCATAAACTCTCGAGACCCCGAACTTCTCCGCAAGCCCCGCTAATTTCTCGGAACGTCTGTTCGCCGCCAATGCCGCAACATGAATCTTCTCCGGCCAAGCTCCGCACACCGCCATCACAGAGCTTCCGACACTCCCTGTTGCTCCGATTACTCCCACGTTAATCATTACAGCAGCACCCTCAACACTAAATACGTCAATAATCCGTTGAACAATATGCTGTCGAAACGGTCAAGCATTCCGCCGTGTCCGGGAATAACCCGCCCCGAATCCTTCAGCTCTGCCTCGCGCTTGATTAGCGACTCGGCCAAATCCCCAACCTGGCCGCCTATTCCGCAGATAAACCCGATCAGGATTAACGGGTACGTCGGCAGACTGAAGTAGTAGATGCACAAGGCGTTCATCAGCAGGCTTCCGATTGTCCCTGCAACAAATCCCTGCACCGTCTTTCCCGGGCTGACATGTTCGCACAGCTTCACCGTACCGAATAATTTTCCGCCGATATATGCTCCGACATCACACCCCCACGTGCACATGAACAGCGTAATCAGCATCTGCCGGCCCACAATGTAATCACGCAGCATTATCATGCAAGTCCACGGCACAGCGATATACAGCACTCCGGAAATTATCGCCCCCGCGTTGCTTAGTGCGTAACTCTCTCCGCCGGTCATCTGCCGCCGGAATATCTCCACCACGAACACACCGCACACACACAATGACAGAATCATTGCGAGGACGATTGCCTGCGCGTTTTCCCTGACTGCCGCAAGCAGAAACACCAGCGATATGATATAGCCGACTCCGGGTGAAATTTTCGCTCCCTTGCGCTTTGAGCCGACGTAACGGTTGACGATCCGGTAATACTCTCCCAGCGACGACAGCGCAATTATTCCCGCAATCACTGCCCAAAAATATCCGCCGTAATGTATTCCGCCGATAATAACCGCAACTATTCCGATGCTGCTTAAGGCACGGAGTCGAAGCTCTCTCTTCTCAGCTCTTAAGTCCGCCATAGCGACGCTCCCGTCCCGCATAATCCGCAAGTGCCTTCTTCAGTTCTGCCTCGCCAAAATCAGGCCAGTGTATATCCGTGAAGTAATATTCGCTGTATGCACTCTCCCACAGCCAAAAATTACTGAGCCTCAACTCTCCGCTGGTGCGGATAATCAGGTCAGGGTCCGGCACGTCAGGCAGGTAGAAGTGGTTGCGCAAATCCTGTTCGGTGATTGGGGACTGGGGCTTCTCCGCAATTATCGAGTTCACTGCGTCGAGAATTTCTGCACGTCCGCCGTAATTTATGCACAGAATGAAGTCGAGTATCTTTTCGTCCTTCGTGTAGTCCTCAGCCCATAACATCCTTTCCCGGAGTTCGTCGGGGATTCTGTCCTTGCGGCCGCAGAAACGTATGCGCGCTCCTTCTGCCTTGACCTCGTCAACTTTCCTCCGAAGGTAGTAATCGAACAGCCGCATTAATCCTGTAACTTCCATCACCGGCCTGTTCCAGTTCTCCGTTGAGAATGCATAGACCGAGAAGTAGCGGATGCCCTCGCGTTTCACCAGTCTCACCATGTCCTCAAGTTTGCGCAGTCCTGCCCTGTGTCCCATTAGTCTGGGAAGATTTCTGCGCTTGGCCCAGCGGCCGTTGCCGTCAAGAATTATTGCTAAATGTTTCGGTATCTTTATGTCCGCCAAAATTGTCGTCCTCCTTGTGATTATTTTAATGCAGCCAGTTTCGCCTTGAGACTCTTTACGTCGTCCCAAGTCTGTTTTCTGACCGTTAAATCACCCTCACGCCTCAGCAGGTAGCTCGGGTGATACATCGGGAGCAGGTCTATTCCCCGCCATTTCTGCCATACCCCGCGTATTGTCGTGATGCCTCGCTGAGTATTAGTTAGGGCTTTTGTTGGAATATTGCCCATCGTAACAATTATGCTGGGCTGTATAAGAAGCAATTGCGCCTCCCAGTATTCCCTGCAAGCGTCTGTTTCATCAGTGTTAGGATTCCTGTTGTTGGGCGGCCTGCACTTGATCGTGTTAGTGATGTAAACTGAAGCTCGAGGGATGCCTCCTCCATTTTCGAGAATCTTTGTCAGCAATTGCCCGGCTTTTCCGACAAAGGGCCTGCCGCTCATATCTTCCTCTTCTCCCGGTGCTTCACCGATAATCACGCACTTGCTGTTCACCGGCCCTTCACCGAAGACAATGTTGTTTCTGGTTTGGCACAGCCCGCATTTCGTACAAGCCTCAACTCTTTTGCGCAGTTCCTCCCACGCCGAATTAATGTCCGTAATCATCATAAAAATATCTCATTGACGCGAATGTTCACCCTGCGTATCTCCATTCCCGTAAAGTAGCTCAGTCCGGAACGCAATCTTCTCTGCAGGGTCTTGGCAATTGATAGCGCGCTCATTGTTCCGAGGTTCAGGTCAAGCTCAATGTTAAGCTCTATCTTGTCGTCGTCGGTGTCGAGGTCTATTTCGCGGATTTTCCTGACATGTTCACCGAACTCCAGCAAATTCCGGCACATAGTCAGTATCGCGTCAGAATCTATCGTAACTTTTCCGTTGAAGCTGAACAGCGGCTTGACGATTGTGTTGCGTTCAGCCTCTCTTCCTTTGAACAGACCCTTTATCTGGCTGACAAGTTTTCCCGCAAAATTCTGCTGTATCTGCGCTTTCGCAACAGGGACTACGTGCTGTTTTTTCTCCCTGCGCTCTTTGAGTGCCGCCTCTATCTCCTCGCCTGTAGCTATGTCCGTAATCTCGATTATCTTCACCGGAGAGTTCAGGCCAAGACGCGAAATTATCTTGTCGATCATGCCTTCCGACGTAGCGAGAATCATAATTTTCTCCGGCGGGTGCTTAGAGAGATAGCGCACTACTTCGTCCCTGTGCTCCGGATACTCAAAAATTGCCCGTTTGATTGCGCGTAACCTGTTAATCTCGGACTTTGCGCTTCTGCCCGCCAAAATTCTGCCGCGCGAAATTACCAGCCCGTCGTCGATAATAAAGTCTATTCCGTTCTGTTTGGCGACGTGGGTTGCTCTGTGGCTCTTGCCTGTTCCTGCCGGCCCGACGAACGCATAAACCTGAATCCCTGCCAGAGCGTCAGACAAGCTCAACCTCCGCACCGAGTGCCCGTAATTTCTGGTCAATGGCCTCATAGCCGCGCCAGACGTGCACCATGTCCTCAACAGTAGTTTCACCCTTAGCGGCAAGCCCTGCAATGATCAATGCGGCCCCTGCCCGAAGATCCGTAGCCTTAACGCCGGCTCCCTGCAGGTGGTCCACTCCCCGAATTATCGCAACGTCGCGCGAAATCTGGATGTCCGCTCCCATCCGGTTAAGCTCCTGAGCGTAGAGGAAGCGGGCCTGAAACACGCTCTCCTCGATTGTGCTGACCCCGCGAGAAATTGAGAGAGCGGCGGCCATTTGGGGCTGGCTGTCTGTCGGGAAACCTGGATAGGGCATTGTCTTTATTGAGACCGGGTGCAGCTTTCTGCGTGAGGGGAAAATTTCTACGACATTCTTTCTGACGGAGAATTTAGCACCAGATTCTTCGAGCTTGGCCAGAATTGCGTCAATGTGCGACGGCACAACGTCCTCGACCCGAATATGTCCGTTGGTCATAACTCCGGCGAGAATGTATGTGCAGGCTTCGATTCTGTCGGGGATTACGCGTTCACGGCCGGAATGTGCCTTGTCGATGCCCTGTATCCTGACTCCGCCGGTGCCCTCCAGTTCGACGGGAACGCCTACACAGCGCAAAGTTGCGGCGAGGTTGTCGATTTCGGGTTCGCGCGCAATGTTCTCGATGATGGTTTCGCCCTGAGCGAGTGAGGCGGCCATCATGAGGTTTTCGGTTGCGCCGACTGAGGGGAAGTCGAGATAAATTCGCCGGCCTCTGAGTTTGCCCTTGACGCTGGCGTGAACTACACCGTTGCGTATCTCAATTTCTGCGCCCATCTGCTTTAGGCCCTTGAGGTGTAAATCAATGGGCCTGCTGCCGATCGAACAGCCGCCGGGCAAGGGTAGGGAGACTTTGCCGCAGTTGGCGAGGAGCGGGCCGAGAACGAGGGAGGAGGCGCGCATTTTCCTGACGAGGGAGTCGGGTGCTTCCCATTTGAGTTCGTCGGGGACGCGGAAGACGGCCTGAGAGTCGCGGAACTCAGCTTCGACACCGAGAGCCTCCAGCAGCTCAATCATGGTGTTGATGTCGTAGAGGTCAGGGACGTTGTCGAGGGTGAGAGTTTCTCCCTTGAGCAGAAGGGCAACAGCCATAACCGGAAGGGCGGCATTTTTTGCGCCCTGAGTTTTGATTGTGCCCTGAAGGGGTTTTCCTCCGTTAATCTTCATAATATTTTTGTAGTCTATGGTGTCATCACTTCTTTCTGTCCTGATTGTGTAGACATGTATTGTGTGTCAGTTTTTCCAGAACTCGCGGACATATTCTGCCGCTTCAGTCTGAGTGAGACTGAATTTTCCTGCAAGCATGGTAATCGCTTCTGCAATTGAGACACCGAACTCACGGCACATCTCAACTGTATTCTCGATTTTGCCCTCAATTTTACCTAGTTTATGTTGCTCTCTGCCGTATTCCTTCATGGCAGCCTTCACTGCATAATTCTGGTCAAACAGCATCGTCATTATTCCTATAACCTCCTTCTTACGGCCGTCCAGATACCTCTTCAGCACTTCCCTATCCTGGCATATCCGGATAGTCTCTTCCGCCGCTATCTTCTTCCTGCCGTGTATCTTAATCTGGCCGTCAAGTACATGACAGAATATTATATATTGCCCGATTACGTCCGACTTGTCCTCCGCGTGTATCACCCTCACCTGAAGGTCAATCTTTGCGTCAGGATTGTTCCAGAAATCTTCCCGCAACGAGATTATCTCACGGTCTATTCTCTGTGCGCCGGTGTATATCACGTAAAATTCCGGCTCTGGCAATTCCATTTTCCTCGAAGAGTACACGTTCAGCTCATGGTCATGTATATATTCATAGTAAGTCTCTGACAGGTAAAGCAATATCCTCACAAGAATATTTATTGACCACGTCGATGGTGAACAGGTCAAGAAATACCGAGTTCTTCGCTACCCGCCTTAAACTTTCATCATCACTGCCTGGCAAAATATCTCCTCACCGCCTCGTGAATCTTCTTCGACGCTTCTCCATTCCCAAAGGGCTTTGTGTTCTTGGCCAGAAGCTCCCGCCTGCGTTCAGGCTCATTCAGCAGCCCTAAAGCCTCTTCCCGGATTTTTGCCCGCCCTGTCCCGACAAGCACACACGTCCCGTGCACTATCGCTTCCGGCCTCTCAGACACCGTCCGCATTATCAGCACCGGTTTATCTATTCCGCTGGCTTCCTCCTGAACTCCTCCGCTGTCCGACAGGATAAATTCGCTCCTGCTCATCGCGTGCACAAACTCCGAATACCCCAGCGGCTCGGTGAATATCACATTGTCCGGAAAATCCTTCAGGCATTCACGGATAACATTCCGCACCGTAGGGTTCTTGTGCAGGGGGATCAGGAACATCACATCAGGCCGCTCACGAATCACATCACCTACCGCCGAGCATATCTCCACCAGCGGCTGACCCCAAGACTCCCGACGATGTGCTGTCATCAGAATCACGGGCCGTCCTTCCGGAAGCTCAAACTTTGTGTGCTTATCTCGGCCAAGTATCCAGTACAGCGCATCTATCACAGTATTTCCCGTGATGTGTATCCGCTCCGGATTAATCCCTTCACGCAGAAGGTTATCCGCATCTCCCTGCGTCGGCGCAAAAAACAACTCCGCAAGCCTGTCCGTCAATACCCTGTTAGCTTCCTCCGGAAAAGGCAGGCTCAAATCATGGCTCCTCAGTCCCGCCTCAACATGCCCGGCAGGAATCTTCCTGTAGAACCCCGCCAGGCACGCCGCAAACGTCGTTGAAGTATCCCCGTGCACAAGCAGCATATCCTGAGGTTCAGCGTCAAGAAATCCCCCGACTCCCTGCAATACGCTCGCAGTTATATGGTCGAGGGACTGTTTGTCGCGCATTATGTTCAAGTTCGCATCAGGCTCAAGCCCGAAATCTCCAAGTGCCTGCATCAGCATATCCGTGTGCTGTCCTGTCGCAAGCACCGTAACCAAAAATTCAGGGTCTCGCCTCAGCTCGTGAATAACTGGTGCCATTTTTATGGCTTCAGGCCGAGTCCCAACTATACATGCAATCTTCTTCATGGCATCCCCGAAAATACTCTCAGTCCCGCCGCTAGCGAGAACAGGTGAAGGCTCAACATTATTGTTACAGTTACTACGTTAGAGCCGGTCAGCGAAATTAGTATGTGGTGAAGGTGTTTCTTGTCGGGATAGAACGGTGAATGTCCCGTGAGCATTCTGCGCGTGAAGGCTACAGCTGTATCAATCAGCGGCACTCCTCCGAACAGCATAAACAGCACAATTAACCTGCCGAAACCTTCTCCTCTGAGTCTGGGCAGAATTATTGTGAGAAGGTGCGAGGCGAAAAGATACCCCAGCAATGTGCTTCCGCCGTCCCCCAAAAATGTCTGCGCACTTGGAAAATTCCAGCACAGTACACCTAGTGCCATTGCACCGACGTAAATTCCAGCGTAAGACTTTCCCAGAAAGAACAGCGCAATCGACGAGGCCATGAACAGCGAAATGCACAGGCCGTTCATTCCGTCAATTAGGTTGTACGCGCTGGTTACTCCCGCAATCCAGATTATGGCAACAGCACTCACGAAAATATCCAGGTTCAGCGGCAGAATTACCATTGATGAGGCGATTATGTGCAGGCCAAGCCGGAGGAACGGTGAGAGCGAGCACATGTCATCGAGATAGCCGCTCAGGAAAATTATGGTTGCGCCGGTCGCGATGAACTTTAGGGAAGGAATTTCCTCCGCCATAATCACGGACATCAACAGATAGCCGAGCCACAACCCTAACCCTGCACCTCTGGGGGTGTTGACCTTGTGGATTTTGCGGGCATCAGGAATGTCGAGTATGCCGTAAATTCCTGCCAGCCTTATAGAGACTGGGGCAGTAAGCCCGCCCCAGAAAAATCCTGCAATCACAAAAAGCAATAATTTTACGTCAAGCACGGTTAATCACTTTGTCCCGAAGAGTCTGTCGCCGGCATCACCAAGTCCCGGCACAATGTATCCGTGCTCGTTGAGGTGAGAGTCCAGAGCCGCGCTGAATATGTTTACGTCGGGGTGATCCGCGTGAACCCTGTCGATGCCTTCCGGTGCCGCAATCAGGCACACAAGCGAAATTTTCTTGCCTCCGCGCTTCTTGACAAGCTCGATTGCCGCTGACGAACTGCCTCCGGTTGCGAGCATCGGGTCAAGCACGAAAATATCCCGTTCCTCAATGTCGAACGGCAGCTTGCAGTAATATTCTACGGGCTTTAGCGTCTTCTCGTCCCTGTAGAGTCCGATGTGTCCTACTTTGCAGTTCGGGACAATCTGGAGTATGCCGTCCACCATTCCCAGCCCAGCGCGAAGAACAGGAATTATCGCCATTTTGCGGCCCTCGATCGTGTGAACAGTTGTCTTCTGAATCGGAGTAGTTATCTCTTTTTCCGTGAGGGGCAGTGTGCGCGTAATTTCGTAGACCATCAGGCCCGTAATCTCGTTGAGGAGTTCGCGGAACTGTTTTACGCTGGTATCGACGCTCCTGATTATGCCTACCTTGTGCTGAATTAACGGGTGATTGAAGATAGTTATCTTTCCGCCGCCCTGAATATGAAGGTTCAAATTTGCCTTCTCCACTTTCGCGATATTCTCGATCCTCTGGAGATGGCGGCCTCCTTCAAACGGAGTATCGAGCCACGCCGCAAGAATATCCGCTACTTCTTCGGGCTTAGTCTCGCGGCCTCCGAGAGCTATAACGTTGATTCCGTTGTGTGCCTTCGCGATTTTCGCGTTATCCGGTGATGAGCAAGCTACTGCGCGGACACCGGGAACTTTGTTTGCGGCGATTGATATACCGTAACCTGTTCCGCAGAGGAGAACGCCCAAGTCCGCAGTCTCGTCCGCTATTGCCCCGCCAACTCTGAAGGCCGGGTCTGCGTAGCTGTCCTCCTTGTCGTATTCAAAAGCTCCGAGATCGAGCACTTCTATATTCCTTGAGTGCAGAAAACGCAGGACTGCATCCCTCAGGACAAAACCTGCATGGTCATTTCCGAGTGCAATTTTCATGTGTGAAGAAAACTCCTTTATGTGGGAAATTTGAGGATATTATAGCAACACTTCATTTGCCTTGCACAAGTTGAGGTTTGCACTATAATTTACGCATAGTTCAAGTTTCCCAGCCGCAAAAATCCCACAGTTTTACAACTACTTTTACAACTACAGAAATACCTCCTAAAATTTGATGCAGACTGTTTTCACGGAGATGATTCCAAAATTAGAATCACACATTTTCGGACGCATTAACATAGTGCAAAAATTTGGGGCGGGTGTTAATATATTCCGCGCTTACACTCCCACGCTAAGAGCATTGATGATTTTCTGGACAGTCTTTGCGCTTGGCCGGACAGTGATAATTTTTCAGGAGGTACATTCATCGATGATCCAGAAGGAAAAGAAGCAGGAAGTTATCGCAGAGTACAGGACGCACGAAACCGACACAGGTTCGCCCGAAGTTCAGGTAGCAGTCCTCACCGAAAGAATCCGTGAGCTCACCGAGCACCTCAAGGTCCACAAGAAGGACTTCCACTCACGCAGGGGACTCCTCAAGATGGTAGGTTCAAGGAGAAGGCTTCTCCGCTACCTCATGAACAAGGACTTCAACCGTTACCGTTCACTCATTGAGCGTCTTGGACTGAGGCACTAGGAGGCATATATCACCATGAAGAAAAATATTCACCCTGAGTACCAGGAATGCAAAGTTACATGTGCTTGCGGAAACACCTTCACGACGCGTTCAACGCTGAAGGAAATCCGCGTAGGAGTCTGCTCAGCCTGTCATCCGTTCTACACGGGCAAGAGAGGACGCGTTCTGACTGAGGCCGGCCGCCTTGAGAAGTTCCAGAAGAAATATCAGGGCATCAATTACGGCCAGAAGACAGACGTTTAAGACAGCTTATGTTGAGGGGCTGAAAGATGCCCCTTTTTTGTTATGCAGATAACGTTATTAGCACACACTCCGAATCCTGACGAACTGGTAGCTGCCGCCGCAAGAATCTGTTACCGCGACACCACAGCCGCCGAGCTGCTGCAGGGTGAGGAAGAGAATTTATCCCGCAAGTTAATCGCAGAGTTATTCGCCAGCGGACACACGTCGACGTTTGAGCACGTGAGCTTCACGTTCGGGATTGACGGGTTGAGCAGGGTTGCGTCACACCAGCTCGTCCGGCACAGACTGGCCAGCTTCAGCCAGCAGAGCCAGCGTTACGTCAAGATGACTCCAGATTCTGAGGCAGTAGTAGTTCCGCCGAGCGTAAAGGCTAATCCCGAAGCACTGACTATCTATCAGGACGCAGTTAGAACATCTCAGGAGGCATATGCACAGTTAATCGCGTTGGGCATTCCCAAAGAGGACGCGAGGTTCATTTTGCCGCACGGGCACTCTACGCGATTGGTGCTTACCATGAACGCACGGGAACTTCACCACTTCTTCGGGCTGAGGCTGTGCAGACGCGCTCAATGGGAGATTCACGAGCTGGCCCGTCAGATGCTGGCACTGTGCCGTGAGAAGGCTCCTGTGCTGTTCGAGAATGCCGGGCCAAGTTGTATTTTCGGGAGATGTGGTGAAGCAAGGACTTGCGGGAAACCGTATAGAGACATGGAGGAGTTGTTACGTGAGACTGAATGAGTTATTGATTTTGAGTTTAAGCCTTTTCGCTGAAGAGACTAAGAAAATTCCGGTAGGCGGTCAGGCAGTGATTGAGGGAGTGCTCATGAAGGGCAAAGAGTTATGGGGCTTGGCCGTTCGTCGTCCAAACGGAGGAATATTCTCGGAGAACTGGCCTCACAGCTCAAGAACGCAGAGAATGCCCTGGAAGCTCCCGCTAATTCGCGGAGTAGTAGTTATGTGCGAGATGATGGCTACGGGCTTCAAGGCATTATCACGTTCGGCGGAAGTTGCCCTTGAGGAAGAAGAGGAGAAGATGACCTTCAAGGACGTACTATTGTCGGTTGCGGTTGCGATTCTGGCTGTCGGCGGACTGTTCATCGCGCTTCCCCTGTGGCTCGCCGGAAAGATTGCCACAACTCCGCTTTACATCAACATCACTGAAGGAGTGCTAAGGGCCGTAATTTTCGTAGGATACGTTGCGATTATCGGCATGTGGTCGGACATCAAGCAGGTATTCCGCTATCACGGAGCTGAACACAAAACCATCAATGCGTGGGAGCACAATTTGGAGATGACCCCCGAAAACATAATGACCTGCTCGCGTATTCACCCAAGATGCGGGACATCATTTCTGCTTATCGCCGTAATCGTGAGCATAATAGTTTTTTCGCCGGTCAAGACGCTGATAGCCGGAGAGAGTTTCATTTTGCAGGTGCTCTCAAGAATAATCCTGATACCAGTTGTGATTGGAATATCCTATGAGCTGATAAGGTTAGCGTCCAATTCCGGGAAAATCGGCCTGTGCATAATCGCCCCCTTCCTGAGCCTGCAATACCTGACGACGAGAGAGCCGGACATTCACCAGGCAGAGGTAGCACTTGCATCACTGAACACAGCAATGAACGGAAAATTGGAATAATGAATAGTCTGCTGATTCAGAGCATGGGCTTCTTGGCGGCGGCAGTCTTCGCAATGTCGTATCAGATAAAATCCAGCCGGAAGCTGTTATTTTTCCAGATTGCAGGGTGCGGGATTTTTACTGCACAGTTCCTGCTCATGAAAGCATATACCGGAGCTTTGAGCCTGGTAATTAACATTGTCAGGAATGTGCTCATCTTCAAGTCAGACAAATGGAAATGGGCAAGGCATAAATTCGTGCTCGCAGTTATTCTTCTGGCGATGACAGCAATAACTGTTTTCACTTGGGACGGACCGGTAAGTATTCTGCCTTTTGCCGCAACTGTCGCAACAAGCCTGGGCTACTGGACGGCTAATGCTCAGAAAATCAGGCTGTCTCAATTATTCGGCTCTCCGTGTAATCTGATGTATGATGCAATTATTCATTCATGGGGCGGAGTATTGACTGAAGTAATGACGCTGATCTCAATACTGATTTCAATACGGCGTTTCGGCTGGAAAAATTTGGCCGCATAACACGAAAGGAAGGAAGCAATATGAACATAGAACCGAAATTGCAGGCATTGGAGCAGGAATTTACGGAAACGGAGAAGAAATTAGCCGACCCTGCAATAGTCTCTGACATAAAAGAACTTCAGGCACTCGGAAAGAAGCGTGCACAGTTAGAGCCTGTTGTGGCCAAGTATCAGGAGTACAAAGCGGCGCAGGCATCTATAGCTGAGGCAAGGGAGCTGATAAAGTCCGGAGACTCTGAGCTTGAGGCACTGGCCCGTGAGGAAATTGCGGAGCTTGAGCCGAAAATCGAGAGTTTTACGCACGATTTGACCCTGCTGTTGCTGCCGCAAGACCCCAACGACGACAAGAGCGTTATAGTCGAAATCAGAGCTGGCACCGGCGGCGACGAAGCAACGTTATTCGCTGCTGACCTGTTCAGAATGTACGTGAGGTTCTGCGAACGCCAGCGCTGGAAGATTGAGGTAATCGACAGCTCTACGAACACTGCAGGAATTGGCGGCTACAAGGAAATAGTCTTCAGGATAGATTCGCAGGGAGCGTACAGCAAGATGAAGTACGAGTCCGGAGTTCACCGAGTGCAGAGAGTCCCGGTTACGGAGGCGGCAGGGCGTATCCACACGTCGGCGGCAACCGTTGCGGTATTGCCCGAAGCTGACGACGTGGAGGTCGAAATCAGGCAGGAAGACCTCAAAATTGACACCTACAGGTCGAGCGGAGCGGGAGGCCAGCACGTAAACATGACGGACTCCGCCGTGAGAATCACTCACCTTCCGACGGGAATAGTGGTAACGTGCCAGGACGAACGCAGCCAGATAAAGAACCGTGCACGCGCCATGAGCTACCTCAAGACGAAACTCTTTGACCTTGAACAGCAGAAGCAGGACAGCGAACGGGGCAGCGAGCGCAAGGGAATGATCGGGTCAGGCGACAGGAGCGAGCGAATCCGGACGTACAATTTTCCGCAGAACAGGATAACCGACCACAGGATTAACCTCACGCTGTACAAGCTGGAGAGCTATCTTGACGGGGATCTGTACGAGATGATTGACGCAATGGTTCTCGCGGAACAGACCCAGAAGCTCCAGAATCTCGAGGGCTGATGACTGAACAGGAGACTTTGTGGCTGTCATCCTTTGCGCTTGGCCTGAACACCTCGCAGATTCTTGCGCGCGATAGTTTTTCGCCAGAGGAAGAAGCAAAAATTGACGCTGTGCTGTCCCGACGAGAAAAGGGAGAACCTCTGCAGTACATAATGGGTATTGCGGATTTCGTGGGCAGGGATTTTTGCGTAGGGCCGGGAGTATTAATCCCCAGACAGGACACCGGGACGCTCATTGAGGGAGTGAGGCGGTGTATAGGAAGCGAGGAGAAGTTCACCTTTCTGGACTGGGGGACGGGTTCGGGGTGCATAGCGATAACTATTCTGCTGGAATATCCAGAAGCGTTTGCGTACATGGCGGAAAATTCGGAACAGGCCGCAAAATTTGCCCGACTGAATCTTGAACGCTATAATCTTACTCACAGATCAAGGATAATTTTCAATGCGGAAAGCCTCACCGGATGCAAAATTCTGGTGAGCAATCCGCCGTATATCCCTTCGGGAGAAATCGACGGGCTTATGCGTGAAGTTAGGGACTATGAGCCGCGCAGTGCCCTTGACGGAGGAATTGACGGGCTGAAGTTTTACCGCGAGATAATCTCTCTGGCTGAGAGGATAGATTGCGAGTTTCTGGTGCTGGAGATTGGCGGTACAGGCCAGCGGGAATTTCTGCGGGGAGCTTCGGCGAAATTCGAGGTTAGCGGTGAGATTCTGGACGGCGGAAATTTTCCGAGATGCATAGTTCTGAGGAGGAGGAATTATCATGAAGAAGCGCAAGGCTGAAACTTTGATGGAAGTAGTTGTAGCCATGACGTTATTCGGGGTAATCATGTCGGGACTGTTTGACTTCATGGCGAATCAGGCACAGGCAATTTCGTATCAGCATGAGCACAACAAGATGATGTATTACGCCCAGAAGTACGTCAACAGCGGGAAATGGGCAGACAGCGAGGATAAGGCACTCGGTTTAACGTTTAAGTGGGACGACAGCGATAATTGCCTGAGTGTCAAGAAAATTGGCACCAGCGGCGACTTGATTACGCTGTACATTGATCCGGAATAGAGCTCCCCTGTCATTTCAAGACAGGGGGTATTTTTGTGCTCACATCTGCTCTGCAACCGGAACGGACTCTACAGCCCCGGTGCCTTCATCGCAGTAATTACACGCGGCAATAAATCTTCTCTGGTTCAGCTCGAAAATCTGCCGTTTAAGTGTCTTGCGGTCGGTATCTCCCGTCAAATCCACAAAATCATTGGGGTTATCCGGCATTCCCAGCTTGCTCCCGAAAGATGCTCTCGGACAAAAATACAGCCTGCCGTCAAGAAAATTCCTGCATATGCTCGCGCAATTCTTGAGCTGTTTGCGCAATTCCTTATCGCTTCGTCCCCTGAAGTGCAGATCTCCGAAATAGCTCCAGGTCTTGTCCTGCGGATAGCGCACAACGCATTTCACTCCGGCCTCGTCGCAAATTGCCTTTATCTCTTCTGCGTGGCGAGAATATTTACCGTAGTGGCTTATCTGGAAAATCAGGCGCGGGTTCTTCATCAGTTCAATCGTGTCTTGCGGTGGAATTATCGTGCCGTTGCTGACTACTTCAACGGTCTTCACTTTTGGTGAGGCTAGTGCTTTCTCGATTAGGGGGTTCAAATCCTTGTAGAGGAATGTTTCTCCTCCGAGCAGTCTGAATATCTGGATGGAATCTACTGCGTCAAATAACTTGTCCATGTAGCGCAGCAAGTCTTCTACCGGATAATCTGCAGGATGCTTGAAGTACGGCATCATGAATATGCAGTGCTTGCACCTGAGATTACAGCGCTGGGTTACCGGCATCTCAACGTGGTATAGATACACATACCCCCCCCCCATTACATAAAATACGTAGCAGACGAATCTGTACGCAGGGTAGAGCATAGCTTTAAGCCTGCCCCTGTTGATGCCTATCATCTTGCCCTTCTCGGCCAAGTAATAGACCAGCTTCATTAACGCATTCTTCACTTCACAAAACCTCCTGAATATATTTTTATCCCCCGCCCGGACTCAGACAGGGGATAATTCCCTAATAATTCCTCTTCTTCTTGCATTCCCGGTATATCTTCACTACTCCTTCAACCAGTTTATACACATCCGGCTTCAGGACATGCACAATCTTGAGGCTCTCCGCACGGTCAAGCAGGTCCTTCACCATTATCGACGAGAATAATATTACCGGCATGTTCTCGGTGCGGGGGTCCTGCCTCAGAGTCTCGACGAGGCTCAATCCGTCCAGAAGCGGCATCTCTATATCCGACACAAGCAGGTCGAAATTCTCGCCCTGATCCAGCAGCAATTTTCTGGCCTCCACTCCGTCCTTCACAGGGTAAATGCTCGAAAATCCTGACTGCTTCAGGACATCACATGTCTGCTGGCGAAGAAGCGGCGAGTCATCCGCAACAAGTATGTGGAAGTCCTCAACGTGCCCTATCTGCCGGTGATACGTACCCAGCTTGTCCTGGTCGAACATGTGTTCTGCTACTGCCGGAGCTGTCTCCTGGATTATCGCCTCATAGTCCAGCAATAATATGTTCCGTTCGTCCCTCTTGATGATGTACAGCACCCACTTCAACGACACTCCGCGCATCTTCGAGGAGTCCAGATCTTCAGCGTTGACCTGCCGAATCCTTTCCACACCATCAACCAGAAATCCCAGCTTAATATCATTGAACTCCGCAACCATAACTTTGGTCTGCTCTGTCGGCACGGTCGACTCTATGCCCAAAAATATACGCAGGTCAATTAACGGCAAAGTAGCTCCTCTAAGAGTGGTTATGCCCAGAAATGCAGGTATCTTTGACGGTATAGGCCGGTATCCTGTCCAGCGAAGTATCTCCCGGGTTTTGTTGACATTTATGGCGAATAACTCTTTGCCTAGCCGGAAGACTACGACTTCCCATTTACGGCTGGCAGCTGCTACAGTTTTCTTTTCTTCCATGGTGCAAAATTATTCCTCCTCTCGAACTCGCTAAAACAACTAGATTATAGCAAAATAGCATATAATAATTTCATCTGTATATCTTATTCAGGAAAGGACTGTATGAATTTTGAGAAGGCTATTCCTAGTGATGACTCTGATTTTCCTGCTGGCAGTTTCGGGGGCTTATGCCGCGTCCAACATGCCCGCAGGAGTTCAGAGCTTCGCACCAACCGGAACAGTTCCCGACAATGTTTCGTTCAGGGCAGTGTTCCGCAATCCAGTAGTTACCCGCGCACAGACCGGCAAGGTCATTACTCCGGAAAACCAGCTGTTCCCGTTCGAGGTCAACCCGCCGCTTCAGCTTGAGGGACGCTGGCAGAACGAGCGCACCTTCACCGCAAAGCTGCTTGCTCCGCTGAGTGCCGCAACTACATACACAGCGACTCTGCGCGAGAACCTCAAGGACAGACGAGGCGGAAGAATCGGTCCCGGCGAGTTCAGATTCCAGACAGAGGGACTCTCGCCGACGGACATTCAGGCTTCAATGGGAAGGGACGGAAACGCGTATTTCACCCTGAACTTCAACATGAGGGTAGACCCCGCCCGCCTGAAGGGCTACATGAGAATCGTCAACGCTCAGGGCAAAGAAGTTCCCTACTCGATTAACGGCGCACTGCCTTCACGCACAATAAGGGCATCTGTCTCCGTGCCGAAAAGTGCCTCACGCCAGAGATTTACCGTGAAAATTGCGGCAGGACTCAAGAGCGGAGAGGGCGATATGGGCATCGAGAACGACTACACCGAAAACGTTGTGCTCGATCCGACGCTGATAGTACGCAAACTTGAAGCCGAAGGCAGGAGCATCCGCGCATACTTCAACTTCGGAATTGACCCGCAGACAGCAAAAAGTTTCATCCAGATTGAGCCGGCAACAAGCGATGCCGTTTTCGAAACGGGCTGGAGCGATGAGAACTTCGTTATCCGTTCTAAGGCTTTCAGGCCGAGAGACAGGTTCGTAATCACGTTCAAGAAGGGTTTTCCGTCGAAGAGCGGCCTTGTGCTCAATCAGGACTACAAGCAGGCAATAATCATGCCCGACCTCCCCAGTGAAGTATCGCTTCCATCAACTGGCACATACCTTACACCGCTGGAAAATGGTCTGATCCCGATTGAGCTTCAGAACGTGAAGAAACTTCAGCTTGACCTGTGGAGAATGTACGAGAATAACATTCCCTACATGATTCATGAGGACTGGGACGAGTTCGACAAGGACATTTCGCGACGCGTATACACAAAAGAAATTCCGTTAGACCTTCCGTTCAACGAGAGAGTAAGGCGGAGCATTCCTGTTGACGAAATTGCGAAGGGACAGCGCGGGTTATTCCTGCTGACTGCACGCGATGCTGATTCTGACTGGTGGGACGAAAGACGGCAGATAATCAGCCTCTCGGATCTCGGTGCAACGGTCAGGCTCTGGGAAGATGCAGTGCTGGTGTGGGTGAACAGCCTCACAGCATCAAGAGGAGTTGCCGAAGCTGACGTAAAGATATTCTCTGAGGCAAAGCAGCTAATCGCTCACGGCCGCACCAACTCAGCCGGAGTGTTCTACTACGAAGTGCCTGACGGAAAAACTTGGCAGAACGATAATTTGCCGACAGTTGCAGTAATCCGCAAAGGCGAAGGCGAAAGCGCAGACCTGACTTACGTACAGCTTACCCGCAACCTACTGAACCGCGAGATATTCGACACATCAGGGCGTGCCTGGCTTCGTTCGGGCTATGAGGGAGCGATAATTTCTCCCAGAGATATTTACAGGACTGGCGAGACCGCAGAGTTCAAGGCCATCGTGCGCAATCCGGACATCTCAACGCCGGAAGCATTCCCTGTTCTGTTCATCGTGAAGGATACGCTTGGCCGAAAGGTTAAGCAGGAATCAGTGATGCTCAACGCTAAAGGAAGTGCTGTAGCTTCCGTAAAACTTCCGCCAAACGCATTGACGGGAGTGTGGACAGCCCAGCTCGCGGTTCCAGGACAGGAGAACAAGCCCATCACGAGCTACAAGTTCCACGTTGAGGATTTTGCTCCTCCGCGCATCGAGGTCAAGCTCAATTCTTACCGCAAATACCTTGTGCACAACGACACGTTCACAGCAGATATATATTCGCGCTGGCTGTTCGGAGTTGACGGTGCAGGACTGGACTACAAAACTTCCTGGACGGCACGCGAAGGAACTTTCACGCCAACTCAGGACAGATGGAAGGGCTACGAGTTCGGAGACCCGTCGAGGCACTTTGCGTTCACAGAGGGTGATTTGGAGGAAGGACAGCTCGATAATTTCGGAGCGGCACATGCCAATTTCGAACTTAGCGACAACTGGCAGGCACCGACGATCATCAACGTAACCCTTAAGGCCGAAGTAATGGAGGACGGCGGAAGATGGGTAACCTCAACGCTGACCCGTCCGTACTATTCTGCGCCGTGGCTTCTGGGAATTGCTCCTGAAAGCGAGGCTATGGCCGTACGCACAAATGTACGCTTCAAGGTTGCGGGCATTACTCCTGACGAAGAACCCGCCAGCCCCGGCGAACTCAGGGCGACTCTCTACCGTGTAACGTGGAACTACAACATGATAGAGATTGACGGCCGCAAACGCTGGCAGAGCACCGAAGAACTCACTGAGGTTGAGGAAAAATCACTGACCCTCCGCAACGGTCTGGGCACTGTGTCGTTCCGGCCGGAAGAGTACGGCAGCTACATGGTGAGAGTTTGCGACGCAGACGACAACGCGCGCGCAGTGTACAGGTTCTACGCAGCTGACCCTGAATACGCAGGCAGAGGCTCGCAGCTTATTGACCGCATAGAGATGACCACCGAGAAGGACACCTACAGGCTCGGCGAGACCGCAAAAGTCAAGATTAAGGCACCGTTCGAGGGCCTGATGATGATTCTTGTGGAGAACTCGAAGCTCATCACAAGAAATGTCCGCATGGTTGAAGGTTCGGAGTTTACGTTTGACGTGCCTGTAACTCAGGATTTGCGGCCCAATGCGTGGGTGAGTGCGTGGCTTATCCGCCCGGTCAATGCTTCTGACGCAAAGCAGTGGGCATCACACCGTGCAATAGGTCTTGCGCGAATCAAGACTGACCTCAGCGACTACAACCTGAACGTCGGGATAAGTGCACCCAAGAAGGTTGAACCGGCCTCGAAACTCCCCGTAACCATTACGCTCAAGGGAAGCAGTGCTAATATCTCGCGCAACGCCGACGTAGCAATTGCTTTCGTTGATGACGGAGTGCTGGGACTTACTCGCTACAAGACTCCTGACCTGCTGAATCACTTCTGGGGGTTGAAGGAGCTTAACTCTGAGGGCTACGACATTTACGACCAGTTAATTCCTGTTGAAGACAGAGCAACAGAACAGCTTCACCCGGGCGGCGACGAAGCTATGGCGGCCCTTGCCAACGACGGGACAGTCCAGCGGTTCAAGATACTTTCGCTGTTTGAGGGAGTGCTCTATCCGGACGATAAGGGTATGCTCACGACCGAGCTTGAGCTTCCGGAATTTAGCGGAAGGGGCAGGCTGTTTGTGGTTGCTGCCTCCGGAAAGAACTTCGGTAGCGCGGAGCAGACCGTAGAGATTGCGCGCGATGTAGTAACTGAGGCAGGACTTCCGAGATTTGCAGCACCTGGCGACGAGTTCGTTGTGCCGGTCAGCGTGTTCAACACATCAGGCCGCAATCTGGACGTTCGCGTGAACCTGACACCCGAAGGACTCATGCTGAATGAGTCCTACAAGGACCTGAAGATTTCCGCAGGCGCAAAAGAAGCCTTCAACATTACGGCCCGTGCACTCGGCGGAGCGAACAGGGCAGCCCTGAATGTTACGACCTCGTGGAACGGCGGGGAGTTCACTCAGGAAATCGAGATGCCTGTACGTTCGGCCTGGCCGACTATCACGCTTGGAGGTACCGGAGTGTTTGAGCCTGGCACGACGAAGCTGGATATTCCTCTGAATGACTTTACGGGCGAAATTTCCGGCACACTCAATCTTGCGGACACACCTGCTGTGAATCTTGCGCGAGCAGTGAATTACCTGAATCAGTACCCGTATTCATGCCTTGAGCAGACAATTTCGGGAGCTTGGCCGTTCCTGATTCTGCCGGACGCAGTTGCGGAACTTGACCCGCTTATCGTCAACGACTCAGCACTTCACGAGCGCACTGAAGGCGCGATTAACAGGATACAGTCCATGCAGCTTTACGACGGCTCATTTGCGGCATGGCCTGGCACCAGCACTCCGTACAACTGGGGCAGTGTCTACGCGGCTCACTTCCTGCTGAGTGCACGCAACGCCGGAGTATCTTTCCCTGAAGAGATGTTCACCGGTGTGATGAACTGGATGCGTCAGTTCCTTGCGTCAATGCCGGAATATGATTACGACGACGCAGAACGCGATGATCTCACGACGAAGGCATATGCTGTTTACGTGCTGGCCCTTTACGGCGAAAAGCCCCTTGGGTGGATTGAGTACCTGCGGGAAAATCGGGCCTCGCTGAAACCTTCAGGACATGTGTATCTGGCCGGAGCACAGGCACTCATTGACGGGAACGCTGAGGCACTGCGCAAAGTTGAGGTAGGACGTAATTCCGGGTATTCGGGCCGTACTCTTGAGAGCGAGACAAGGAACATTGCGGCACTGCTTACGATGTGGCTGGATGTTGAGCCTCAGGCACCGGAAGTTACGGAGCTTGCGCAGAGGCTTGCAGGTCTCGGAAGTCGCGGCGAATGGTTCAGCACACAGGACAATTCTGCGTCGATAGTTGCACTTGCACGCTACAACATCGAGGCGGCAGGGGCAAAGAGCGACATCACAGCGAAAGTTACGACGGAGACCAGCGATCACGCCCTTCTAAGCTACAAGAGCGGCGAGCCTGCGGCAATCAAAGCAGAGGAACTTCCGAAAGATGCTGCGATTTTGATTGAGGCAGACGGAAGCGGTCAGGGCTGCTATTCCTGGAGCGTAACGGGCTTCCCGAAGAGACAGCCCAGATCTGAGCGCAGGAACGTGAATATCGAGTGCGTATACTTTGACGAAAAGGGCAGCGCGGTGAATCTTTCACAGCCTCTTGCTCACGGGAGCGTAATCCAGGCAGTTCTTACGGTGAAGCCGTCAATGACGGTGAATAACCTTGCGCTGAATTACCTTCTGCCTGCGGGTCTGGAGCTGGAGAATCCCAGACTTGAGGACGGAGCTTCTGAGCAGTCCGGAACTTACGGAATCGTGAACGATGTACGTGATGACCGTCTGGTGCTGTTCTTCGACAGGCTTAACGGAGAAAGGTCTTACGGCTTCAAGATGAGGGCAGTAACTCGCGGGACGTTCAGGATGCCGCAGATTTCGGCGTTCGGGATGTACGATGCCGGAGTGAGATTTACCGGCCCGGCACAGCCTGACTTAGTGATTAAGTAGCAGAAGAAAGAAAAAGCCCCCCTCTAACTGTGAGGGGGGAATTTTTTGTGTTTGCTAACGTTTCACTGCAATAGCTGGATGGTAAATTACTCCCTGCCTCAGCCACGCAGAAACATTGACCTTCCGGTTTTCCGGGACTGCATCAATTTCTGCGCCGTCTTCGTCCGAAAATTCGGCTATATTGTCATCCTCGCCAGGCTCCGAAGAATTAGCCAGCCAGATTAGTTTTTCGCCCGCCTTTGCGTCATCGCTCAGTGTTACGCTGAAGTCGTACATGCCTGACACATCGGCTGACACTTCGGGCAATTCCGCAACAACAACATATTCTGCACCTTCAGGATTACCGGTGCTGTCTTCCGGCACGGACACACTTCCTTCTGGTTCTGTTGCGGCCAAGTTATCCTGAGGGGAGGCAGTTTGCCGGGCAGAGGCAGTATCGCCGTATATCGTCAGAGTGAATGTTTTGCTGGCTGAGCCGACAGGATTTGACGCTGTAATCGTGAAATCAAACGTCCCTGTGTCTTTGGGCTTGCCCTTGAGCACTCCTTTCGACGAGTTGAGCTTAATTCCTGAAGGCAATTTCCCGCTCGTAACCTTCAGTTTCAGCGTCTTTGAGCCGGTTACCATTATCTCGGTTTCATATGCTTCTCCCTTATAGCCAGCCGCAAGTTCCTCGCTCTGGTTTTCATCAAATTCTGGAGGAGCCTGCACAATCAGCTTGTAGTTCTTCTTCACTTCCTTGTTCAGTTCATTGATTGCGTGAAGGATAACTTTGAACGTTCCATACTCCTCCGGTGCACCAACGATGTAGTTTTCCTCCATCCACATACCGCTCGGAAGTCCTTCTGCCCAGAAACTTATCGGTGTAGTTCCCGTTGCCGTAATCTCCGTTAAATATCCGTTGTAAATCATTCCGCCGGGGAGGGATTTCGTCGTGAACTTAGGGGCTGTAGGTTTCACCGTAAGCGAGTATGTGGTTTCTACCTGGCCGCCTCTGTTGAAGGCCAGAAACGAGACCGGCCACTCAACACATGTCTGCGTAGGAATACCCGTTATCGTGTTGTCCTGACTGTTGAACGTCAATCCTTCGGGCAGGGCATCGTAAATCAGCAGAGATATGGGCACTGAGCCTTTGAGCTTAATGGTTTCCTTGTAGGCTTTGCCGTAAGTTGCATCTTTGAGCTTTTTCTTCGCAAACGTCGGCGGAATTACGCTGACATCAAGCGAATATACTTTTGAGACAGATCCGACAGGGTTGCTCAACGTAATAATCACTGTGCTGGTGCCGTTATCCGCAGGAGTTCCTGTGATTTTGCCCTTGCTTGCGTCGAGCGAAAGACCATTCGGCAGAGTTCCGGATATTGACCACGTAAAAGGCCCTGTACCCTTTTTCTTGAGGGACAGGCTGTATTTCTTGCCCATAATCGCGCCCTTCAGTGTGTTTGTCGTGAGCTGAGGCAGGTCGTAAATCATGAGCGTCAGGTCTTTAGTGTCGGAGCCTTTGTCGTTCGAGACTGTCAGTTTCAGCTTGGCCTTGCCCTTCTTTGGCGGAGTTCCGGAAATTAGTCCTGAACTGCTCATCGTGAGTCCTGCGGGCATTTTGCCCTTGACGAGCGTCCAGGTAAACGGCGGAGTCCCTGATGCTTGTAGCTGGCATTCGTAGGGAGCACCTGATGTTGCCGGCAGAGGTTCTTCTGTCGTAATTTTCGCGGGTTCTTTTTCTGCAGGGACAACAACAGGAGGAGCATCGATGATAAGTGTATAAGTTCTCTGGTCAATTCCGCCTTCGTTTTGGGCCTGAAGAGTCAGCGTGAACGTTCCTGATTCTGTCGGAATACCGCTGATTAAGCCGGCAGTACCATACGCCGAGAGTGCGAGACCATTGGGCAGCCTTCCGCTCAACAGCGACCAAGTTATCGGCTGTGTACCTGTTGCCGAAAGAAATGACGAGTAGGCCGCACCTTGAGTTCCCTGCCTAAGATACACCGTAGCAATTGACGGAGGTGTTGGCTTTACGACGGGCATTCCTACGTAGAGGTTGAAATACTGTGTTGCTTCGCCCTGAACTACATTTGTAGCTTTAATCGCAAAATAGAATGATCCTGCTTCTGCCGGAGTTCCTGAAATTGTGATAGTACCGTCTCTATAGCTTGAGAGCTGAAGCCCTGAAGGCAGACTTTTGTATGATATTGCAGAATATATCCATGGAAGTCCTACAACATCAATAGAGGCCAAGTACGGCTCGCCTTTGACAGCCTCAGGAAGAGAAGTATCCGTGAAAAATTCAGGGTAATACTCTACGGGGTCATATTGCGATACCACAACAGCATAAGGCATCGTAAAAGCTCCTGCGCTGTTTTTTGCCTCGACCACAAAGCTGTACGTACCTTTTGCTGTCGGAGTGCCGGAAATTGTGCCCGAATCGCTGAGGGTCAACCCGTCTGGCAGAGCACCGCTCTTGATTGAGCATGTTATGGGTGTAGTGCCGGAGAACTTTAGGGTCTGGCTGTAGGATTTATTCAGCACAGGGTAGGGCAATGATTCTGTGGTGATAACTGGAGGATTTTCTGAGGATTGGGTTTCAGCAGGATAGATACGTACGCTTAGCTGGGATGATAAGGTTTTCCCGTTAGCCTCTGATACTTTCAAGGCAATGTATTTCAGCTGTGCAAGCGATAGTGAAGCAGGAAAACTTATTACCCCGTTGCTTGAGAGCGTACCGTCTATCAAGCCTGAAGTGTTATTGATAGATGCGTAGAAGTCTGAAACTGTAACGCTGAGGTTGAACAATCTCTTGAGCTCCGCCAGGTCGAACTCTAAGGTATCCTCCAGAGGATAGCTGAACGATAGTTCAAACATACTACCCACAGAATTACTCAGGTCAACATCCATGTTGGTTATGTTGTTCCCCTCACAATTAAGCTGAAACAGTTTCGCACTCTTGGGTATCTTCAAGGAAGTCAGCCTGTTGTTCTGGCAGTACAGCTGCTCTAACTCTTCGCTGTCGCTCAAGTCAAGTTCGCTGAGCATATTGTCTTGGCAGTAGAGGCGTTTCAATTCCGAAGTATTTTCCAGGTTAAGTTTCACCAGCTTGTTATTTGAGCATGTAACGGACTCCAGTTTAGTGTTCTTGCTGAAATCTATATATGAGAGCTGAGCATTCGACAATGCAAATTCGCGAAGGTATGTCAATATTTCGACACCCTTAACGGTGAATATAGCCTGATATTCTTCTCGTGTCAGGCTTGTGCTGTACGGGTCGCTAGGTTTGACGAAAGTGCAATTATTAAGATTGTTGGTGTCAAGAGTATCATATCCTCTGCCGTACTGCGTCATCACATATTTTCTGAAGTTGCCATCAGGAAAATGGACATTATCAATTGGAATGGCATAGCCTGCCCCGGCTCCCCATGCCGCCGAACAGGCCAGGCACATCACAGCAACAAACAGCAGCGTTACTATGAACCGAAACCTTTTCATAACGCAATTACCTCCTAAAACATAAATTATCGTGGAATTTTTGGCGAACATTTGTTAATTAATTGTCGGAATAACAGGCACAAAAATTTATTGCCGCCGAGATTTTGTGATAGTATTAGCAAATCCTTAAATAGACATAAATTCAGGAGGCATTCATTCCACAATATGGAAGCAAAAGATTACAAGGATACTCTAAATTTGCCGGTAACTAATTTCCCGATGAGGGCAAATCTCGCAAAACGTGAACCCTCATTTCTTGAGTTCTGGCATTCACAGGACATCTATCACAAAGCATTGCACTCTAGGGAAAATTCACACGAACACTTCGAGCTTCACGACGGCCCGCCCTACGCAAACGGAGATATTCACATCGGAACGGCCTTCAACAAAATCCTGAAGGACTTTATCGTCAAAGCCAAGACCATGACGGGACGCTACACTCCCTATGTTCCCGGCTGGGACACTCACGGACTGCCGATAGAGCTGCGCTCACTGAGGGACGCAAAGCTCTCGAAATTGGGGACAGGGATTGACCCCGTAGAACTCCGCAAACAGTGCAAGGCAACAGCTCTCCACTATATGGGAGTTCAGCGCGAGGAGTTCAAGAGGCTTGGGGTTCTCGGTGAATGGGATCATCCCTACATAACGCTTGACCCGAAATTTGAGCACAGGGAGCTTCACGCGTTCGCCGACATGGTGGAGAAGGGACTAATCTATCGCGGGTTGAAGCCTGTGTACTGGTGCACGGACTGCCAGACAGCCCTGGCTGCAGGTGAGATCGAATATTGGGATGAGGAGTCGCCGTCGGTGTACGTTGCTTATCCGTTGCCGGAAGCCCCCGCGAAATTCCCTGAGCTTGCCGGGCGCGATGTATACATCGTAATCTGGACGACTACCCCGTGGACGTTGCCGTCGAGTGCCGGAGTTGCACTTCACCCGCGCTACGAATACAGCTTCTATGAGTCCGGCGGAAAGGTCTATGTATTCGCGTCTGCACTCAAGGCCTCCGTCAGCAAGGCTACAGGTATGGAGTTCAGCGAGCCGTTGCTCACCGTCAAGGGAGCTGATCTCGAAGGAATGAAGCCTCTTCACCCGTTCTACGAGCACGAAATTCTGGTTGTGCTTGCGGATTACGTAGAACTTGAGACAGGTACGGGATGCGTCCACACTTCGCCAGGTCATGGTGTCGAGGACTACGAAACAGGAGTACGTTACGGCCTGAAGGTGTACAGCTCGGTTGACCACGCGGGATATTTCGAGAAGGAGCTTCCTATTGTAGGGGGAATGTCCCTCGACGAAGGCGGCAAGAAAGCAATTGAGCTGATAAAGGAGAAGGGGCGGCTGTTAGGTCTGGGGAAGATTGACCACAGTTACCCGCACTGCTGGAGGTGCAAGAAGCCGGTAATCTTCCGCGCAACGGATCAGTGGTTCATCAACGTCAAGGAGTTCCGCGACGAGGCCCTGCGCATAATCGACGAGGAGGTACGCTGGATTCCCGATTGGGGGCGCGACAGGATATATAACATGGTGAGCTCGCGTTCGGACTGGTGCATTTCCCGCCAAAGGGTATGGGGAGTTCCTGTTCCTGCGATTCACTGCAAGGACTGCGGACATTTCACGCTGACTGCCGACAGAATCAGGATGCTCGCCGAGAAAGTGAAGGACGCAGAGGACGGCTCGAGCATCTGGTGGAGCGAATCCCTTGAGGAACTTTTCGGGGATAAAGCCTGCTGTGAAAAATGCGGCTCTAACAACGTAGAGAAGGACAGCAACATTCTTGACGTATGGTTCGACTCGGGAGTGTCGCATATGTCGGTGCTCAACGAGAACTTCGGGCTGACCTGGCCGTGCGATATGTACCTTGAGGGCAGCGACCAACATCGCGGATGGTTCCAGTCGTCATTGCTCACTTCGACGGCCATAAAGGGACGTGCGCCGTATGCTCAGGTCTTGACGCACGGGTTCACGCTGGACGGCGAGGGCCGGAAGATGAGCAAGTCTCTCGGGAACACCGTAGCTCCGCAGGAAGTGTGCAACGAGTTCGGAGCGGATATTCTGAGGCTGTGGGTGGCATCGACGGACTACAGGAACGATGTCCGCATCTCGAAGGCGATACTGAAGGCATTATCGGAGACCTACAGGAGAATCAGGAACACGGCGCGTTTCCTTCTGGGCAACCTTCACGACTTCAAGCCCGGAGAGAACACAGTAGCGTATGACTCTCTGCTGTCGATGGACAAATGGATACTGGACCGTCTTCACAGGATAATTGCCCGTGCGCGTGAGGCCTTCGAGGATTACGAGTTCCACGTGCCGGTGTCGCTGATACATTCCTTCTGCGTGAACGAGCTGTCGGCGTTCTATCTGGACATCAGCAAGGACAGGCTGTATGTTGAGGCGGCGGACTCCCTCACGAGGCGGAGCGCACAGACCGCAATGTGGGAGATACTGTCAGCATTGACGAGAATGCTTGCGCCTCTGCTGAGCTTCACCGCCGAAGAGATCTGGCAGGAAATGAGGAGCATTGACGGCTCATTGTGTGAGAGCGTATTTCTTGCGGACTTCCCAGAACAGGATGCTTCACGTCTGAACGATGAGCTTGCTGGTTTGTGGGAAGAAGCGGAAGCCTTCAAGGGAGCGGTTAGCAGGATGCTTGAGACGATGAGGGCGGCCAAGACGATTGGTACATCGCTTGAGGCGCGTGTGCAGATGAAGAAGGCTGACGTTGTAGCGAAGATTGCGGGTGCTTTCACAGCGGAGGAGCTTGCGGACATAGCGATAGTGTCAAAATTCGAGTGGGCGGATGATCTGGCTCTGCCTGTGAAGTTCAAGGACGAAGCGACGGGATTAGAGCTTTCTGGAGGAGTAGCAGAGGGTGAGAAGTGTCCGAGATGCTGGAAGTACGACGAGCACCCGAATGAACACGGATTGTGCGTACGGTGTGCTCATGTGATGCACGAAAACTAACGGAAGATATTTCGGCCTCCCTGTGATGAACGGGGAGGTTTTGTTTTGCTGGGTTGTATGCGTAATAGTAGGATCTGTGCCTGTTTTTGCGGTTTACGACCCGTTTTCGGCCAAAGCTCAGGCGTACAACAAGAAGGCAGAAGTTCTCCTGAAAGAAATACAGGTATTTGCGGACAAGATAGCAGCTTTCAATAATCCGGCTTTCGAGGCTCAGCTCACGAATCCGCCTTTGACAGCAATAATGTGGGACAGAGTATACACAAAGGATAAAACTCTTGTGTTCGCCAGCGCAGAGAAGAACAAGAAATTTACAGCCTCCTTCTTTGCGACGACCGACCCTGCTTATGTCTTCGGGAAGAACATAAAGGTCGGTGCAAGCACAAAAGTTCTCGAAAGCTATTTCGGCGACACCATAAAGAATATGGGTGAGACTCAAGGCAAAAGAATTACTCTTCACGGGCCTATAATAGATGGTGTAGATGGTACATATCCTGTTTTTGCTATAGTGTGCGAGAACGGAATCATTGCGAAGATAACAGCTGATTCAGACTTGGAGAAGGTGAGATTGAGGTCTTGTCGAAGAAGGCCCGGAATTTCGCCGACAGCAAAATGAAACAGCTAGGCTTTAACGGCTTTAACGACCTCTACAGCTTCTGACCCGTTTACACATTCACGCCCTCAAGCCGGAGCAACGCCGCCTTCCTCTCGAGGCCTCCGGCGTATCCTGTAAGGCTTCCATCCGAGCCGAGCACCCTGTGGCACGGAATGATTATGCCTATAGGATTCCGTCCTACCGCCTGACCCACAGCCTGAGCACTTCTGCACCCCAATTCCCGCGCTATTGCTCCGTAGGTCGTGCTCTGCCCGTAAGGTATCCTCCGCAGAGCCTCCCACACCCTGCGCTGAAACTCCGTCCCCGAAGGATTCAGCGGCAGCACAAAGTCAGGCACTCCGCCCGCAAAATACACATCCAGCCACCTTTTAGCCTCATCGATGACCGAATGCCCTCTGCCTTCCTGTTCCCCAGCCCCGACGAACGATAACAGCGTCAGCCCTTCGTCATCACACGCCAGCAGAATTTTTCCCAGCGGAGAATCATACTCTCCCGTACACTTCACCATAACATCACCTCAAACAAGAAACGGGCCGGAGCATCAACGCCCTGACCCGTCAGCAGCATAACTAGTTCATGTGAGGCCCTGAAGCCGCAATCGCCTCAAGTATCGCGTACCTGTCCATCTGAAGGTGCTTCGTCATAGCCAGAGCTTCCTCTATCGGTGTCTCCACTATTCCGCCCTCACGTGTGCAGATTACGCTTCCAGTCCTGCCCTCAGCAAACGCCTTCACCGCATAATACCCCATTCTCGTGGCGGTCTCACGGTCGCGCCCGGTCGGTGCTCCGCCTCTCTGAATGTGCCCTAGAACCGTAACGCGCGGGTCAAGCCCAAGTGATTCACGGATTCTGTTCGCGATGTCGAAGGCACTTCCGACACCTTCGGCCACTACCACCATGAAGTGCGTCTGTCCTGAAAGCCTCGCGTTCTGGATTCTCTCGACAACGTCCCTCTCGAAGTTCAGCTCCGCTTCGGGGACTAACACTGACGTTGCACCGACGGCTATTCCGACGTACAGGGCAAGGAATCCTGCATGACGGCCCATTACCTCGACGACCGAGCACCTCTCGTGAGACTGCATCGTATCCCTCAGCTTGTCGATGCAGTCAATCGCGGTGTTGCACGCCGAGTCGAAGCCTATCGTGTAGTTCGAACAGCCAATATCGTTGTCGATTGTGGCAGGTATTCCCATTACAGGCACTCCCAGACGCGAAAGCTCAAGTGCTCCCCTGAATGTTCCGTCTCCGCCGATTGCCACCACTCCGTCAAGTCCGAGCATCTTGCAGGTAGCTACGGCCTTCTCGCGGCCCTTCTCGGTCATGAACTCTTCGCTCCTGGCTGTGTAGAGGATCGTACCGCCTCTGCCCAGAATGTGCCTGACCATGTCCTGATTGAGGATGACGAAGTCGGAGTTGATGAGTCCCTGCCAGCCCCTGCGGATGCCTATGCACTCGATGCCGTAGTACATTGCGGTGCGGGCTACGGCTCTGACTGCGGCGTTCATGCCGGGGGAGTCGCCGCCGCTGGTGAGGACACCTATGCGCTTAATTTTCTTGTCCATTGAGATATTTTGCTCCTTATTGAGATTAGTGGTTTAGATGTGCGTTAATCATATCACTTACCACTAAAATAAATCATCACCTATATTTTCTGCGGGGATAATTTTTGCAATTAATTTATAGTAACGTCCGTTGAATGGCTTTACAGGCATACTCATAACCAAATATGCCGTGCCTATAGTGAATGTTTCAGGCAGATGTTCATATTCCGGGTCAGTTACGCGTATATGTGCATAGTTTCTGTTGTTGTGGGAGAAGAACGCTCTTGCTCTGAGTTCGTCGTTCCTGTTGCGTTCAGGGGCAAGGGTGAGGTTATCAGCCCTGATGAGAATCAGTGAGTACCTGAATCGCAGTTTTCCCATTTCTTCGTCAGTAACGTACTCCATGCCGTTCCCAAAAATGTACCTGTAGGATTCCTCCGGGTGTACCTGCAAAATTTCCTCAATGGTCATGTGTCCGAGTTTCAGCCAGGAATCCCGGTGAATCATGCAGTCTTCCACGTGGTTGTGTCGCGGTATTCGCCGGGCTATCCTGATTCGCGCAACGTCAAGAGGATTACAGCTTCCGGCCGCATTAATGAACATCATCTGCGAGTCATCCAGCGGCTTACCGTCTTCATATCCCACAAAACGCACCCACATTCCAGAATGAATATCTATTCCGGCAACACAGAACTTGCCCCACATTGTGGACTTGGCCAGAATTACAGCGTCAATCTTCACAGGTGAATAATCTCTGTATCGGGCATACTCTCCGCTATCATTTCGGCGAATAGTCTTCTGTGGCAGTGTTCGGGAGTTACTTCACTGCATAACAGGCACACAGAATCGTGCACTCCCTCAAAGCACGTGATGAACTCCTTAACCGCGCCACGTTCAATAATAAGTGTACGGTAGCGTTCTTCGTACTCCTGCCAAGTTATGCGCTTCTTCTTCCAGTCCGCAAGAATCTCCTCGCTAGGGGCAAAACTCGGACAATGTTCGTACTTACAGCCTATCAGTCCTAATAAATACGGCAGGTCGCGTTTCCGGGTGAAGCCGCACATTTGTGAAGTATTCTTCAATCTGACATCGAGCAGCATCTGAATCATACGGTACCTTATCGGCTCAAAGAATTGTTCTGCTGTCTTTTTGGTGAAGCCCGTCGTGTAGATAGTCATTCACTCAGAAAAATACCCTCCCTATACTCAAACAGGGAGGGCATAGTGTCTTACTTCAGGAGGCCGATATTCTTCAACACTACCTCAAGTTTCGCGTGCTGTTCCGCCGTCAACGGCTGAATAGGCTCCGCGCACTTCCCTACGTTGAAGCCGATCATGTTCAACGCTTCCTTAATGACGACCGGGAAGCTCCCCATATTCGTCGCGATCCTAAGCTCGCTCAGCTTGAACTGTGCCTCGAGTGCCGCCTCATAGTTCTTGTTCACGAAGTTTTCGTAGATGTCTACTGCGATTCTCGGAGCGATATTGCCGCAGGAAGTTATTGCTCCTGGTGCCCCGTACCACAGCCCCGCGTAAATCAGCGTGTCCCTGCCCATCAGAACGCAGAACTCCGGATTGTCGCGCGTAAGCCTGATGTATTCCTCAGCGTTGGTCATGTCGCCGGTCGAGTCCTTAATGGCGATGATGTTCTTGACCTTCGCGAGCTTCTGGATGGTCTCGGGGGTAACTGTTACGTTGGTCTTGGGCTTGTTGTTGTAGATGACTATCGGAAGGCTCGTTGCGTCGGCTATCTTGCGATAATATATCTCAAGTTCTGCCTGCGTCTGGCTCACGAACATCGGCGTTAATACGCTGAGGGCATCAACTTTCACTTCTTCGGCAATTTTCGCCAGCTCAATAGCTCCCTTCGGAGTTATGTGGTTCGCTCCGGCGTAAATGTCCATCTTTCCGCGCGCATACTCACACGTAACTTCCAGAACATGCCTGTAGAAACCGTTGTCGAACGCGTAGAACTCTCCGCTCGTCCCGAACGGGAACACTCCGTGAATGCCGTTATCGATGAAGTACTGCAGGAGCTTCTTGTACTCTTCCTCCATAAACTTGCCGCTATCGTCAAAAGGGGTTACGACGGGGATAACTATACCGTGAGGCTTGAACATGATAAAGAATTTCTCCTCTCGCGCAATTTTTAGGTTTGGGATAAAGGCTATTATACACTCTAAGTTCACGGCCTGTTTGTGAAAAACTAGTGATTATTATAGAATCACCAATACACAAATTTTTTGCATACATCAAGGGAGGACATTAGTCGATGATTAGGAGAACAGCACCGTTATTGCTGCTGGCTATGCTGTTGTGCACACCTCTATGGGCAGACGAACCCGAAGCCGCCCCCGCACCAGAAACAGAAACCCCCGCTGAAGTTCAGGAAGCCGAAGCTCCGGATGAGCTTGCAGTCCGTGAAGCCGCCCTCAACGAACGCGCGGAGGAACTCGAAAAACTTGCTGCCAGTCTCACCGAAAGAGAAGCATCACTGGTTCAGCAGGAGCAGGAGTTTGCGCCCAAAGCCGCAGTTCTTGCCAGAAAAACGCTCGAGAACAACGCCGCCAGCGCAGTACTTACAGGACGTGAAAGCCAGTTAGCCGGACGCGAAAACGCAATCATGGAGCGCGAGAGAGCACTTGCCTGGCGCGAAACGGTCTTTGCGCAGGAAAGCCAGAAGTTCACCGAAGCATCATCAGCACTTGCCGGCAGGGAGGCAGACCTCGCAAAACGTGAAGCCGATTTAGCCGGAAGAGAGGCCGAACTTAACGCCAAGACTTCCGCCAAAGAAGCCGCAGACCAGCTCACCGCACGTGAGGCCGAACTCGTGAAGCGCGAGTCAGCACTCACCGAACGCGAAGCCACCGGAAACAGGTTAGCGGCCCTCGAAGAAGAGCTTAACGCAAAACAGGCGGAGCTTGCCGGACGCGAAGAGGCAGTAGCCGGACGCGAGTCAGCAGTCGGCGAACAGGAAGCGAAGCTCGCTGAATCCACAAAGAAGGTTACTGACCACGAAGCAGAGCTTGCGCAGAAAGAGTCGGCACTCACAGCAAGAGAGTCTGAGCTTACGGCCAAGAACAAGGAGCTTGATGAACACACTGCGGCACTTACTGCAAGAGAAGCTGCCCTCGTCAACAAGGAGACTGAAGCAACGAGAAAAGCCGCCGAAGTTGCGGAGATGGAGACTCTCATTAAGGAACTGCCTGCATTTGACCCGGATAACTCAACTGAGGCCGCAATGATTCTCACCTACAAGCTGCCCGCCGCAAGAAGGCGCGAGTTAATCACAATGCAGAGAGATGCATACACCCGCTACAGCTCCAACAGGGTAACTCAGGCACTGGAAAGCTACACTGCGGCATATGAGGCCGAACCGACAGCCAATTACTTGGCCGCATACTGGGCAGGACTCAGCGCAGAGAGACTCAGGGGCAGAAGGGACGACGCGCTCATGTGGGCAAACAGAGCACTCGAAATTAACCCGGAGTACAAGCCCGCACAGGAACTCAAGAGAAGACTGGAGACTCCTGCACGTACAAACACTCAGCAGAGAAGACGTACAACCCGCTAATTAATTACGGGAGAAATGTATAATGAACCCCTCTCTGATAATGCGGGAGGGGTATTTATTTAGGTTATGGAGGTGCTGTAACGTTTGGAGGATTTATACGAGATTTTGGGTGTCCCGCGAAACGCAACACAGGCGGACATCAAGAAGGCATACAGGAGTCTGGTCAAGCAGTATCACCCTGATGCGCACCCCGGCGACAAGACAGTTGAGGAGAAGTTCAAGAAGATTAACGCCGCCTACACCGTCCTGAATGACCCGGAAAAACGCGCACGCTATGACCAGTTCGGGACGACCGGGCCGGGCAGCGATAACCCCTTCGGCGGAATGGGCGGAATGGATTTCGGAGATATATTCGGCGATATATTCTCGCAGGCATTCGGCGGAGGATTCGGAGGTGCAAGGAGAAATCCCAACGCTCCGCAACGAGGCCGGGACATCGAAACGGTGATACGCATATCCCTGCTGGAAGCCGCACAGGGAATCACGCGCGACGTTGAGTTCGCGAAGGCCGAAAACTGCCAGCACTGCAACGGTACGGGCGCAAAGCCTGGCACTAAGCCGGAAACTTGTCCGCATTGTCATGGACAGGGTCAGACCAGACAGAGACAGCAGACTATGTTCGGAGTCTTCGAGAGCATTAGCACTTGCCCGGAGTGTCATGGAACCGGAAAGGTCATTAAGGAAAAATGCGACGAGTGCAAGGGTACAGGACGCGTCAAGAAGAAGCAGACCAGAGGCGTGAAGATTCCGCCGGGAGTTGCGGATGGAATGAGGCTCGTGATTCACGGAGCAGGTGAGGACGGACGCAACGGCGGAGATTCCGGAGACCTGTACCTGGTGATTCAGGTTGAGGAGGATAAACGTTTTGAGAGAGACGGTGCGGATCTGCACACCGCAGTAACTCTCACATACCCGCAGGCTGTGCTCGGGACAGAAGCCGAAATTAAGGCACTCGACGGTTCACCAGAGAAACTAACCGTTCCGGCTGGGACTTCGCACGGCCAAGTCCTCAAGCTCAAGGGAAAAGGAATGCCCAAGCTAAATTCTTATGGCAGCGCTAAGGGAGATATGTACGTCCACATCTACATAGACATTCCGAAGGAGCTTACGGACAAACAGCGCGAATTGATCAAGGCACTTGCGGACGAGCTGAAGACTTCTGTGAATACGGAAGAGCCTGGATTTTTCGAGAAGTTCAAGGGGCTGTTCAAATGATTGCTGGAATCGGAGTAGACCTGTGCAGTATTTCGCGGATAAAGAATGCCCTGAAATCCGAACACTTCCGTGAAAGTATCTTCAGCCTTCAGGAAATAGCTTACGCCGAATCCAAAGGTGCACAGAAATTCGGGAGCTATGCATCATGTTTTGCGGCCAGAGAGGCATTCATCAAAGCGTCGCGTCTGTCATTGACGAGCGTAATGATGGGCCGTAACTTCGAGCTTATCAGGAATGATGACGGTGCACCGGTAATCAGGCTCTCAGGCGACCTTGAGGAACGTTATCCTGAGGGTGAGGCGAAAATTTTTGTGTCGTTGACGCACGAGGGAGATTACGCTTGTGCAATGGTAGTTATCGAGAAATTTAACGATGAGGTGGTTAATAATGGTGATAAGGACTCTGGATTTTGATCTGGGCGAACTTATTTCGTGGCTTGGAAGTTCTGTCGTGGTGATATTCTTCCTGCTAATCGTGCTCTCAATGGCCGTGAAGGTTGTCCCGGAATACAGAAGGCTTGTGCTGTTCCGTCTTGGCCGTCTGGTCGGGAGCAGAGGGCCGGGAATTGTGTTTATCCTGCCGTTTCTGGACAGGTCAGTAACGGTTGACTTGAGGATTCTGACGCTTGACGTTCCGGTTCAGGAAGTCATCACTAAGGACAACGTAGCCATAAAGGTTAATGCGGTTGTGTATTTCCGTGTGCTTGAACCCGCAAAATCTGTCGTCGAAGTGGAGAATTATGTAGTGGCGACGAGCCAGCTTGCGCAGACTACGCTTCGTTCTGTTGTGGGCAGTGTAGAACTTGACGAAGTGCTGTCTTCGCGCGAGAAGATTAATCAGGAATTGCAGAAGATTATCGACGAGAGGACTGACCCGTGGGGAATTAAGGTCAGTGCGGTTGAAGTGAAGGAGCTGGAGCTTCCGGAAGGAATGAAGCGTGCGATGGCGCGCCAGGCAGAGGCAGAGCGTGAACGCAGGGCGAAGATTATTGCGGCGGAAGGCGAACTGCAGGCGGCGGAAAAACTCTCGGAGGCGGCCCGCAAGATGGAGGCCTCACCCGTAACGTTACAGCTCCGCTACTTGCAGACCATACGTGAAATTTCCGGCGAGAGGAACACTACAACGTTCTTCCCGATTCCTGTTGATTTGGTGAGACCGTTTATCGACAAGCTGACGAAGGGAGAGGTGAAAGCATGAAGTACCGTACCGCAAAAGAACTCCGCGAAATGTTTGTGAGCTTCTGGGAAGAGAAGGGAGCTAAACATTTACCGAGCTTCTCTCTTGTTCCGGAAGACCCGTCCCTGCTGTTCACGATTGCGGGAATGGTTCCGTTGAAGCCGTATTATCTTGGCATCAAGAACCCGGAATATCCGCGAGTAGTTACATCACAAAAATGCGTCCGTACAAACGACATCGAGAACGTCGGCAGGACAGCACGGCATCACACGTTCTTCGAGATGCTGGGCAATTTCACGTGGGGAAGCTATTTTAAGCAGGAGGCTATTTCGTGGGCTTGGGAGTTTCTCACTGAAAGGGTAGGGCTTGATCCTGAGAGGCTGTACGCGACGATTTACCTTGACGATGATGAAGCGTTCGATGTGTGGAAAAAGTTCCTGCCTGAGAGCAAGATTTACCGCTGCGGCCAGGACGAAAACTACTGGTTCATGGGAGAAACAGGGCCTTGCGGGCCTTGCAGTGAGATATATTACGACAGGGGCGAAAAATATTCTTGCGGTAAGCCGACGTGCGGCGTGGGCTGCGACTGCGACAGGTACATGGAAATCTGGAATCTGGTGTTTACGCAGTTCGACAGACAGAAGGACGGAAGCCTCCCGTTATTGCCTCACAAGAATATTGATACAGGTATGGGCTTAGAGCGTCTTGCGTCGGTTGTGCAGGAAGTTGACACGGACTATGAGACGGATTTATTCACGCCCCTTATTGAGCACACGTGCAAGAAGGCCGGAATAACTTACGGGAAAAATGCTCGTGATGATATGGCGGTGAGGGTAATTGCTGACCACGTGAGGAGCGTTGCCTTCATGCTTGCGGACGGAGTATTGCCGAGCAACGACGGACCTGGCTATGTGTTGCGCAGGCTGTTGCGCAGGGCTGTACGTTTCGGAAAACTGTTAGGCTTCGAGGGAATGTTCCTGAATGAATACATGCCCATCCTCATTGACATAATGGGAGACCCTTACCGTGAACTGATTACTCAGCGGCCGGTTATCGAGCAGATAATTTCTCTTGAAGAGGAAAAGTTCAACAAGACACTTAGGCAGGGTACGGAGTTATTCGACGCAGAGATTGCCAGCCTGAAATCACAAGGCCGCAAAGAAATTCCCGGCGATGTGATTTTCACGCTCTACGACACCTATGGTTTCCCCCCCGAACTTACGCGCGAAATGGCCGATGAAGAAGGTTTCACCCTCGATGAGGAAGGCTTCACCCGCGAAATGACAGCCCAGCGTGAACGTGCAAGAGCTTCGAGCAAGCAGAAGAAGAGCGCATTAACTGGCGATGTCTACCTTGAGATTGAGAACGAGAGCGGAGCTACGAAGTTCACCGGCTACGAGACTGACAAGGGCAAGGGAAAAATCATAGCCCTCATTACTGCAGAAGGCCGGACCGAAAACGTCAAGGACACGCCGGAGTTCGAGATAGTGCTTGACGTTACGCCGTTCTACGCAGAACGTGGCGGGGAGGTCGGCGACACAGGAACTATCACAGTGAACGGCCAAGTGTTCAGCGTAATTAACACTGTTCCTCACGGCAAAGTTATAGTTCACACGGTGAAGGGTGAAGGGTCTGTTAGCGTCGGTGATGAAGCTGTTTGCGTGGTTGACGATGAGCGCAGGGCCGCGATACGCCGCAACCACACGGCAACGCACCTTCTGCACGAGGCACTTGGCCGTGTACTTGGCCGCCACGTCAGGCAGGCAGGAAGCCTCGTAACGGATGAATTTTTGCGCTTCGACTTCACGCATCATTCTGCTGTAACTGACGATGAGATTGCGGAGGCCGAAAGAATCGTGAACGCCGAAATTTTGGCGAACATTGATGTGAATATTTCGGAGCACAGCAAGGACGAAGCGCAGGCACTCGGAGCTAAGGCACTGTTTGACGAGAAATACGGCGATGTTGTGAGAGTAGTTGATGTTTCGGGCTTCTCGATGGAATTGTGCGGAGGTCTTCACGTGAAACGTACCGGGGACATCGGGAGCTTCAAGATTTTGCGTGAGGAGAGCATAGGAAGCGGCACACGGCGTATTCTAGCCACGACAGGAATGAACGTGCTGACGATTATGCAGAAACTTTTTGCGCTGAGGAAGTCGCTTACCGGCCTGCTCTCTACGGACGAGGAAGGTCTCAGTGAGAAGGCGAAGGCACTTGTTGACGAACTGAAGACAGTACGCAGTGAGATACAGGCCGTGAAACTGCGTGAACTGACCGAGAACGCAGAGAGATTCTTTGAGCGTGAGGAAATTGGCGGGCTGTTAATTCAGACTGGCAGATTTCAGGGCATTCCCGCTAACATGCTGCGGGATATTGGCGACAAAGCGAAGGCTAAACACGACGGCAGCGTAGTAATTCTTGCGTCAATCGGTGATGATGAGTCCTGCCAGCTCGCAGTAATGGCAGATGATAAGGCAGTAAGTCTCGGTGTGAATGCAGGTGCTCTCGTGAAGGAAGCGTGTGCTGTTCTTGGCGGCAAAGGAGGCGGCAGAAAGAATCTTGCTCAGGGAGGCGGCAAGGACGGCGCAAAACTTGACGAGGCACTGAATCGGATTCGTGAGCTGCTGAAAAAATGAGTGCTTAGACATAAAGCGTGTGAAGTTCCCTGTTTCTTGTGAGGCAGGGAATTTTTGTTATACTATGATTACTTCGCAAGATAGAGAGGAATATTAGTCATGAGTGAGGGTTTCCAGACTCCTATAACCATCAAGACAGCCATTGACTATATACAGAGCAATAAATATTTACTGCCGGCAATTCAGAGAAAATTTGTCTGGTCGCACGAGCAGATAGAAATACTCTTTGACAGCATACTCCGGGGTTACCCGATAAACTCGTTTATGCTCTGGCATGTCTGCGATGACAGCATCAAGAACAGCTACAAGTTCTACAGGTTCATCATGAACTACAGGGAATATTTTGCCGATACCAACGAATACATTAACACGACAGGTGTCCCGGATTTCTATGCGGTCATTGACGGCCAGCAAAGACTAACAAGCCTTTATGTAGGACTTCGGGGGACTTATGCCTACAAGATGCCGCGTAAATGGTGGAAGGATTCAGAGGACTGCATTCCAACAAGAAGACTTTATCTCAACATTAATGAGCCCGTTCAGCATAATGTCGATTCTCAGAAATACTACGATTTCAGATTCTTGAAGCCTGATGATGCATCAAGTGAATGGTTTGAAGTTGGCAGAATATTAACTTGTAATAGTAATATGGATCTCATCAGCATGATTAATACTCTGGGGATCGCAGGGAATCAATTTGCTGTAGATACTCTTTCCAATCTCTACGAAGTGATTCATGTGAGGCCGTTTATCAATTACTACATGCAGGAAGAACAGGATTCCGACAGAGTCCTTGAGGTATTTGTCCGCACGAACAGCGGAGGAACTTCGTTATCGTTCTCTGACTTGCTGATGTCTATAGCTTCCGCAAACTGGGCCAAGATTGACGCACGCAAAGAATTTGATACACTCATCAATGAGGTACGAGGCTTAGGCAGACCGAGCTTTAACATCGACAAGGATTTTATACTGAGGACTTGCCTTGTCCTGTTTGTTGACGACATAAGATTTCGACTTAATAACTTCACGCATAGCAATGTAGCCGTATTTGAGAAGAATTGGTTAGGAATAAAGGCCAGTATCATCGCAGCATTCACACTTTTCGAGCAGCTCGGCTTCAATGATGCAACATTCCGGGCCAAGAACGCCGCAATCCCGGTAATTTACTACATCTACCACAAGAATATTGCCGGACAGATAACTAAGCCGACGTATAACGCAGACGACAGGAAGAATATTGCGCGCTGGCTCAATCTGACATTCATCAGGTCAATTTTCAGCGGCCAGGCAGACAGCGTACTTGTCTCTATGCGCAACGTTCTGAAGCATACACAGGCTGTAAATTTCCCTGCTCAAGAATTGATGAATGCTTTCAAGTCAAACCCGACGAAAAATTACAGCCTCGATGATGATTTTATTGACGGATTGCTTAAGGCACACAAGGGGAGCAATGAAGCATTCTACGTTCTAAGCCTTCTGCAGCCTGACCTTGATTTCTCGAAAACTCTTCATCAGGATCATCTTCACCCTGCATCAATCTTCACTGATAGGGGCAAAATAGGGCAGAATATTCCCAGAACTGATTGGAAGTTTGCGTCTGATGCTGATAATTGGGACAGTGTGGCTAACCTGCAGCTTCTCGACGGACTTCTGAACTCCTCAAAGAATGACACCCCATTAGATGAATGGGCAGACGAGCAGCATATTTCAAAGCATGATTTATTTGTTCCAGACGATACAAGCCTGAAGATAAAGGATTTCAGGAAGTTCATCAATGCACGCAGAAAGGTTCTCAGCAAACACCTCAAGGCCTTGCTGTAATTTGTGGGCATATCTTATCCGGAAAAGACACATTCCCGGATATTTTTTTGCGGTGAAATATTAGCATTGTTGCAAAATATACGGCTGAGGCAATAACGTCTTGCCAGTGTTATCGTAATTTAAGGAGGGTAAAGAATGAACGTTTTGACATCATAGGGCCGGTAATGATTGGGCCGTCAAGTTCACACACTGCTGGTGCTGTTCGCCTTGGCCGCGTCGCAATAAGGTCATGGACGGCAAGAAGCCCGTGAAGCTCGACATAACATTATCAGGGTCATTCGCCAGAACTTACAGAGGACACGGAACAGACCGGGCACTTCTCGCGGGAGTAATGGGCTACCACAGCTACAGCGAAGAAATCCGCGACGCACTGGACATCGCAAAACGTGAGGACATAGATTACAAGTTCATAGAGCAGGACACCCCGTGAACACACCCCAACACTGCGCGGATACACTTCACGGGCGAGAATAATACTATTTGTCGCGCAAGGAACGCGGAGGCGAAGCGTTGATGACGATAGAGATTGACGGCCAGCCCGAGCCCGGAATGACTGAAGACCTGCGGGGCTTGAGCAACGTCATAAATTCACTGTTAATCCGTGCGATATAGGAGGCGTGAAGAATGCTGAAGTATGACTCAATCAGTGAGCTTGTCGAGGCAGCAGGTAACGGCAAAATCAGCGAGCTAGTGTTAGCGGACCAGCAGAGGAAATATTTGCGCGCATGGAGAATAGCTTTGATGTGATGTGCGAGGCAGTCAAGGCAGAGCGGAGAAACACGATATAGTCATGTCGATGTTCACGGCGGCGGCCTCTCTCGTTGAACTTATGGGCGGAAGTGCAAGTCAGGAGTAATAATAGCCTTTTCGTCGGCGGATATGGCACTTGCGGGAATAAAGGCGTATATTCCTGTCGATGAATGCATTACGGCAACACCTACAGACCGAAAATTGAAGGAATAGGTTTTCGGCAAGGACAAAGGACGAATAAACCTTGATGTTATGCTGAATGACGGAGCATTTCTGTAGTTGTAAATGTAGTTGTAAAATTTGCAGAATTACTTCTGTCAGGAAAGGAAGATTCTCATTGAGCAGGGTATTAGCTCTAGATATTGGGAGTGTGAGGGTCGGGGCAGCAGTCTCTGACCCTTCACGCATAATAGCACAAGGTCTCGGAGTATGGAACGCTGAGACATGGCAGAAAGATTTTGACGAGGCACTGGCGAAATATGAGCCTGCTGTTATCGTTGTGGGACTGCCTGCACGTACTGACGGCAAGCCCGGCGAGGCCGCAGAGAGAGTGCGCGGTATTGTAGCAGGACTTTCGGCCAAGTACTCCGAGCGTGAGTTCGTTATGTGGGATGAACGATTCACGACGGTGATAGCGCAGAGGGCAATGCTTGAGGCTGATGTGTCGCGCAGAGGCCGCAAGAAGAAGGTTGATAAGGTTGCGGCTGTTGTGATTCTCGAGGACTGGCTGGAGCACAGCAGAACATAGCTCGTAATGCTATCACTTCAAAGCTGGCTTTTTTTGCGGGCAATTATGCTCTAAAATTATTGCACTCGTATCTTTATGGAGGTGTCATCATGAAAAGAAAGTTATTCACTCTGTTAATCCTCTTGCTCTCCGCTTCGTGTGCATCCGCCGACATTACACCGGAACAGGCCGCCGCAGATTCACGCATAGGCCCCTACATCGACTACACCAGGCAGAACGGGCAGGCATTACTTCCCGGCAGATACATGCACACTAAGGAACTTGACCAGATTGCAGGAACCCAGAAGATAGTTGCTCCCACAAACCTAATAGTGGAGATTGCGACAATGGCAAGCCTCAATCCCCAGCAGATAACTTACTCGGTCAACGCTGACCTCTGGGGCGAAGACGAAATGTCCTCAATGTACATGCTGCTGGACTTCTCCGGAACAGTTCCGGTGCTCAAAACCTACGCTGCCGACGATGACGGACAATACGAAGTTATCACGGAAGATTTCGCGGTAGTGCTCTCCGACAGCCAAAAACGTATCTGGTGTCTTGCCTCAGTTGAGACCGGCGAAGTGCGCTACATGTGCCCGCTCGATGGCGCGTGGTTCCCCAAAGGCTGGTATTCCGGAAACTGGAAGGGCCAGGACGAAACTACCTACACTTTCAGCGCAAACGGCCAGGCCAGCAGAAACGGCCAAGTCATCGGGAAATATATTGTGTCGGACAACAGAATAGTCATTACGCGCACTGACGGAAGCAAGCAGCTGATTTGTGCGTGGTGGAACCCTGACACGGAAAGACTCGTGCTCACGTTCACCGATAACGGCATGATGACCGCCGGAGCTTTTACCAGAATCACGGAAAAGCAGGCAGTTCCATTCTTGCCGTCCCTCAAGAAACAGACTGCTCCTGTTTCACCGCAAACAACGCAAAAGCAGGAAGTGTCTTCCAGCCCGGAGATGCCCTCGCAGTTCCCGAAGATGCCCGACGTGAAAATGCCTGAACCTCCCGGACCAAACATTGAAGGAGTTTGGGGAGCTTATGTGAACGGCCAGCAGTGGATTACCCAGTATCAGGGGAATCAATATTACGGGTGGATAAACGGCCAGCCGTCAGAAATGGGAATAATCACTCTGAAGGGAAATACTATGACCGGGCAGAACAACAAGGGAGTGCATTTCACGGCAGAGATTGAGCTTGATGATTCTGGACAGATTTTGACGCTGACTTTCCCGAACGGCAGCTCGATACAGTATCAGAAATTGCAGTAATGAGATATGGAAATAGGGGCGTAGGGAATTAGCTACCCCCTAGCCCCTACCCCCTAACCCCTAGCCCCTGCCCCTAGAACTCGAAGATTATTCCCATTATTGCCGCGAAGAATATCCAAGTTACCGGATGCAGCTTCTTCGTGAACGAGATTATGTGCGTGAAAACCAGAAGCACACACGCCAGAACCAGAGGCTTAATGCTCAGTCCATTAGAGAAATCTCCGCCGAAAAACACCACGCGAGCAAGGATTAACCCCGCCGCCGTAATCATAGCCGCACTCGCCGGACGAAGACCATAGAACGCTCCGTTGACGTACTTGTTCTCGTGAAATGCATTCAGGAACGCCGCAACAAGCAATATCACAATTATGCTCGGAGTGATGAGGCCGAGCGTTGAGGTCAGTGCGCCAGGAATCCCCGCAGTGATGTAGCCGGAATACGTCGCCATGTTCACGCCGATTGCTCCGGGCGTTGACTCGCTCACCGCTATCATGTCCGCCAACTGCTGGTGCGTGTACCACCCGGTCCTGTCCGAAATGTCGTACAGGAAGGGCAGAGTAGCCATTCCTCCGCCGACAGCGAATAATCCCGTCTGGAAGAACTCCCAGAATAATTTTACGTACAGCATAGATAATCACCTTCTCAGCATTATTCCGGCAATACCGGCCAGAACTACGAACACTACAGGCGAAATGTTCAGGAATACTGCTCCGGCCAGAACAAGAACGTAAAGGCACAGAGTTTTCCTGTCGATTATGGCCTTGCTGAAGAGTTTTATCACGGCATTGAAGATAAGCACACACACGCAAACTCTCACGCCGGCAAAAGCATGTTTCACCCATTCAAGGCTCGAATACGCCTGAATCACTCCGGCCAAGAGCGTGATTATCACCACTGACGGAAAAACTACTCCCAATGTCGCAACAACACCGCCCAAATTTCCGGCAGTCTTGCGCCCGATAAACGTAGCCACATTCACGGCGATAACTCCGGGTGTGCACTGGCCTATAGCGTAATAATCAGCAAGCTCCTCGTCAGTTCCCCAGTGCTTGTTCTCGACGATTTCACGCTGAAGTATCGGGAGCATGGCATATCCTCCGCCGAAAGTTACTGCTCCCATTTTCGCAAAGGTGATGAATAATTCTGCAAGTATCTTCATGATTAATAGCCCTTTATGTTCTCTGACTTATCCATAACCACGACACAGCCGGGCTTCACCAGCTTCACAACTTCACGCATAATATCTTCAGGAAGGGAGACACAGCCGCCGGTGAATTTGTTCTTGGTGTAGCAATGAAGGAAAATTGCGCTTCCTTTCTTGGGCGTGCAGTCGATGTTCCAGCTGATATTTAGGCAGTATTCGTAGCCGGGCTTGTAATCGATTATGTGTTCGCTCTCCTTTTTGTCGAAAGCGTCATAATCTCTGGTTGAGACGAACTGATTGTACCTGTCAGAGGCCGAGTCGCCAATCCAGTAGTGAGTACTGTCGACCTGAGTGTAGCCCATCGGACAGCCGGGGTCTTCGTTGATGCCGAATGCCTTAGTGAACGTGTAGACACCTGCAGGAGTTTTCACGTCGCCCTCTCTGGTTTTTCCCCAGCCCTTTTTGCCGATGTATGCAGGGGCGGAAATGAGCTGATGCCAAGCTCCGGCCTCGTCTTTCTCGTGAAATGAGAAGACTGCGTTTGAGCCGTGAGTGCCGGAGACTATTGCGAGCTGCTGTGCATCCTGTGCGGCGTTGAGACTGCCGACCCATTCGGGCGAGTCTTCAGCGAAAACAGGAGACACTGCCAGCATGATACATAATGCCGCTAACTTGAACATGCTTATCAATTACTTCCTCTCTTGTGGAATGTAAAGATTCTATCAGCATTAGGTGTTTTCGCGGCTCAGGAATACGCCGGTTATATTTTGTTGAGCTTCTCCCGGCTCTTGACTTTAGTCTGAACTATTCCTGTTGCCCTAATTTCTTTGGTGGCCGTTTCCTGGCGCAAACGTTTATCCATTGCTCCCTTCATGACACTTTCGGCCTCGTCAGTACGTATTACGCAGACACCGTTCCTGTCAGCCACGATAAAGTCTCCTGGATTAACATTGACACCGCCGCAGCTCACCGGGACATTAATTGTGCCAGTATTAGACTTCAATGCTGTACCGCAGGTTACTCCCCTTGCGAAAATCGGGAACCCCGCCTCTTCACACCCGTCAATATCCCTGAAAGCTCCGTCAATCACTACACCTTGAGCCTTCATCATTGCCGCGCATATGCTCCTGTGGTCTCTCCAGTAACTGCAATCGCAATTCCCTTTCCCTGCGACTACTAGCACGTCATGTTCCTTCAGCTTCAGGATTGCGTCTGCAATTATCGCACCTTCTCCGCTCGGCACATCAACCGTCAATGCGGTACCGATAATCTTGTTTTTGCCGACGAAGTGCCGTATCTCGTGATGCATTGAGTGATAGAGTCCTGCTCCGTCACAAAGTTCAGGCGTTGAGTAGTCCGCAAGTGCCTTCAAGATTTCTTCTGTCGTCATAATATCTTCCTCCTATGCTTTATTGCTCATGCTAATTCCTGACGTACAAAGTGCCTTCCATAATTCTGCGGGCTGTCCTCTGAACTGCAACACCAGGAACTTCAACTCGTGTCATGTCGCCGCAGTGCATGATTACCGTCGGAACCATAGTCATCACTCCGCTGGGATGTCCTATCCTTACGGTGTCGTGCTCATTGCTTGCGAGTGTCTTCTGGATGATTGAGCCGTCGAGTTTAGAGGCTACGGAGATTGCACTTGCGGCAGTAAGCGGACATGCTTTGTGGCACTTGAACACCGAGATTACCCTTGCACAGATGTCCATACTTCCGGCATCGACTATCTTCCCCTCAATGTCGGTGTAGGCTACAGGGGCGGTGAAGAACCCCACCTTAGGGACAGCAGGAGAATTGTCCGTAGCGTCCTTCAGGTCTTTTGCGAAGCCCATGATGCAGGCGGCGGTTCCGCGAATCTTTTCGAGGAGATCGCAGGCTTCCTTGTTCTGGTTGACTTCGTCGGGAAGTTCTGTCCCCTTCATGCCTATATCTTCAGCGCGGACGAGCACCAGAGGATTTGACACGTCAAGTATTGTTGCCTCGATTTTGCCGTGTCCTGGAATGTCCAGAACATCGAGCGTTCTTCCTGTAGGCAGGAGCTTTCCTGTCTTTGAGCCTGCGGGATTGAGAAAATCAACTTTCAGTTCCGCCGCTGTGCCGTCAACTCCAGCAATCTCACACTCTCCATCCTGCGCAAATGTATGTGTCTCAGGGTCAATAGGGACTGTAACGTTGATGTACTTGTTCGTGTTCTTGTTGAGCATTCGCACTGTTGTGATGGGTTCGGCGGCAGGGAGCATACCTTCCTCGACGGCATAGGGAGCAACTGCCGCAGTCATGTTTCCGCAGTTGGACTTGTAGTCGACCTGAGATTTGCCGACGATTACCTGTCCCACGAGATACTCAACATCAACGTTAGGTTCTTCTGATTTCCAGACGATTACTATCTTGTTGTTCGACGAGACTGTACCGCCCATTCCGTCAATCTGTTTTGGGTCAGGGTCTCCCATTGCCTGAAGGAAAATGCTGTCCCACTGGCTGCGGTCTTCCGGCAGGTCTTCGCGGTGAAATATGCAGCCTTTGCTTGTTCCGCCCCTCATGAATACTGTTCTGAATTTGCGCATGAGAATAAATGCCTCCGTGTTGTTTTGTTGTGGAATAGTTAGATTGTATATTGAGCACACCCTAATGTAAAATATAAACACTTCTATTTCCCAAATGAGATTTCATTCATGATATGGTGAGGTGCTTAATGGATTTCAGGCAAATGCGCTACTTGTTTGAAGTTGCTGAATGCCAGAGTGTGAGCAGAGCAGCCAGCAATCTCTATGTATCACAGTCTGCAATAAGCCATTACATCAAGTATGCTGAGGAAAGTTTAGGAGTAAGACTTTTTGACCGTTCAACAAACCCTATAAGTCTTACTTACGCGGGGAAATGTTACATTGAGACAGCCCGCAAAATCCTGTTCGAAAACGAGAAGCTCAGCCGGGAAATACGGGACATAACTAATCACATGACAGGTCTTCTCAGGATAGGGACATCACGCGACAGGGCTTCATATATGATTCCGAAACTATTGCCTGGCTTCAAGAAAAAGTATCCTGGAATAAAGGTTGAAGTTTTCACAGAGAGCGGCCAAGTACTCCGGCATAAACTTCGTGAAGGACGTATAGATCTGCTGATTCTTCCTGATGACGGCAAAGAAATTCCGCCTGGTGTATGTACAAGGGTGATTTATGCTGAGGAACTGCTGCTTGCCGCCCAAAAAGGGGTCTTCAACAACAAAAAATTTGTACGGCCTTCCGAAATAAAGGATATGCCGTTTTTCATGCAGTTCAAGGAACACACAACCCGTTCATTCTGTGATTCTTTCTTCAAGGAAAACAGCATAACTCCCCAGATAGTTATGGAGTTTCCCAGCAACATAACCTGCTATAGAATGGCGGCAACAGGTCTTGGCCTGGCGATAATCCCGTTTATGATAACGAAGCTGACCAGCACAGAAGAAGAAGCTGAATTGTTCTTGCTTGGAGATGAAGACAACATCAGGGCTTGGAATGTCCTTGCGTATTGGCGCAAAGATTCATACATAGGACAGCCTGAGCTCGACCTAATTCAAATGGCAGAAAAATTTTCCGTATCGAGAACCTGAAAATGCACCAGGAGGGCATGTCATAGCTGGCTGATTTGGGCATGGCTTTTGTGGCAGTCTTTCATTATTGGGGAGGGACAATCACAAACAAAAAATCCCCCATTAATTCAGGGGATATTGTCGTTGTGCTGCATTCAGCTTTATCCTGCACAAAATGTGCTTATTTTTCCTTGATCCATTTGCTTAAAAATTCTACCCAACGCACTATCCCCGCTCCGTTCATGTGTATTCCGTCAACCGTGTAACGTTCTGGGAGTTCACCATCTTCCGCAAAATAAGAATACGTGTCAATCAATTCACAGTTCATTTCTGGAGCAAGGTCAGCAAGCCCGGCGTTTATTGCCCTTATTGCTTCAGAAGGGCGGCTAGATGTGAACTTGTGGTTGACCGGAAAGATAGTCTCAACATATATACGGGTATCAGGCGAGACTTCACGGAAACGTTCGATTATCTTCCGGATGTTTTGCAGAGTTTCTTCGGAGGTCATTCCGTAAACTATATCGTTCGTGCCGATCATCAGGAATAATTTTGAGGGCTTCAGGCTCAAGACCTCATCAAGCCTGTACAGAACAGTTACCGTGCTGTCTCCGGCAATTCCGCGATTCTTTATGCGCATGTCCGGCAAAATTTCCTCAAACCTGATGTAGTCCGTCAGGCTGTCCCCCAAAAACACAATACTGCCTTCATCTCGGGGCATGTTCTGATAAATGCTGTGCTTTATCTGATAATAAGGCTGTTTAAGATTTTCGTCAGGAGTCCTCGCAAATCCGGGAACACTTAACCCTAACACTAAAAACATTACGACGCTTAACTTGAATAATCTGCTCATAACTACCTCTCCCTTCATAGTTGCATTATAACAATGAAATCCCCGCAGTCATGAAATACCGCGAGGATTTTTCTTGAGGTTAGCGCGCTCTGCGTGTGATTCGCATAACCGCCAGCATCAGGCCAAGACCTAACGCAGAAATCCCTGCATCACAGCCGCCACCGCCGCCTCCTCCGCTTCCTCCGCTTCCCCCGCCAGTATTCTCTGAAGGAGTGTTGTCGTTGTTCGGACTAGGCTTGTTGACCTGGACGGTCCCGTTGTTGGCAGTGTAGCCTTCACTGCTCTCTATAGTGCCCGTTGCTGCAGTCATGTACTTGAACTCCACGCCGGTCTTCGTTATGTCAGAATACTGCCATTCCGTTAGAGTCCAGTCCGGGCGGTCAGCTGTGGGCATCTGTGATGCAGGAACATCAACGTAACCCGTGATAGTCTCCTTACCGTCGATAGCAAGGCTCGTTATTGCGGCATTGCTGAAATCTTCAACGTCGCAAATCAGCTTCAACGTGTAGAACTTTCCTGACGCTCCTCCGGTGTCAGCGTTCTCTTCAGCCTCTACCCTGTACATAATGTTAGACAGCCCGCGACCCTTGACGTTAATTCTCTGGGGTGCTGTCTCACGCAGCAGGGATATTGACAGCTGAGCCTTCCTGTCCCTGCTTATCAGAGTCCAGTCATCCGCAGCCCTCTCATCAGGAACGTACGAGAAAGCATTTAGGCACGCGTTGAAGCCCGTAACTTCCATATCTCCTGCCAAAAACGTGTAATTCTTCGCGTCCTGCCAGTCGTCGCTGTTGACCTTGAAGTACGTCTCGTTTGCGTTCACCTGTGCGTATGCCGTGCGCCTGTTCGGAATCTGTGCCTCAGCAGGTATCACGTACCTGAAAGAGTCATCGTTCGACTGTGAAAGCGAAGTATCCGCCATCACTATTGCGAAGTAATGCCCCTTCGTCAGAGGTACTACCTTGAAGAGGTTTTCGACGGCGTAACCGTTGCCCACGCCCACTGAGAAAACCATTGCTACGGATTTTGCGCTGTCGGCATTGTCGCGCGCGGCCTTAAGGCTCGCTATTGAGTCCTCCGTGCCGAGATCGTACACCATTACGAATTTGGTGAAGTTCGAGTCGGTTACCGTACCTTCATGCGTCAGAGCAATATCATCATGGTAATATTCGAACAGTCTGGAGTTCACGGCTTCCGTATTCTTGGGTTTCAGGAAACCGAAATTCTCGCGGGAATAATTATCGTCCCAGCCAATTATCGTTACTGCATGGCCGCCGCCTGTAGTACGCGTAATTTGGACTCATGTAGCCATTGCCCCAGTAAACGCCAATATCAACTGCTCCCATAGAACGCAGGCACATCTTTATCATGGTGTCCTTGCTGATAAGCACAGACCCGCCTACATCAACCTCATCAATATACACAGCGTGCTTTAGCCTTAATGCAGGTGCGTAATCGCGGGGTGATTTCCCTGCTGAGGGCTTAGGGCCTGAGTACGGGAGATATGACTCCCTCACCGGGCCGTCCTGTCTGGTCAGGAAAGCCAGTGCCATCTGCGGATTGCCGGGATGGTTCAGAACGTCATTATCTGCCGGGTCTGCAACTATGCTCCCGTTCTTGATGAAGGCGAAGCTCTGCTTGCGGGCGGGGTTCTTGAAGGAGAACCACGCAAGATGAAGCTCCGACAAGTCCGAGTCAGTGCCCAGAAAGTTATTGTAATTGCCCTGCGCTACGTTCAGCAGGTAATTCGATTTTATGGCGGTCATTGCCGCGAACGTCCAGCAGGTCTGATCCTTGCCCTGATTCATCACAGCGGGAACATAGCCGTAATCTCTGAGGTCATAGGATGACGGGAAGTCAGCACTGCTCCCCGCCGCCGTACCTGCACACCACGCGAACACGAAAGCTGACAGTGCCAGAACGAGCACGAAACGTCCTCTAGTGTTCATTGTCTCTTCTCCTTTCACTATTTAAGCCCGGCAAACGGATATTTAGAGTAAGGCAGTTCTACCATCCTGTACCCAAAATAGACTTCCATCCTTCGCGATCTTGCACAGTCAAAGTAAAGGTGGAAGCCGGTTCTTCCGAGTATCCCGCCCTGATGGTCCTCGCATGAACATCCCTTCGTCTTAATCCATTTGATAATGTACCAGAATATGCGCGAATTGTTATATCTGTCAGGATCGTAATTCTTCTTGAAGGTAGCTTCTCCGGGCCCGCCGGTACATGGCTCTTCATGGTACATATAGTACATTTCTTTGTCCTGAGACAGATCATCGTTGACAACTTTGCTTTTGTCGTACTCCGTGAATCCGACTGAATAACCGCCCGAACCGCCTGGACTGCTCTTCCAGGTATGAGTCGGCTCGTTTGCCTGCCGCTCCACAAAGTAACGATAGAACGCATAACGCTCGACAAGGGCTTCGTAGTCATCGTGGAGGTTGCGGAATCGGCCGTAATAGCTCTCGACCAGATCTGCTTCATTACAGATTCTGTTGATCTGAAGCCTCGTCTCGTCGACCAGAGTCTCAAATCTCCTCAGCCCAAGATCAGCACCGCCGCGAAGACGGGACTCCGGGATCCGTGACAGGGAATTGTAGAGACTGCGGGTACAGTAAATCTTCTGGGCCAGATCACCTATACGGTAATATGCTAGTGCCTTGATTGGAAGCTCTTTGTCAATGTAGCTGTATGCTTCAGGAATCTCTCTATAGCGCATGAGATATGCATACAGCCGCTCATACTCAGATCCAGGCCTTGACTTTGCACTATTCACAAAGCTTAAGAAGTCTGTGATAGCACCATTAAGATCCAGCGATACGCCCGCTGTTGAATGGCCTGTGTGCTGGAGTTTCTTGATAGACACTTTATATCGATCTAAGTTGTCCAGCAATTTGGCCTTTATATCTTCTGCCTTAGCGTAGCAGCTGGAATCATATTCATAGTAGCTATAGCATCTAAACATGTCTGCCATGTCGTTAGCAAAACTATTGATTTCGTCGTATACCTTTTTCACCTTTGCTTTGGAAAGGTCGCGGCCCGTGTCCTCAATAGTGAGCATAGCCTCGAAGCGCATACCCCATGTATATCCGGCAACGAAATAATCCCCGAATTGCTCCCTGAAGGTTTCCGGGTCTCTTTTCAGTAGTGCCAGAGCCAGACTCTTAAGCCTGAAGTCGGAGGTGTTAATTGAGGCTGACGGCGAATTATAGGGGCGAGCTTCGTACTCGTCAGCCTGATAAACAACGTGCACCGTTTTTATATTAGGCATACCCAGCGTAATGAGATCATCCTTGCCAGAATAGCCAAGAGCATTGGATACCCGCTGAATATTATTACTATCACCAACTTCTTTAGCAAAGTCCATTGCCCTGTAGAGTTCATCTTCAGTGCCTATTACGTCGGTCTTGTAGGTAATGCGGAGATTCTTTTCCTCGCCGTCTGCCGGCCCGTAAAGTCCGTGCCCTCCGTCATCCTCCTCTATGACGATTTCACTGTACTGATCGTCACGGATAGCACTGTCAATTATGGCGCGCATCCCGCTGTGGGCATAGACCCCTGCACCGCCCTCGAAAACATCATCATAAGTAACAGCTAAGTGATCCTTAGGCTCAAACGGTTTTCTCTTTTCCTCTTCCGACTGCTTTTTCGCTTTTTCTATTATCTCTTCCCAAGTTTCTACACTGGCCCGAACTCCTGAGCTTTTAACATTGCCGTCATCACTCCTGAAAGCTATCGGCAAGCCCTTATCGTTGAACTCCGTCGCTCTGGACAGCAATATCCTCTGAATGTCAACAATCTGGCGCGGCGTTAGCTGAAGCTCCTCGTCATCTCCAGCAGAATACGACTCCTCCGCACGGTATACCCTCACCTCAAGCGGCACATCAAACGACGACGGCACACCCGCTTACGTTCTCGCTGAACGCAAACTGATACACTCCAGCCATCGGAGCTTTGAACGTATAGAAGATCGCGCAGGGGTTCTCCGGCGGCACAATGTCCAGGCTCGCAGGAACGTAAAGCGGCTCGTCTATCGGGATAAGCGGTCCGTCCGGTTCATCATCAATATTAGTGTCAACCGCAATCTCTGCCGCAAGCTCCTCGCGCGTCATTCCGCCTTCCCTCAATACTATGTTGATGATGTCCTCGCTCAGGTCATCTATGCTCTGCACAGTTGCAGGGTACGTGTCGATTGATTCCCCTTCAACAGCAGGTGCACCGTTGCCGGTGAAGTCAAGATACATATCACGGTTGTCCGGCGTTGTGATTCTCAGGCCGAGCGTGTAGTAGCCTAAATCCCTTCCGCTGTGGGAGTACTTCACTATGTACCCGCAATCCTTCTCGAGGTTAATCGCCTTCACGAACTCTCCGTTCTCGTCCAAGTCCTTGCTGGTTATGTACTTGACGAAATTGACCTCCTGAGTACCTGCTCCGTAATCTCCCTTCGCCGTACGAGTCTGTTACTGGCGCGTAGTTGAACACCGCCGGTGCACCGTCCGGCCCTATCTCGAGCAGGTTGCTGGTGACTCTGCGCACTGCCTCGCTGGTCTCCTCCTGCTCCTGCTGTTCCTGCTCCTGATTGTCGCCCTGATTGTCCGCTACGCTGCTGCTGGAGCTTCCTCCACCGCAACCGCCGAACATCAACGCCGCCGCAATAAGGCACAGCACCAAAAGTTTTATGTTCTTCATCATGGGAAAATATCCTTAACTCGAACCTGGCCTCCAGCTTGCCGACTGCCGGAGAGTTTGCAATTTCGCGCCTGGTATCCTTGTCGTTGGGGGCAGAGACCCAAATCTTGCATAATCTCGCCCTGTCGCTTGAGTTGCCGGTTGTTGCAGCTAATTTTGCCGGGCCTGCTGACGACAAATAATCATCCTGCCCTGATGCATGATCCTGATGCCAAACCCAATGGCATGTTTTGGCATCCCTGTCGTACGTCCTTGACACTTTCTTGCCAGCCTTGATGTCCTTAGTTACGTATTCGCTGACATCGAAAGCGTCATACCCGCTTGAGCCGCCGCCAGGTCCGCCGAAAGGTGCCTTATAGATGATGCCGTCCGGGTCTTTACCATCCAGATCCTTTATGATACCGTCGTAAACTTCCTTCTCGTGCGCCTGCGCGGCCCTCAGCTTGTTGAAGAAAGCATAGCGGTCGGAGAAAGAAATAAGTATGTCGTCGATACGCTTAAGCTCCTTAAGAGCCGGGGCTATCTGGCCGCCTGACGTGTAGAAGTAGTTGCCTCCGTTGATAACCTTATTCTTCAAGGCACTGAACTCGTCTCTGGCTTTCTGCAGCTTCGTGCTGTTTGTGTCTATGGTTCCTGTATCGTTATAATGCCCGAGAGCCGCCCCGAAAGCAGAGTTGAAGCTTCCGATCTCCACAGCCTTTGAGACAGGAACAGGGATATATCCCTCAGCTACCTTGTCGTCAGTTTTCCCCGTGCCCACCTGCGAAAGGTGCACCATCGCGATGTCGAAAATCGAACGCCACCTCTTCAGCTTGACCCTTACAGGGGCGTATTCGTCGGGGTTCGCTTCTTTGGCGAGCCTGTTGCGGAAGCTCATCAGCTCCGTGAACACTGTGTTGATGCCCGTCGCCATCGCCATCACGTCGCTGTCGCCCGATGTAACATTAATTTGGATAGGCTTCTTGCCCATTCCGTTGGTTACGATTGTGATATTTACCCTTGCATCGCACTCTTTAAGAGTGTTCGAAACTTCCCTGCTGATGTCCGCACTGGCCTTTGTGTCCGCATTGTTCATAGTTGCCTGGAGCGTCTTCTTCGTCTTCTCCAGCTGGTCGGTAGTCTTGGTAGTTATCGAGATGTACGCGTCGAAGAATGCGCCGAACTGGTAACCTGCCACGAAATAGTCGCCGAACTGGTTTCTGAATACGTGCGCCGACATACCTTCGATCCAGTCCATGACGGTTTTGTCAGAGGCAGCAGCACTGCTCACGGAAGCCTCCTCTATCACCAGCTCGAACTCCTCAGGATATGTGTCCTCAGAGTTCGTCGGGTTCTTGGGCCTTCTCTGGCGGTAAGGCTGGTACAGCATATTCTCGTAAGTTGTGTCTGTAAACTGGCGGTAGTTCGCCTCTAATTCCTCGTAGTGGATAATCAGGTTAGTTGATGTGAGGCCGAACTTCATGTTGCTGGTCGACTCCATCGAGACGCTTGCTCCCAGTGAGTTTTTCGCCATTGAGAGACTGCCGTTTGTGGTAGTCTTTGACTCTGCTTCCATGCGCGTAGAGACAAACTCAGCGGAGTACTTTGTTTTGACGGGAACGGCCTTCTTCTTGTACTTGGCCTCTGAGGGCTGAAGTGCCTCGCTGAAGCCGGGTGTCTCGGAATACGGGAAATCGTTTGCCGCGAGCTTCTTGTTGGTGGTGTATACGGGGTCTGCTCCGAAATATGCTTCGCCGTAAGTATCGCCGTACTCTACATCTTCATCACTGTCAACCGCTACAAGCCCGAGCCTGTTCTGTACGATGTCGAGATAGCTGCTGTACTTCTCGGTCTGGTCGTCCGTTGCGGACTTAAAGACGTTCAGAGCGGCGGCATATACCGTCTCTTTGTCGTCGAAGCCCGAAGCAGTTAACGGGTTAGGTCTGGGCTGGGGCCTTACGATGTCGTTGTAGCTGTCGTTGTCGATGTTCCACAGCTCTTTACGGAGCTGTATCAAGTCCTCGATGCCGATCGGGTCTGTCCTCTTGCCGTCGACATCTGCGAACCTGTACCTTCTGTGATGGCCGGGGTTGCCGTCAGCGTCGCGCTTCTCCTCGAACACGAATATCATGCTTGACGTATCGCGCCACCACAGGTCTGCGCTTGTATTCTTGTAAGTTGAAGGCTCTGAATCGCTGATCCTGACGAGATAATTTCCCGAGACTTCCGGCTTGAACGTGTGGAGAATCACTGACGGATGCTCGGGCGGGAATGCCTTAACGTCCGTGCTGATTCCCTCTGCCTCAAGCTCAGGAAGTTCCGCGTTCTCGGGGTCATAAATCTTGATGCGGGGTACTACGGACAGCAGAAGTTCGGCCAAGTTCTTGGAGAACTGCACCGTGTACTCTTTTCCGGCCTCGAGGGCTACGGTGAACGCGTTGGGTTCTTCCTGCTCTCTGAGCTCCTTCATGGTGAGGAACGCGGGAAGTTCCATGATCTCCAGTGCCGCCGCCGTGATCATTGCCGACGAGGAGAACAAGCCGCCGCTTGATGCTGTTGCGTGCGAGTCGTCCAGGTCGTAATGCGGAATGCCGGTGAAATCCGCGAAGTCGGGGACGCCGTTTCCGTCAGTGTCGAGGCCGTGCTCGAGGCTGAGGACTACTTCTGACGCATCGGTCGTGTTGTCCGGAGTGTTGTTTTTGTTGTTATTCGGAGTGTTGGGACTCTCCGGGACGAAGGCGCTGTTACTGCTGCTGCCGCCACAGCCGCCTGCTTACAGTGCCGCCCATAACATCATGACGGCAAGGAACCACATAAAACTACGCTTCATAAGAATACCTCTTTATTAGTTTACCCGCTGAAAATTAGCGGTAATGGGCACACCGTTGCGAATAGAAACGTTTGTGATTTGTATCCTGTCATCGCTGACAGAGATACTTTCGCTCTCACCTCCACTTAGTGGTACTTCATAACGGTCAACCCCTGTTTTAACGAAACCAGAGGCCGGCCTTATGATTAGTCTTTATCGCCGCTAGTTATGCTTGAGCTGCCGGAAGAGCTCCACCCCCCGCAACCGCCAGCTGATACAGCCGCCCATACCATCAGGACGACGAACAGCCACAAGAAAACGTTTCTACTGTGTTTCATAGACAGACCTCCTTAATTAGTTCGCAGGGACAAGCTCAACAAATACTTTGTATTTGGGGGCGTGTAACATGCTAAGATACTTGGCATAAGAAGTGCAGCTGAAGCTAAGCTTGGTGAACGGACGGGTTCTTGAAAAATTTGCACCTCTGATGAGTATCGTTTCTTCAGAGACAAGCGCATCTATATTCTGGGAATACATGTCTAGTTTGGTGATGTAATCGTACGTATATCCCGTGCCAACTTCCTTGAAGCCGCTTGCGGCCTGGATCATAGGTATCGGCCCGCAATCATTCACTGTTACGGTTATAGGCTCGAAGTAGTACGTGCCTGTGTTGTCCATCAGCATGAATGAATCAGAGGTTGTCATGAACTTCAACGTCGAGAAATTGAAGTTGTATCCCGTAACGGGAACTTGTACAGAGCTAGTCTCATAGTCTTCACGGTACGCTGAAACACTGCTGATCTTCCATGTTGTTCCGTCCAGGTAGTACAAGGTGTTGTACACTTCCCAGTCGTCGAGGTAGCCGCCGTAATCTTCTCCGTTGGTGTCGGCCTCACCGTTTGTGCCGGCAAAATTGGACGAATTACTGCCGCCGCATCCTCCGGCAGAGACAGCCTCGAAGAACGTCAGCACTACGAACAGCCACAAATAACTGCGCTTCATAAAAATACCTCCTTTATCTTCTCTCAAGCGTAACGGAACTGATATACGTAGCTCCGTTGTACTGAAGAGTATTCTGAATCGTCAGCTCAGCAAACGAAGGATATGTGCCGTAGATTGTTATCTGCTCATCATCTCCGCTGCCGAGTGATGCTGTGTACTCGGATTTGCTGGTGAGTTCCTTGAAGCCTGAAGCCGGCCTCACGAGCGGGAGGCTGTATTCCATACCCCAGTCCTCGCCCCACTCATCATCACCCTTCTCGTCCACAAACACGGCTGTGAGAGGGTCATAGTGATACGTGCCCGAAGTATCCACCCACATGAACATATCCTTGTCTGTAACGAGCGTAATTTTGGGCGGATTTGTGTTGTACTCCAGCTGCTGGAACGTTAGCCTGCGCCAGACGTTGTTCTTGATCCTGTACGCTTCAGCACGTGTTACTTCCCACTGTGTGCCGTTGAGGAGTGAAAGATTGTTCACCACCTCAAAGCCGCCGTTTCCGCCGTAATCCTCTTCGCTGCTCCTGTCCGCAGGCACTAAGATTGTCCGGGAGTCATAGTGATACCCGCTTTCCATAACATTAACTATTATCGTTACAGTCTTGATATTAGAGCCTGAACCTTCAACAGCGATGTTGAGGTTTACATCACGGCTATCTTCGTCTTTGCAGTGAAGCCAATAAATGGGAATCCCCGGTTGTGTTAAGCCAGATGCAGGAATGATGATCGGTCGCGTTACGGTCTAGCCTTGACCATCCAAGAAGTCAGCCGTAAACGGTTCATTACGGCGTTCTTCGTTTGAGGCACTGTCGATCCAAAAGAGTGAATCACTTGTTGAGCCGAGTCTTACGCCAGAATTATCACTGTAAGAATTTTCCTTAAGGGTAAGCTGTTGGCTCAGTGCTATGCTGGCGTCGGGTGTTTCACTCGCTTCGCATTTGACGATCCTAAACGTCTTGCCGTTCACACTGCTCAACGGGATATAACCACTATTGTTTCCGCCGTAGTCCTCACTGTTGGTATCAGGGTTCGGTGAAACATCTCCGCTGGTGTTACCGGAGAAATTTGACGAACTGCTCCCGCCACAGCCGCCAGCACTAACTGCCGCCCAGAACATCAATACTACGAATAACCACAAATAACTGCGCTTCATGTAAATACCTCCTTTAATCTGCTGGCACCAGGACAAGCTCGGCTGTGTGAGCATCAGTAACGTCCATCGTGATCGTTACCATCCAAATATTTGGGTATGAGCCTTTGATAGAGACAGTCTCATAGCCTGCTACATAAGTACGGCGGTTCTCGCTGACCAGCAGTTCTGCACGGTAAACGTTGCTGCCTGCTGCCTTGAAACCATCTGCAGGAATGACTAGATCAATCCCTACCTTACGGCCCAGGCTGTCTCTGAAGGTTGCCTGAAAACCGTATAGAGGCTCTGAGCTGCTGTTGAACACAGAGAGTGAATCTCCGTTCGTGCCGAGTATCAGCCCGTTGTTGTCAGTGTAGGAGTCTTCCACAAGCGTACCCTCGCCGACGAAAATCTCCTCCTTGTCGCGGCCGTACATCGAAGCACCGACAATCTTCCACTTTGTGCCGTTCAGCCTCGCGAATGCCTCCATGCTGTTATTGCCACCGCCGTAATCTTCTCCCTCGCCGTAGTCATCGCCGTTGGTGTCTGGGGTCTGGGCGACATCTCCGCCGGACGAACTGCTCCCGCCGCATCCGCCTACAGACACAGCCGCGAAGAACGCCAGCACCACAAACAGCCACAGATAACTACGCTTCATGTGAATACCTCCTATAGTTTGCGGGCTTTAAGGTAACGCTGGCAAAGTACGGGACACCGTTGATATAGAAACGGTTGGCGATAGTTACTTGCGTAGGCGGAGTCATCCCTATTACTTCAAGGTATTCATACTCGCTGTTCCCCAGCGATGCCTAGTAGTCGTAAGCACTGCGGCTCTCCTTGAACCCGGTAGCAGACTGTATGAGCGGTGCTGTAATCGTCTGGCCCTGCGCGTTCACGCACTGCACCGTAAGCGGGTCGTAACGGTAGGTCCCTGAATTGTCCACCCAGAAGAGAATATCGTCCTGCGTAGCAAGCCTGAGTCTGGTTGCTGAGTAGGAGTTGTTCACAAGATTAAGGTCTGTCCTCTCATAACCGCTTCCCTGCGAAACTGAAGCGTTGGTGATTCTCCACGAGGTATTGTTCAGCTCGGTGAATTTGGTTACTATGTCCCAGTCGTTATTGCCGCCGTAGTCGTCATCGTTATCGTTGGTTCTGGTATAAGGCTCTAATACGAGATCACACGTATATTCAGCTTTAGCCTCAGTATCCTGAATAACAGTTTTGATATGGACACTAAAAACTCTGCTTCCGACGTTTTTAACAACAATGCGTTCCAAAACATCGCGGTTGTTTGCGTCTTTCACTTGTATCTCGTTGATGATACCTGCAAACATCTTTGTGAAACCAGATGCGGGCGTGATGACCGGCAGGGTTATCTTCTCGTCCTGCGCGTTCACGAAGTCTGCGGTAAACGGATCAGTACGGCGTTCCGAGCTGCTGTTGCCCCAAAAGAGAGAGAGTCAGAGGTCGCGGCAAATGTTACGTTAGAACTGCCGCCGGTGTACGAGCTGTTCACAAAATTAAGCTGTCTCTTCCACAATTGGTTCTGGACGTAAGACGCTTCACACTTGGCTATCCTGAAAGTCTTGCCGTCTAAGCTGGACAACCCGATAGAATAACTACTATTGCTCTCGCCGTAGTCGTCATCGTCGTTGCTGGCATTGCGCGACCGCGTCAGAGTCATGACGGCCTGGAAAATCTCTCCGTTCACAGAGAAAACATTCGAGATGATCATTGTAGCAGCACTCTCGAAGTAAATCTGCTGGCTCTCGTCGCCGCCGTAACTTATCGTGAAAAACTGCTCGTTCTGTTCAACGAGCATTCCGGGCTTTATGAATGGTATGGACATTATGATTCTGCCGGTAGTCTCATCCCATAACTGCAGGATGTACGGATCAGTAGTATTATTCCCCGAGCTGTCCACCAAAGTGAACATGGGCTGATTCTGGAAGGGCACATAGAATTTCACCTTCAGACCCCTGTAGTTCTCGTTCAAGAATTAGATTGGAATAGTGAAGCAGAACGTAAAATTTCTGCCGGGAACACGTGCAGTTAATCTCTCTGAATTGTGAGGAGGTTGTTTTGAGAGTTGGGAAAAGTTATGAGACTGGACAGATTTTAGGCAATAGTTATGCCTTGTCCGAAGTCCGAAGTCCGAAGTCCGAATCTATCCGAATCTATTATGTGCAATTTTTTCTTCATTTCTTCAATAGGATTTATTGTGCATTGTACCATAATTCGGTGTTTCCCATTTAGTGAAATCGTGTTATCTCGTCAATGAGGCTGACATCAAAATTAACATCTCCTCATGTGCCTGAACTGAAATAACACGATAATTGTTCCATGAAGTTCCTTCACGCTCAATGTTTTACCGCTTGTTGAAGAAACTATCCAGCGATTGCAGTATCTCCTCCTTGTTCTGGGTCTTCAGAAGGTAGCTTGCCGGATTTAAGCTCATGACGTTCATCACACTTACAGGGTCATTCCTGCCCGTCAGGAATATCACAGGAATTTTCGCGGTCTCCGGCTTGCTGCGGAACACTTCAAGAACTTTAGGGCCGTCCATCAGCGGCATTTCGTAGTCAAGGAGTATCAGGTCAACATTATGTTCTGCAAGATAGCTTATAGCCTGCGGGCCGGTACGTGTCGCGGCTACACGGTATGTCGATGCTAACCACTTCTGCATCATCTTCAGGAATGTAACATCGTCGTCCACGAGCAGAATTTGCTTTCTCTCTTCATTCCCCTCTGTGTTGAGCATAGTCTTCAATGCATCAGCAACAGTTTTTATGTCTATGGGGCGGGCAAATTCGAGTGCGATCATGTTTTTGGGGATACTCTGTCTGACTGCCTCAAGTTCTTTGTCATGCCCCATTACACAAAGGGGTTTTCCGGCGGCAGAGCATAAATCTTTCAGGGACACAAGGAAATCTGCGTAAGTGTTTACGAAGTCCCCTGCTATGAGCACGAAAATATCAGCACTCTCCTTCTCCTGCATTACTTTTTCTGCATCAGGCTCAACACTGACGCATTCAACCTCTGAAGTTTTCAGAAGCGGAATTAGTCTGCCGGTTATAAGCACTGCGTTTTGGTTTATCAGCAAGATTTTCATGAATACCTCCTCGAATTTACGCTAAAATTTCGTTTACACGATCCCAGTCAAAATCGTCTATAGCGTTTCGGAGCTGTTCGACTCTCTTCACATCATCCTCTGGAAGACGGAAACCGTTCAAATAGTCCAACGCATAGACCGCACCATCGGCATCAAGATTCAATGCGCATTCACGGATTGAATTATACGCCTCGCGCAATTCGTTTTCCGAAATAATGGGAAGGTCTTTCTCGTCCTGAGCATTTTTCGCAAGAGCATACAACGGTGATAACGCCGCCCCCAAAGCACGGTAACGTTCAAGCAGTCCGGCAAGCTCAGCGTCAAGCACAGCCTCATCACCAGCCTTTCCGGCAAATTCGAGCTTCTCCGCCAATGTTCCAAGCGACTCCGCTCCGATAGCGCGCGATGTACTCTTCAGCGCATGTACCTTTACCGTAGTGTTCGCAATGTCCCGAACGCGCCAGAAGCCCGCGATTTCGTCCGCCCCTGTCGCGGAGTAGCCACCGTAGATTTTCAGGGTGTCAAGGTAAGCCTCCTCATCGCCGCAGTGTTTCAGTCCCGCTTTAACGTCAAGTTCGTCAATTCCGTACAGCCATTCGGGCAGTTCGGTCTTCTGCTCGGGCTCAACGGTGGTGCTTGATTCGCTGTCGGGAGTGATTATCTTCTCAGGAGGAAGGTAGTGTATCAGCATCTCCTCAAGTTTTACGGCATCTATCGGCTTGGTCAGGTAGTCATCGAAGCCCGCAGCCAAATACTCCTCACGCGCGCCGGATATTGCGTTCGCCGTAAGACATACTGCCGGAGTCTTGATGTTCGGTCCTTCCGTTTCAGCATGCAGCCGTTGAAGAGTCTCTATCCCGTCCATGTTAGGCATCATGTGGTCGAGGAAAATAACATCGTATTTCCTGTCCTGCGCAAGCTCAAGAGCTTTAGGCCCTCCGTCTGCCGTGTCAATCTTTATTAGTGTGCGCTTGAGCAGTCCCTTGAACACCGTCAAGTTCATCGGTGTATCATCAACAACAAGAACATGTGCGTCGGGAGCTGTGAATTTCTCCTTATACTTCTTCACGGACAACAGCGATGATCTGTGAGCTGCCTCATAATCGCCGATAGGTTCCCACTGTATTACTTTTTGCTGAAGCCGGAATGAGAACGTTGACCCTTCACCGTATACGCTCTCAACCTTCAGCGATGTACCCATCATCTCGAGCAGGCGTTTCGTGATGTTCATTCCTAAACCGGTACCCTCAACACTGCGGTTACGTTTTTCTTCAATGCGCTCAAACTCAGAGAAAAGTTTAGCCATATCTTCAGGCTTAATGCCTATGCCGGTATCTGCTACGGAAAAGTTCAGGAATACGCCGTCAGGGTTGTCCGCAATCTTTTCATAGCCGATACGGAAGGTTACGCTGCCCTTCTCGGTGTACTTCACGGCATTTGTTAGGATGTTCGTAACCACCTGCTTGATGCGGATTTCATCGCCGTAAAGCATTTTGGGGATGTTCTCGTCAAAGTCGAGTTTCAGCAGGAGTCCCTTTTTGTCTGCCCTTGTCTGTATCATGTTGACGAGGTCGTTGATGATGGATGAGAGGTCGTAATTTACGGGGATAATGTCCATTTTGCCGGCCTCGATTTTCGAGAAGTCGAGAATGTCATTCACAATACCCAGCAATGTTGTTCCTGCGGTCCGGATATTCTCGGAGTACTCAAGAGTGCTCTGCTCCTCACTCTCGCGAAGTATCATCTCGTTCATGCCTAGCACCGCGTTAATCGGTGTCCGGATTTCGTGCGACATGTTCGACAGGAACGCGCTTTTGGCCTGAGATGCATACTCTGCCGCCGCCTTTGCCTCCCTCAGTTCATCGCTCTCCTGAATCTTTACGCGAACGCTGACCAGATACATACAGCCCACAGCCACCAGCAGCATCAACAGGCCGAACACCCACACCACCAAAAGAGTGATGTTCTCGATGCCCTCTGAGGCTTTCACCGTTGGCACAAACCCCATCAGGATATAGTCAGTGCCGGGAATTTCCGCCTCAAACAGCAGCATTTCCCCTCGTTCAGTCCGGAAGGAATGTGCGGCCGCAACCGATACTTCCATCTCACGGTGCATAGAGCTGTAAAAATCCTTCACTTCCTTGCTCTGCATAAAGGCGACATCCTCAGACGTATTCTCCGCGAACGGTACAACTACATCACCGTCCCTAGTTACAATCATTATCTTGCCGATGTCGTCGTAGCAGGTTATGGAGAAACGCTCCGCAATAGAATCAGCCGGGTACAGCCGGTAGAGTACATACTTTACGTTCTTGCCGCGAAATATGGGATAGGTAAACAGAAGTCCCTCATTCTGAGCGAGAGTGATTGCACTTATTCCGCGAAACGCTGTTTTTATGCCGCTGTATGTGTGCAGGGAAAGTGTGTCCCCGTACACAGCATGTCCGTTGATGGCCAAGAGTCCCTGCCGGATTCCCTTTTCGTTGAAGAGCAGAGGCATTAACAGTCCTACTTCGTCAGGATTAGCTTCGATTTTCGAGGCAATATAGGCAAGCGTTTTCAGCTCTATACCAAGTGTTTCTGCCGCCTTCTCCGCAAGTGTCTCCGCCTGCCGTTCGGTCTGGTTCTCCGTGTATGCGGTCAAAAGTTCACCCATGCGCACGTTGAACATCACTCCCACAAAAATCAACAGCGCAGCGAAAGCCAGCATGACAATGAGAGAGCCTTTCTTCATCAAGGATTTTAGGTTATTCATAGATTTCTACTCCTTCTATAAACCAGTCCATGCCGGTAAAAAGTTCATGGTCGCTGATTCTTTCGCCTATATCGCAGCGAAGTATTCCCTGATTATCGTAAATTACTCCGGAAAAAACACTGCGGTCATTCATTATTCTTTGTTTTTCAGCGTAAGCCAGAGATGCAATTCTCGGTGATACACGAGGCGAGAGCTTATACAAATCTACTGCTTTCTCATCGAAACCGAGCCAATAGCTGTTGGAGAAATTAGACCTGCCGCTCACGTAATCCCCGAGCACTTTTTCGTAGAGAATCTCCCAGTTGTACAGAGTAGCAGTCAGGAATTTATCGGAATATTCCTCGTATACAGCATCGTACCCTATGCTCATTAGCCCCATCTTCTCGGCTTCCTGCACTGCATAGGGCTTAACCTCATGGTATGTGATAACGTCTGCGCCCTTCTCTGCCAGCGAAACGACGCTTTCACGTTCCGCCGCCTCATCCTCCCAGCTGCCAGTGAACCGGACGATTAGCCTTGCCTTCGGGTTAGCGACACGCATTCCCATAGCGTAGGCGTTGATGCTTCGGTTTGCCTGAGAGTTTGGCGTGGAAGTGATATAGCCGAGCACACCGGTTCTGCTTTGTGCTCCGGCGATGATGCCTGCAACATACCGGGCCTGATACAGACGGGCAAAATATGTTGTGGAGTTCTTGGCCGCTCCTTCGCCTGAAACACCGAAGAATGCCACACGCGGATATTTCCGTGCAATCTCGTCCATGTATTCACCGTACCCGAAACTGGTCAAGAAGATAACGTTTGCCCCGCTGTTCACGAGCTCCCTGACAGCGGCGGACACGGTGGCCTCAGTCTCAGCAACCCGCTCCCACTCAATAAAACCGCAATCGTATATGCGGCAGGCATTCGATAGCCCTGTGCTGTGGCTTTCGTTCCAGCCTTTATCGTCTTTCGAACCAACCAGGACACAGCCGACAACAATACGCCGTTCTGTCTCCGGCAGCTGGAAACTCCGAATCACGACAACCAGCGCGACGCAGATAACCCCCACCAGCAACAGCGGCAGATCATGTACAATCCATTCCTTAATCTTCAACCTTCACACCCTCCACATACCAGTAAAAACGGTTAAACATCTCGTTGTCCGGCATAGATTCTCCCTCATCGACGCGGAGCTCCCCGGTGTTGTCCGTGATTGGGCCGTAGAACACATCAAATTCCAGAGTACGCAGCTTTTCGTCGGCGGAGCGGACTTTCGCTTTAGTCTGCCGGTTTGCGTGGCTGGATAACCTGGAAAGAGCAACAATGCCTTCATCCATCTCTATCAGGTCATGATGTCCGTGAAATTTTCCCTGCAGGCAGTTAAGTATCTGTCTGCGGTAATACACTTCCCACTTCCAGACGCAGGCAATCAAATATGTATCCGGGAACATAGCGGAGTTGTCGATATTGTAACCTACAGACCATATCCCCCTAATGTCGGCTTCTATGTGGGGCTGGAGGGAATCTGTGTGCATGGCCACAACGTCAATAGGGTAAAGGTTCAGCAGTTTCCGGCAGGCTTCTCCTGCGACATCGTCCCCCTGCCATGAATTGCAATAGCGCACGTGAACGACAGCATCCGGGCGTACGCTCCTGACTCCCAGAGTGAAGGCGTTGATGCCCCTTATTACTTCAGAGATGGGGAACGCCGCAACGTAGCCGAGCTCTCCTGTCTGGGTGTTCATGCCCGCCGCTATGCCCGAAAGATACCGGGCCTGGTACATTCTGCCGAAGAAGGACGAGAAATTTTTACGATGATTGACACCTGATGCATGGAGAAAGTAGATGTTGGGATATTTCTCCGCCGCCTTCATCATGTCAAGGCCGAACTCGAAAGAAACACCCACTATAATTTTGCAGCCCTCGTCGCGTATCAGGCTGACAATCTTATTGTAGCAGTCCATAGGTACATTCTCCAGGTAGACGAACTCGAGGTTCAGGTCATTCTTTATGGCCTCCAGTGCCTCATAATGTGCCTGACAATAGCTGTGGTCCGAGCGGCTTCCGTTTATCAGTACGCCGACTTTCGTGGCCTTTGCGGTTACATCCGTATCAACCTGGCTTTTCTGAATCTGGTAAATTCCTGCGATGGCAACGAAAAGGAGAAAGAACGCAATAAAGATGATTTTCCTCATAGACTGCCTCATTTCCTGAACTTCATATTCCCTAAAATAAATCCCCCCAATTCATAAGTGAAGAGGGGGATATTTCTTATTCCACCGTTACGCTCTTGGCCAGGTTTCTCGGCTTGTCAACATCGAGCTTCCTCGCAACTGCAACATAATACCCCAGCAATTGCAACGGGATCACCGCCAGGCTCGCCGCAAAATGCGGGTCGGTCTCCGGAACAGTGAACACCATATCCGCCTCTTCCTGCAGAGCTTCGCATCCGCGCATAGCCACCATCAGGATAAATCCGCCCCTGCTCTTCGCCTCAAGCATGTTGCTCGCAATCTTCAGGGCAAGATTCTTCTGCGTCATTATTCCCGCAACAAGCATTCCGCGCTCGATTAAGCTGATAGGACCGTGCTTCATCTCTCCGGCGGCTATTGCCTCGCTGTGCAGATAGCTAATCTCCTTCATCTTGAGGCTGCCTTCCATCGCAACAGCATAGTCGATATTGCGGCCAAGATAGAACGCGTTGCGGGCATTCACGAATCTTCCGGCTAACTCCTCCAGCTTCTCCTTCTCGTCAAGAATCTCGTCTATCTTCTCCGGAAGTGCCTGTATCTCACCGATAAGGCTCTCGTAGTACGTAGGGGTAATCGTTCTTCTGACGCGCGCAAACTCCATCGCGATAACGTAACACGCAATCAGCTGTGCACTGTAGGCTTTAGTGGTCGCAACAGCAATTTCCGGCCCGGCCATCGTGTAGAAGACGTTATCGGCCTCACGTGCAATCGTGCTCCCGACTACGTTGACGATTGCGAGGGTCTTTATGCCGCTTTCGCGGGCTAATCTCATTGCCGCGAGGGTGTCCGCAGTTTCGCCGGACTGCGAGATGATTATTGCCAGAGCATTTTTGTCGAGTGGCAGATTGCGGTAACGGAACTCTGAGGCCATTTCTATGCGAACAGGAATTTTCGCCAAGTCCTCGATAATGTACTGAGCCGCCGCTCCTACGTGGTAAGCAGACCCGCACGCAACGATATACACCTGCGAAACGCTCTTCATCACTTCGTCAGTAAGACCGGAGTCCGAGAGGTCAACCTTACCGCTGTGGAACACTGACCCGAAAGTGTCGCGCACTGCTCGTGCCTGCTCGTGAATCTCCTTCATCATGAAGTGCTCGAAGCCGCCCTTCTCCGCCGCCTGAGCGTCCCAAGTTACTTCGCTAAGTTCCTTGTGCTTCGCGTAACCTTCAGTGTCGAAGAATCTGACGACTCCCTTCTTGAGCTGCACTATGTCCATGTTGTCGAGGTAGTAGACAGAGCGCGTGTCCTGAAGTATCGCCGAAACATCTGACGCTAAGAAACTTTCGCTCTTGCCCTGTCCGGCAATTAAGGGAAGGTCTTTTCGAGCACCCCATACTTCGCCGGGAAAATCCTTGAACAGCATCACGAAACAGTATGAACCCTCGATTACCTTTATGGCTTCGGTTATGGCTTTAAGCGGATTATGCGACTGCTTGTAGAAATAGTCGATGAGTTTGACGGCGGCTTCGGTATCGGTCTGCGAATAGAAAGCATAGCCGTGATTTGCGAGCATGTTTTTTATCTCGCGGTAATTCTCCACGATGCCGTTGTGTACAGCAACAACCGACATATCATCGCTCCACAACGGATGAGCGTTAATGTCCGAAGGTTCTCCGTGAGTCGCCCAGCGTGTATGACCAATTCCGCAAGTGCCCTGAATATCCCTGCCTCCGTGTGTCTTTTCCTCGAGGACTTTGAGACGGCCTTTGTTCTTCGCAACCTGAACTGTTCCGTCCTTGAGGACAGCTATTCCCGCAGAGTCGTAGCCCCTGTATTCCAGCCTGGCGAGTCCGGCAAGCAGGATTTCGCTGGCCTGGCGGTCGCCTGTGTAACCCAAAATTCCGCACATGATTTATTTTTCTCCCTTCGTTTATGTGTGTACTATTCTATAACATCCTATTTACACGAAGAACTCTCGCAACAAAATATTATTGTCAGTAATGAAAATTATAGCTGTTTGTGTTAGTGAATGGCTTGCGGTAATATACACTCATCCACACGATAATCACACATAAAAGGAGAGCATTAACTATGTCAGTCGGAAAGAGAATATACCTTAAGCGCAACCTTCCTGACCCCGCGATTGTCGAGGCATTCAAGGAAATTCCTGCCTCCAACACCGCCGACGTTATGGGACGTTCCTGCGCAATGAACCCGCGCATTCACTTGGTGAGCAGCCCGAAGGCTCAGATGATGGCAGGTCCGGCATTCACGGTTAAGTGCAGAGCGGGAGACAACCTCACGCTTCACGCCGCGCTGAACTATTGCAGTGAGGGTGATGTTCTTGTTGTGTCGAACGAAGAGGACTGCACGCGCTCACTGATGGGCGAAATAATGATGGCGTATCTGTACCTTCAGAAGAAGGTTGCGGGAATAGTCCTCGACGGACCGATCCGCGACATCGACGAGATCGGCAAGTGGGATTTCCCGGTGTACTGCACTGGGACGACTCCCGGCGGCCCCTACAAGGAAGGTCCTGGCGAGGTGAACGTACCTGTTTCGTGCGGAGGAATCAGCGTCAACCCCGGCGATATTATTCTTGCTGACCCTGACGGAGTAATAGTTATTCCGCGCAAGGATGCACCGAAGGTTCTGGAGGATGCGAGGAAGTTCCAGGCGGCGGACGTAATCAAGCTCGACAAGACCCGCAGAGGCGAGATTAATCGTGCGTGGGTGCAGAAAACGCTCGAGGAAAAGGGCTTCGAGGTGTTCGACGAGGTTTACGACGCGTAGGACTAGGGGTTAGGGTTTAGGGTTTA
>JAFSSM010000039.1 GCA_017451025.1 Synergistaceae bacterium | reverse complement strand
CCCCCCCCCCCCCCCCCCCCCCCGATCCTGGCTCATCTTCCTTGACTATTGACGCGGCGAATTTTCCTGATGACGTGTTCAGGGAGTATGTGAGCAGCAATTTCGACAGCGACAGCGACGGAAGTTTGAGCGATGAGGAGATTGCGGCGGTCAGCACGATAAATGTTGACAGCATGGGTATATATTCACTGAGCGGTATTGATAAATTCACGTCGCTAACATCGTTGAGCTGCTCGTATAACAATATCAGTGAGCTTGATGTGAGCAGCAATGTCCTTCTGGAGTACTTGGCTTGTGAAAATAATCTACTGACTGCCCTTGATGTGAGCAGCAATCCTGCACTGAAGCGGATTAACCTCAATAATAATTATGGTGATTCCGTCGCGTATACATCTGGCGAATTCAACCAGCTCACAACTCTTTACGTCTACAATAATCCGGATCTCGAGGAACTGTTAATTTACGGGAGCTCACTTACTCAGCTTGACGTTAGCAATAATCCCAAGTTGAGGGTACTGAATTGCGCCTTCAATAAATTGACGGAGCTGGATGTGAGCAGCAACCCGAATTTGACGAACTTGGATTGCTATGGTCTTTGGGATAATAATAATCAATTCACCGTATTGGATGTTAGCAACAATCCATCTCTGGAATATTTGCGATGCGGCGGTAATTCTGGATTAACAGCTCTTGATGTGAGCAATAACCCGCTCTTGAAGGAACTGGATTTCGGCTACACCAGCATAGCGGCTATTGACTTGAGCAGCAATACCCAGCTGGAACGCCTGGAGTGCCAGCAAACTCTCCTGACAGAACTGGATGTGAGTCATAATCCGGCTTTGACGTACCTGGATTGCAACGGCTCGCATTATAGAGAGAGAGAGACAAGGTACCTGACTACAATTGATGTTAGCAATAACCCCAGCTTGGCATATCTCAACTGCAGCTACAATCAGATAGCGGCCCTTGATGTGAGCAACAGCCCAATATTGGCGGAATTGAGATGCCGCGACAATCAGATAGCTACACTTGACCTGAGCAATAACACAGAATTGACGACTTTGGAATGCGACAGCAACGCACTAACAGAACTAGACCTGAGCAACTGTGCAATTTTGGATCATCTGAATTGCGACAACAACGAACTGGCAGAACTAGACCTGAGCAATAACCCTAAATTGACGGGGCTGCTCTGCCGCTATAACCATCTGACGAAGCTAAACGTGAACGGCTGCACCGAGCTGCTTGACCTTGTCGCGCACAACAACCAGTTGACCGAACTAAACACTTCCAGTAATACGGCACTAATTCACCTGTATTGCGGCTGGAACCAATTGACGGCGTTGGATGTTAGCAATAATCCTGACTTGACGGAGCTGTATTGCCACGATAACCAGATTACGGCGTTGTACATTAGCAATAATACGGCGTTGACGGAGCTTAACTTCGGCAATAACCAAATAAGCACTATTGATGTGAGCAGGAGTGCAAATTTAGCGGGGCTTTGGTGTTACAACAACCAGCTATCCGCACTCGATGTAAATAGCAACACATATTTGTCCGAGCTGAACTGCGGCGGAAACCAGCTAACAGAACTTGATGTGAGCAGCAACACAGCGTTGGCCGAACTAAGGTGCAACTACAACCAATTAACCACACTTGACGTGAGCAACACACATTTGGAGGTGCTGGATTGCTCCCAAAACCAGCTGACCACGCTAAACTTGAGTAATTCAGTTATTGACTGGCATGTTCAGTACAGCAGTTTGGTTACAGCGGCGGAGGATTCGGCTTACGGCGGCGGCAACAGCAATCCCTATAGCGGTTTGAGTTATCTGCACTGCAACAGCAACCAGCTGACCGTTCTAGACATCAGCCAGAATCTATACTTGACCGATCTGAATTGCAGCAACAACCAGATAGCCGCTCTTGACGTGAGTCTTCACACTTTGCTGGTAAGTCTAGATTGCAACAGCAACCAGCTGACCGAACTCAACGTTGGCAGCAATACAGCATTGGAACTTATTGACTGCGGCGAAAACCAGTTAAGCACCCTCGACGTTAGCAGCAACACAGCATTGACGTTTTTGGACTGCAACAGCAACCAGTTGACAGCTCTCAACGTTAACAGCAACCCGTCATTAACTGAGCTGGTCTGCGCTGGTAATGAAATAGCGGCTTTAGACGTAACCAATAACACAGCGTTAATCAGTCTTGATTGCAGCAGGAACGCAATAGCGGCTTTAGACGTTAGCAGCTGCACGGACTTGACATACCTCAACTGCTGGGGGAATCAATTAACCTCACTCAATGTTAGCAATAACACAGCATTGACGAATCTGCTGTGCGGTTCCAACAATTTGACCGTCTTAGATGTTACCAACAATACGGCACTGACGGAAATTCTCTGCAACTACACTCACTTAACCGCTCTCGACTTGAGCAATAACACGGCTCTGGAAATATTGGACATCGGCTCAAATGATGTTACGGCCTTAGATGTCAGCAAAAATACAGCTTTGCGGAGTCTGGTCTTCGGCCAAAATAAGCTGACCACTCTTGATGTGAGCAGCAATACCTATTTGGATACGCTGGACTGCAGCGATAACCAGCTGACAGCCTTAGACGTGAGCAAGAACACCTATTTGCAGACGCTGGCCTGCCACAGGAATCACCTCACTGCCTTAGACGTAAGCAGCAATACAGCTTTGAGGCGGCTATGGTGCGGCGGAAACGAAATATCTGCTCTGGATTTGAGCAGTAATTCCGAATTGAGGAATCTGGATTGCGATGGAAATAAGCTGACCGCTTTAGATTTGCGCAACAATTCCGCTTTGACAGGACTTGAATGCGGCGGTAACCAGTTGACGGCCTTAGACCTTAGTCTGAATACAAATTTGGTATACCTTATATGTTACGGCAACCAGTTCACGAATCTAGATCTCAGCAACAACACTTCTTTGGAGGAGCTGAACTGCAACGGCAACCGTTTAGCCGCACTCGATCTCTCCGCCAATTCCGCACTTACTACTCTCGAGGCTTCCGGCCAAGAACTCACACTATCAGTTGATGCCTCGTCAGTCTCCGGTTATCCCTACGTCCTCAACCTCAATTCCGCAAAGTCCACGCTCGGCCTGCCTATGAGCATTTCGGAATTTGTCTCCAACGTCTCAGGATTTGCCATCTCTCCAGACATGACATATTCCGCAGATATTGGCGCAGGAATGCTCTATTTTGCCGCCGCTCCCTCAGAACTTACTTACTACTACGACACAGGAACATCAATCTCATCGATGGACGTGCGAGTTACAGGAGAAGCAGAGAGAATTTCTGAGACCAATTCCGGCTCAGATTCAACCGCAGACAATAACCCGTATGCACAGTATTCACCGCAGGAACAGAATACACCTCAAGAACAGCCCGAACCACAAGCCCCTTCGGTCAGTAGTGAAGACGTTGCACCAGCGAGCAATGACGTTAATCCTGTGAGCGGAGATTCAGCACCGCAGAGTGGAGATGTTCCCTCTTCTGAGCCTGAACCTTCACAAACACCTTCCACCGACTACACCCAAGAATCAACGGGCAGTTCGCAGAATAATCCTGTCAGGCTGACTTCGGCGAGTGCACTTCTCGCTCTTCTCGGCAGGATAAACAGCGGCACGGAACCCATCGGCCAATACTACGCACTCTATGCAGACATCGATATTTCCGTCATAAGGAACTGGCAGCCTCTCGGAACAAGCGAGCATCCATTTACGGGACATTTCGACGGTGCTGGCAAAACAATAACCTGTTCCGCCGCAATAAGCATGTTCGGAATAATCCGGACTAACGGTATTGCCGTCCAGAATCTCCATGTCCAAATGACTGCAAGCACCAGTTCCTCCGAAGTCCGGGCATCCGCCGCAACCGGAAGTACAGGAGGAATCGCCAAAGAACTCATTAGCGGAATAATCGACAACTGCACATTCACCGGAAGCCTGTCCGCCAGCGGCGAGAACTCTGCGGCCGGAGGAATTGTCGGCGAACTATCCGGAGGTACAATCAGGAACTGCAAGGTGCTTCCAGGTTCGGAGATATACGCTGATTATTCAGCAGGAGGCATTGCGGGCTATGTGTCTGACGGCGAAATCATAGGGTGTTCGTCGAACGCGGCGATTAGCGCAAAATATCCAGGAGGCATTGCGGGATTCTCTGATGCGGAGCGCGAAAACATCAACAGCAACTCCTTCACCGAAGCTGACTATGAGGTCGGGAATGATGCATCAAGCCTCGAGCTGACTCCTGCCTCACAGACCGTGCAGGAAGGGTCGGAAATTACGGCAATAACTTTCGACGCAGAGGGAATACGGAGCTGGAGCTTCACGTCCGACTTGGCCGTCCTGTCTTCGCACGATAACACAATCACCGGAACAATTCCGTACGATACTCTGACAGGGAATCATTCTGTGAATGTAAACGCGATAAAGTCTGACGGCACGAGAATATCCGGCCAGGCGATAATCACCGTAACCAGAGTAAGCAGGAACGGTAACCGTAACTTCATGGATTACACGTTCCAAATGTCAGATGGACTTCGTGATGGAGTAGCGTCGTTCTTTGGAGTGGAGAATGTCTACCAGCTCACACAACAAGAGATAATCTCTCAGACGTGGCAGGTCGGACAAGCGGACATTCAGGCAATTTCGGACAGGAACTTGCGCGTAGTTATGACATTGCCGGAAATTCGTCCGGCTAGAGATGGAGTGTACTTGCTGAAGCTGACTCTGCTGGAGGTTTCACAGGGCACGAGGCTTGAACTTCACGGAATAACAGGAAGCAGTCAGGTCAATTCCTCTGCGCTTGAGGATATGGAGTACGCATTCTTCGACGAGAGCGGCAGGGAAATTAAGGAAGTTCCTGCAGGAAAAGTAGTGTATGCGGCACTCAGGCTGAGTTCCGGCCGGACTCACAGAGGGGTAGTAACTGCACCAAAGGAGCTTGGGCTAGGGAGCATTCAGGCATTTACGCCGGACGATGCCCTTCTGGAAAAAATAGCGGATACTGTGAACATTTCGGCTGATGAGCTGAAAGTGCTTGAGAAGGAAAATATTCACGACCCGCAAGACCCGACACAGGCAATGCTCGACGAAATGAAGAGCCGTGAGAGCGATCTAGTGGGCAAGATGAACACGCTGTTAGTGAGTCAGGACGGGTATTATGTGTTGAAAGTAGTTTTGTCCGACGATCTGTATGAACAGCACATCAAGGGCGTTAAGGTAGAGGACTTGAAGGCATATGTGCTCCACGACAACGGAGAATCCGGAAATGCAGAGGTTAGTGCATCGTTAGTGCATCGTTCATCACGGGCTTGCTGAACACGTGGGAGATGCTGACGCTGACGGGCGAGAAGCTGGAGTTCGGTGCAAAAGAGTTCCTGATGGTAGGTTTCCTGAACGCGGGGACACCGTTTAGCGTTTACCTGACTAAGCTGATTGTTGCGCTGCTGATGGGCGGCTGCGATGCGTGCTTCGGAATTGCGGGGGTTGTTGCTGTGGGAGCAGTTATTCTCGTTATGCACAGAAGACATTAACGGAAAAGTTTTTCCCCTGTCTCAAGAGGAGGCGGGGGGATTTTTTTGTGAGCAACCTTTGCGAAAGCGAGAATATTTTTGACGTAGGTGGATATTATTGCTACAATTTTTGCATTCCTGAACAGAGAGGAGCTGACAATTTTGCGATGAATATTCTCCGGACTCCACAAAATAAATTAATGCCCCCCCCCCCTATACTGCAATTTATGTAGCGAGATAATCATTTCAGACCTTCCACCATAACACAAAAACACATTATGCGCACGTATCTGCACTCTGAATTTTTGGGAGTGCGAGGAAAATTTTGCATTAGGAGGAAATTGTGATGAAGAAAGTAATAGTGATGTTCTGTGCGGCAATGGTGGCTGTGGTGTGTAGTGTTCCTGCTCTTGCGGAGTACTGGAATGAAGGGAACAACGGGGACAGTTGGGAGACTGCGTACATCATAGCCTCTCCGGAAGACTTTCTTCGTATGAGGCAGAATACTAACGTCGGCGGGGAGGAAAGTATTACAAGCTCACGGCAGACCTGGACATGACAACGGCAACATTTACCGGCTCAGGCTCTGCAAATCATCCTGTATTTGCCGGACAGTTTGACGGCCAGAATCACACAGTGAAGGTAAACATACAGAGCAATCCGGATGACTATGCTTTCGCTGTTGGGACTTTCTTTCACGTTAGGGGTACATCCACAGTGATCAGGAATCTTAACGTTACAGGTAATGTGTCAGGCAGCAACGTCGTTGGAGGCATAGTTGAAGAGCTGCAGGCTGGCGTTATAGAGAACTGCACATTCACGGGAACAGTTGAGAGTGTGCGCACGACAGAAGATAGTTACTCCGTATCTGCAGGAGGTATAGCAGGTCATGCAGGTTCGTTTTACGGTGAGTCAGCTGTGAGAAACTGCACATTCAGCGGGACAGTCAGAGGCACGGGGATAATTCAGGGAACTGCTGGGGGAATAGTAGGGGCAAATCACAGCGGGAAGCATAGAGAACTGCACCGTGCTTTCCGGGTCGACAGTAGAGGCCTCACACGCTGCAGGAGGTATAGCTGGGGATGTTGGTATTAGTGTCGGTGGCTACCCTGACGGTACAACCACTATCACAGACTGCAATACCTACGCTACTCTCACGGGCAACGCTAGCTTCAAGGGAGGAGTTGCAGGCTCCGTAACAGATGCAAGCAGAGCTAACTTCTCCGGCAACACTTGGCCTTCGGAGTACCCTGCGATAGGAGACGGTTCAGCTTTGCCCGTTGAGCCACAGCCTGATAACCCCACCACTCAGCCGGACACTACTTCACAGGATGTTCACTCAGAGCTGCCCGAAGGTATAATCCACCCCGTGAGCCTTGAGCCTCAAGTCCTCGAAGCAATCGCTCAGACTCTCAGCACTGACCCTTCACAGATTCACGAACTGTCGGAAGCTAATATATCTGCCCCCAAAGAACCAACGCAGGAAATTACTGATTACGTCAAGTCTGACGGCTACGAAATAAACGGCAAACTTAGCACCATTAGCGCAAACACACAAGGCTATTACGTCTTCAAGATTACTCTTACTGACGAACTATACCAGCTATTGGGCACTCAGAGTGTCTCTGACTTCAAGTTCTACGCACTCAGCAGCAAAGACCACGCAGGCGTGAGTGTCTCGTTGCTGTCCGGATTACTCAGTACGTGGGAACTTTTCACCCTCAACGGCGACAAACTCGATTCTTTCGGCACAAAAGAGTTCCTCATGGTCGGTTTCCTCGATGCTGGTACTCCTTTCAGCGTATACCTCGCCAAAATCATCATCGCTCTCCTCGCCGGAGGCTGTAACACTGGAATCTTCACAGGAAGCCTCGCGGTAATCCTCCTCATCATCAAATTCCGCAAACATTAACGCAAAATAATTCCCCCTGCTCGTTTGAAGCGGGGGGATTCTCTTTTCCGCGTTTACTCGAACAGTTCTGCAATTATGTCCTTCACATGTTCAACCTTGTTCACCTTCACGACATTGCTCCCGCAGAAAAATAAACCGGTCTCCCAATTCCCGACCTGTGCATCAACAAGTGCCGCCGCTATGCAGAACGTCTCCCTCGTCTTCCTGTACCGGCAGTGCGTCAGGCAATTCGCAAAACACGGCTTGCTCTCAACTTCACCCTCCAGGTACTTCGCCACAAACGGATTCTTGATTGCCCTTCCTGGAAGCCCCGCAGGACTGTGAATCAGAACTACGTCCTCTTCCTTTGCGTCGATATACGCCTGCTTGAACCTGTCCGACGCATCGCCCTCGAACGTGCACGCAAACCTCGTTCCCATCTGCACGCCCTTAGCTCCAAGCGCAAACACCCTCTCCAAATCCGACCTGTCCCAAATTCCTCCGGCAGCTATCACCGGAATATCGCTCTTCATCTCTTCCGCAACGTACCTCACCACATCAGGAAGAGCATTCTCCAGTCTCAACGCCGGATCGTAGACCTGCTCAATCGTCATTGCTCCGAGATGCCCTCCGGCTGTAGCAGGTTCCTCCACCACAAAAGCATCTGGCTGGCGCGAATACTTCTTCTCCCAGTGTCTCGTGATGAGGCTGGCGGCCTTCGCAGAACTCACTATCGGGACGAGCGCAACATCCGGGAAATCCTTCGTGTAGTCCGGAAGACGCAAGGGCAATCCCGCTCCGGAAATTATGATGTTCGCTCCGCCTTCTGCTGAAGAACGAACCTGCCTGTCATAGTCCGTCAAAGCCACCATGCAGTTCACGGCGATTATTCCGTCAGGGCCTGCTATGTTCTTGGCCTTCGCTATGGCTTCCTTTATGACTATTTCGTTTGCGTCAAAATAATTGTGTTTATCAATCGAGAAGATTGGAGAGTTGTGCGCAATCCCTACACTGGCGATTGTGCCTATCGCTCCGCACTTCGCGACGTGCCCGGCCAAGTTAGGGCCGGATATGTCTACTCCCATTCCTCCCTGTATCAGCGGATAGCGCGGCTGATACTTTCCTATGCGCAAAATTGGCATGGCTTCATTCACCTGACATGTACACTCCTTTTTACTCTGTGATAATAGATTTCATGAAGTATATCATGCCATTTCTCAAACCAGATAAGTTATTGGGCTTGTTTGTGCATAACCGAATACAGCTCATTAATCAGGAATTGCAGAGTGTATTTTGCGTGAGTGCAGAACGTTTCCGGAGCATTGACCGGACAGCCTCCGCCACACAGACCAAGTGCCTCACACTTCACGCATTCTTCACGGAAAACCGGAGACCTCTTCACGAATTCCCTTACCGTTGAATCGTTGCGCAGGTCGTATTCCGGGTGATTGATGTCCGTCACGAAATACCTTCTGTCTTCTGTACAGCCCTGACAGATCCCGACTTGTCCGTCCGGCGTGATGACTATCTGATTGCCCGAACAGGCACCGCAGTCCGCGAAGTATAGCCTCTGATTCGCAAAAGCCTTCAGCTTCCTCATGAAGCGTTCCTCATATATGCCCAGACTCTTAGTTCTGCGGTAAAACTCGGCCAAGAATCTCGAGGCTCTGACGTAATACTCATCTCTGACGAAGAAATCCCCTGTTCTCTGCAGAATGTTGAAGCACAGTGAATTTATCCCTGTCTCCTGAAGCAGAGTGATTAGTGCGTCCATTCCGTCGAGCGATTCTTCCGTGAGGGTTACCGACAAGCTGACGTTAAGCCCCATCGAAATACAGAGCCTCAATGCCTCGAGCACGCGGCTATATACTGTTCTTCCGGATCTGTCTATTCTGGAGGAGTTGGCGCGTTCATCTGCACCGTCAAGCGAAATCGACACACTTACGTTGTTATCCCTCAGGAAGGCTATTTTTTCAGGAGAGAGCAGCAGGCCGTTCGTAACCATCATGAAGGAGAGATTGCGTGTAATGAGTCTTCTGGCCTGGAGTTCACGGCACTTATCAACGGTGAAGCGCAGAGTCTCGAAATTCAGCAATGCTTCGCCGCCGTAAAAGATTATAGTCTTCTCCTCGCCGAAGTATTTGGGGATTTTTCGGGTCTGCTCTGCGAAGAACATTAACGCCTTCTCCGCTGTCTCCTTACTCATAGGGTAGTTTGTGACTCTGGGCTTCTTCCCTGCATTTCCGAGAAAGCAATACTTGCACGCCAAATTGCACTGTTCCGTCAGGATGAAGTACGCCATGCAGATATACGGTTCAGGCACGAGTTTCCGCACAGCCTCCAGCAATTCCGGCTCGTCGTCAACGAGAATCCTGCACTCCGTCAGTGCCTCAAGAGTGCTCTGCGGAAGTGATGGAGGTCTTCCTGCTGTGAGTGAGGCTTGAAGTTCTGAGTGTTCGTGTTCGTTCAGGTAGACAGGAATCATTCTAAGGCTGTGGTAGTACGCGTGTGTTCCGTCATTCATCGTGAAAACTTTGACGTAATCGGACAGCTTCATTCTCTAATCACCTCATCAGGAAGGAATTTGCCTCAATCATCAGCCGGTAGATGTTCTCTTTATCCTGCGGAGTGCACTCATTCTTGCGCGTAAAGACTCTTGCTCCGAAGTCCCCGTTTTCTGCGCAAACAGCATCCGGAAAATTCTTGACCCTGCAGCCTCCTCCGCACACATACCTCACCTCACACTCTCTGCACGGCATAACGTAATCCACTCCCGAAAATCTCCGCACACGACTTCTCAGCGTCATAATCTCGCCGAGCGGAGTTTCTCTGATGTTCGCATACCTCTTCACGTCATGCACCCTGCCGCAGAAATACACATCCCCCGTTGAACTCACCGTAAGATTCCCGTAGCCGCAATTCCAGAAGATTCGTCCGTCCCTGTGGTTCATGATGAATGCGGTCAATTCGCTGTTCTCGTACACTTCCTCGTGAATGGCCTTCACCGTCTGAGTCATAAGCCTGTTGCGTTCCGGGTCTGCCTTAAGATTGCGACCGTCTATCAATTCGTTCTGCATTATCACAAGAAAATTCCTGTCTCTGTACTTGGCCGCAAGTCCCTTCATGAAGTCGGTATAGTCCTTTCGGTGAGCCTCCAGGCCCTCATACGTTGGAGTGATTACCGCACTAGTGAAGATGTTCTGTTTTCGTGTGAACATATCCAGCGCGTTCATTGCAAGAGCAAACGTGTTGCGACCGCGAATCTCCGCGTTGCTGGCCTCATCGTAGCCGTCTATGCTCACCTGCACCTCGTCAATGTATGGCGATAATTCCCTGACGCTCTGTTCCGTCCAGAGAGTACCGTTCGTGAGCACCTGGACGTACATTCCCAGAGAGTCCGCAGCCCTCACGACATCACCGAAATCTTTGCGCATTAGGACTTCTCCGCCGGTGAGTATTACCTTCACACAGCCGCAGCTCCTGCACTCCTCAAGCAGACGGAGAATTTCGTCTGTGGTCAATTCGTCATTGAGTGCTTCGGACGCGTACATGAAGCAGTGTGTGCATCTGAGATTGCATTTGTTGGTCATGTACAGCCTGAGTGTGAATGCCTCTTCTGGCTCCGGAACTGCCCGCACAAAATTTCTCCCCTCAATCTGCGCACATACCTTTGCGACTTCCTGAACATCAAAGCGTTCACGAACTTCTTCGAGTGTAAGGCCGTCAATAATGCTCTTGAGAATGTCTACTTGCTGCTGGGAGTCGAGAACTATCCAGTTTCCGGAAGAAGGGGAAATTATCAGCATGAACCCTCCGTAACTTTTTGCGCATATGTCTTGTGGAAGTGAATATTGCATGTGTTTCCTCCTGAATTTTGGCACGAAAAAAGGGCCGCCGTGAAATTTCCTGACAGCCCGAAATAATCAAAACTTCTTACCACACGAGTCCTGCCGCATGAGTGTCTGCGATCCTGCAATTGCCTGTGCAGTTTCCGCCAATTGGACGCATGCAGTCGAGATTCTGGGATACTATCCTGCAGTTGCCGACACAGCTTCCGCCGATTGGACGCTCGCAGTCAAGACCGTACGCGAATAACTTTGAGTAACTACTTCTGTCCGGCTTCATGGTGTTCACTCCTTTCTGTGTTGATGGGATTGTGAACATCATCTTACCAAACTTTTTTTTTTGTCAAGAGTTTTACTTACTGCTTGCAACAAAAGGGTTTACCAGCTCACGCAGATTCTTACTCTCGCTTATTCACAATTTACGCCGCGTTAAGAGTTATCGTGAATGTGCTTCCTTCACCCTTCACGCTCTCAACCGTAATGCTCCCGCCGTGTGCCTCAACTGATGCCTTCACGATCGCAAGCCCTACCCCGCTCCCGCCGGTAACTCTCGTCCTCGACTCGTCAGCCCTGTAGAATCGCTCGAAGATGTTCGGCAAATCCTTTTCCGCTATACCGATTCCTGAATCGCTCACTCGAATCTTCACCTTCTTGGTCTCACGTGCGAGTTTCACCTCAACTTTTCCTCCTTCGTCAGTGTAGCGCAGGGCATTGCTCAACAGGTTATCGATAACGTGCCTGAAATTGTCCCTGTCAACTTCGCACACGCACCCGGCCTCAAGATTCGCGGTTAGAGTTATTCCAGACTTCGCGAACACCGGCCTGAACGACTCAACTACAGGCTCCAGAAATTCCAGCATGTCCGTGCTCTCAGTGTGCAGGGTAATCACTTCAGCCTCAAGTCGTGTCAGCGAGTCGATGTTACCGATTAGGTCGGCTAGTCTCTGCATCTCGCTCACGCACAACGTCAATCTCTCCGGAGTGGGGTCGAGTATTCCGTCAGCGATCGCCTCAAGCTGTGTGCGCGAAACCGTGAGGGGTGTCCGCAGTTCGTGGGCAACATCTACCATGAGTCTGCGTCTTAACTTCTCCTGAGCGGCTAGCGAACGTCCCAAGTCCTCGACTCCTTTCGTTAGTGCGTCGAGTTCCCTGATCCCGACGGAGGGCATAACTTCATGAGCGTCATATTCTCCGTGCGCAATGCTCTTTGTGCGGTTAATAGCCTGAATCACCGGACGGCTCAGTCTTCCGGACACCAGATACCCCAGACCGCAGGCAATCGCTATCATGATAAACGCACCGTAGAGTGTGTATCGCGTCAGGTACGAGATAAACGACAGTTCATACCTGCCGCTGGGAATATACCGCTCAATTTCGAGCCTGCCTATTTCTCCGGCACGGCCAAGTTTTACCGTGATGTGTTCGGTTGCTCCCTGCACAGGTTCAGGCTGTGAATTATGCCCGCTTCTTCGCTGCATCTGGGACATCGGACGCAGAGTGAAGACTTCGTGATTGGCGGCATCAATAAGCATTATGGTCATTCCTCCCCACTGAGGGGCAGGACGCAGAATGTCCATCACTCTCCTGCGCTTCCAGACCCCGCCTTCTTCAGTGAAGAGTGCCGCCAGAGAATCGCTCAGGTTCTCAATATCCGCCTGCCTCCTCTGAATCTGCAGTGTCCTGAATGTATTTACGCTGAACCAAGCGCTCAGAGCAGGGACAACTATTCCGGAGAGGATAGCCAGCAGGACGTACAGCCACAGGAAATGTGCCCTAAGGGATCTATTTTTCATCGTCGAACCTGTAGCCAAAACCGTAAACGGTCTTTATCCAGCCGTTTTCGTGGCCAGGTTCGGCTAATTTTTTGCGGAGGTTCTTAATGTACGTGTCAATGGTCCTGTCGAAGCCGTCGTAATCATCACCCAGTGCGGTACGGATTATCTCTTCACGCGACCATGTGCGAATCGGACGCGAAGCCAGCGTCGAGAAAATAAGGAACTCGCTCTTAGTTACGGGAATTGGCGTTCCGTCCTTGCGTATTTCGACTCTTTCGGGGTCAATCTCGATCCTTCCGTCAGCACATACTCCTGACGCAATATTCCCTCTGGATTCTCTTGGCCGGAGCTGTGCCCTGACTCTGGCCATCAGTACACGCGGGCTGAATGGTTTTGCGACGTAATCATTCGCACCCAGATCAAGACCTTCAACCACGTCCGACTCGCTGGACTTGGCCGTAAGCATGATGATGGGTACGCTGGACTTCTCGCGTATTCTCCTGCACACTTCTTCTCCGCTGAGTTTCGGTAGCATCAGGTCAAGAATCACCAGGTCAATATCGTCATGAGTGAAGATGTCTATTGCGGACAACCCGTCGGCGGCATAAACGGTATCGTAGCCTTCACGTTTGGCGTAAGCGCAGAGGACTTCAGCGATAGCGGCTTCGTCCTCAACAATCAAGAGTTTCATGAAACAACAGCCTCCTTCACAAGAATCACATTTTCATTTCACATTGCGTTCATAAAACAGAGTTATTCTATCAGCGTTGAAGCAAGGAGGTCGAACAAAAATGAAGCACACAAGGAAGTATGCAGCAGCTTTAGCAGTCGCAATAGCAGGAAGCGTAATTTGCGGAAGCCTTCCAGCGAGAGCAGGAGGTATCGAGCTTGACAAGGTAGATATAGTTTTCAGCCGCAACCATGACGACGCAGGCGGGTACGGTTATCCGCAGGGAGGACCCGGAACTCCTCCGCCACCGCCCCTTCCGCAGGGAGGCCCGCGAGGGCATATGCCGCCGCCGCAGGCCGGGCCAAGAGGACACATGCCGCCCCCTCAGATGCACTTTGCAGGAGACCGGCACAATTTCGGACCTGGAGGCCCTCAGGGATATATGCCTCCACAGCCGCCTCACCATCCGCACGGACCAAGACATATGCCTCCGCCGCCGAGATGGTAATTGCAGAAAGGAGCAGTAATCATGAAGAGTAAAGTAGCAGCAGGTTTAGTTTTAGCAGGAGTACTTGGAATAGCAGGTACAGCACTGGCAAAAGATATGCCGAAGTACGCGGCGACCACCAGCACCAAGAAGCCGCCGATGGAGTTTCAGCAGGGAGAACGTCCGCCCCTTCCGCCGAAAGGAGCACCATCTTTCGACAAGAAGCCGCCGGAGTTTGACGGCAAGAAGCGTCCGCCCATGAGCGGGGATAAGAGACTGCCTAAGTTTGACGGTAAACGCCCGCCGATGAGTGGGGACAAGAGGCTGCCTATGCCCCCAAAAAGTAAATAGCACATAAATTCTAAGGAGGAATATATCATGAAGAAAGTATTAGCAGTTGTAGCAGTAGTGTGTGTAGTTTTCGCAGCAGGAGCAGCATTAGCCCAGCCTAAGGGACGCGACAATTCCCGCAGGCTCCCGATGAATCAGGGTCAGGGAGTACAGGCCGCCCAGAACATGCCCGGTTCCAACGTTGACCAGCGTATGGGCAGGCAGTTTGAGGGCAGAGGCCCGGCAGGAATGCCTCCCGCACCGTTTGAGGGAAGAGGTCCGCGCGAAATGTGCGGAAGACGCGGCGAACGCAGAGGAATGATGTTTGCGCCGGATATGCCCGAAGAAATTAAGGCTAAGGCTGTCGAGGCCGCAAAGCTGAGGATTGACCTTGACGCTGCACTCTCCGAAAAGCCCGTCAACAAGGATAAAGCTGTTGCTATATTCGCTCAGATTCAGAAGGCCGAGCAGGAAATAGATATGTGGAAGTTCGGGAAGAAGATTGAACGTATCGAGGAGTTCAGGAAACAGCAGGAACTTAACCGCAACGTTCCTCCCGCACCTAAGGCAGAAGCAGTTCCAGAAGTTCCCGCAGAGAAAGCAGAGTAGTCCGTCCCCCGCACAAAACACAAAAAAATTCCCCCTTGTCGAAATGGCAGGGGGGATTTTCGTTGTTCGTTATCTGGTTATCGTGAAAGCCTTGACACAGGCATTTGATTTTATGGTTATTCCATCAACCCAGACCTTGCCGTCTTTGGAAAAATAGCTTTCCCGTTCGTTCACCTGAGCATTGCCAGAATAATAAGCACGTGCCTTCTCAACAGGGAAATTGCCCCGCGATAATTTCAGCACAACAGAAAAATACTGACTGCCTTTAAGGCTCACGCTCTCAGGAAGAGTTATCGTGTAGTAGCCTGCGAGTTTTATGCTGCCGCTGGTACTCGATACTAATTTTCCAGCAATCGGTGAGAACGGAATTTTGTAGCCAAGATCGTACACGTAAAGCTCATAGCCCAGATTATTATTCGGAGCGTAGAAAGCTGCTTCCTTGAGGGTCTCCTTTGAGCCTTCGGTCTTGAAGATGTTTGCTCCCCAAGAATAATTTGCCTGCCCGCAATAACCCAAGTCATCGTAGCCGTAATGCTTGAGTTTTGGGTTAGCCCTCTCGACGATGAACGCAGTACCTCCCCAAGTGTGCTGGTCATAGGACATCCAGAAATACCCGTCCTCGTTGCCGCGCATGGTTCCCCACGAATTTTTGACCAGCCAAGCGCCATTGCGTGAAGGGTGCGGCTTGAAGTTGTCCATCGGGAAATCATCGTCCCAGCCGATTATCAGGACTTCGTGGTCTGTCTCTTTCCCGTGTTCGGGATTGTAGTACGTGTAGTGCTTGTTGCGCATATGGTACTTGAGCGGGTCGCTGTACATGCTCACGGCGATTGCCCCGTGCTTCATGATTAATTCCTTCCTGAGGGTGTCGTTAAGGGCCTGGCCGCCAGCAAGAAAATATGCATCACGAAGCCGCATACTTCTCTTGAAGCTCTCGGGGGATTTTCTCGATAGAGCCTTCTTCTCGGAATCCGGCATGTTGGTATTGTAGCGCAAATTCTTTTCGTCCGTAGGGCCTGATAGTCTCATCAGGAATGCCGCCGCCCTAAACATATCTCCCTCAAGCCTCAGTGTACCCGAGTTGTGCAGCGGAGAAAAATTGCGTTTGCTGTCGGGGTCTTTGTACGTGTAGAACGCTAACTGCATCTCCGATAGGTCAGGTTCTTTCCCCAAGTTCTGCGTCAGGTAATTGCTTTCCATTGCTCCGAGTGCCGCGAATGCCCAGCACGGTCCGGGCACTCCCTGATTCTTGATGCCCGTAACTCTGCCGTAATCCCTGAGGTCATAGCGTGAAGGAAGTGCACCAGCCGCACTTGCGCAGACCAGCACTCCCAAAATTGACGCTAATATTTTTCTGTACAACCTAAATCACCTCATTCTAGTTTTGTGTATGTATAATATTATCACCTTGAATGAATCTCCTAATAATTCCATTGTGCCGGAGGGAAGCACTAATGAATAATAAGGGTGAACTGTCTTTTTTCTCGAGAATGAGTACAAAAATTGCACTTCTTATCAGCGCAATCGTCCTCATCTCAGTTGCTGTTCAGGTACTCGTAGCTTCAAACCGTGCTTCCGTAACTATGGAGGCCACATATCTCAATTACGCACAGAACCTCGCAGAAGAAGCCGCCAACGGTGTAGATTTCGCAACAGACTTCGGAAAAGAAGCATACGGCGGTTACGCTAAGAACCTTGCGCAGGAGGCCGCAGTGTCAATCAATTTTTCGCGCAGGTTCGGCGAATCCGTCTACAAGTCCTATGCGCAGAACTTAGCAGAAGAAGCCGCAATGAGCATTAACCTGGCCTCAACAGCAGGAAAACTTTCGCGCGAGGCACTGGACTCAATTCTGAAGGACATAACGATTAAGGACGTAAAGGGGTCCTATGCGTACATGGTCTCACCAACAGGTAAAATGCTCTGGCATCCCAGCCCCGACAAGATAGGCCAGCCTGTCGAGAATGCCGCAGTAAGGGGAATCGTCAACGATCTCCAAATAGGCTTTACAGTTCCGAACGGCTCAGTGCTCTACGAGTACAAGAACGCGCTCAAACTTGCGGGCTATGCCTTCACTGCGGACGGAAATATCCTTATCGTTACGGCGGACTACAACGAGTTCATGAAGATAGACTACGATTCTCTGCTCGGGAATATTCACATTGACGGTGTGGAAGGTTCTTATGCGTACATGGTCTCTCCCTACGGAACGATGCTATGGCACACGGATTCCGCAAAAATAGGGAAACCCGTAGAGAACGAGGCAGTCAAAGGAATAGTCGCTGATATTCAGGCAGGGAAGAGAGTTACTGACGGCTACGTCATCTACGAATACAGGGGAGCCTTGAAACTTGCGGGCTATTCCTTCACCGACACGGGAAATATCGTTCTGGTTACGGCAGACTACGACAAGCTGATAGTGATTGACTACGGAAAACTTATCGGCGGAATCAGAATGGACGGAGTTGCTGGGTCTTATGCCTACATGGTCTCGCCTTCAGGAACAATGCTGTACCACAAGGATGCGGCCAAGATAGGGAAACCTGTAGAGAATGCGGCAGTTAGGGGAATAGTTGCGGAACTGAGAGCAGGACGTGAAGTTGCAGACGGATCATGTGTCTATGAATATCATGGAGCGTTGAAGGCGGCAGGCTATGCCTTCACGAAATCGGGGAATATAGTAATTGTTACGGCGGACAGGAATGCAATGATGACTGATGTCGCGAAAATGAAGAAGTCGCTAATTCTCTACGGCTTCCTGTGCGAAATTATCTCCATAGTTCTGGTGTACCTGTTCACTGTGTGGATGCTGAATGCCCTAAACAAACTTCTGCCAATTATCACCAAGACCGCAAAACTGGATTTCTCGGACACTCCCGAAGCTGCGAAACTGGAGAGTCGTTCTGACGAGATAGGAATTATTGCGAGGGCACTTGCGACTACAAGAAATATCCTGCACGAAATTGTTGCGGCAATCTCCGAAACTGAGACGAGCATAGAGTCGGACGTTAGCGACTTGAAGCGGATGATAGACAGCATAGGACGGAAGTGCGAGAGCAACTCAACAGTAGTTGAGGAACTTGCTGCAGGAATGCAGGAGACCGCCGCCAATGCCGAAACGATGACCCAGAAGGCCGACAGCGTGAAGGAACACGCACGTAGCATAGACGAACTTGCGGAGAAGGGCACCGAGCTTTCAGGTGAGGTGCTGGTCAGGGCGAATGAGCTTGCTTCGGCGACTGAGAAGGCGGGCAGAAGGACAGCGGAACTTTACGCGGAGGTTAAGGCCAGATCCGAAGAGGCAATCACTTCATCGCAGGCCGTGAACAAAATCAACGAGCTTATCGGAACTATCATGTCTATATCTACTCAGACAGGAATGCTATCGCTGAATGCATCGATTGAGGCTTCGCGCGCAGGAGAGGCGGGACGAGGATTTGCTGTTGTGGCTAAGGAGATTCGGAACTTGGCCGGACAGACTTCGGATGTTGCCAAGAATATCAACGTCATTATTGAGGAAGTAAACGGTGCGGTTGGACAGATGGCGGCCTGCCTGAACCAGACGACAGAATTTCTCGAGAGCAATGTTATGGCGGACTATCAGGAGTTCGGGAAAGTAAGCACACAGTACAGGGCTGATGCTGACACTTTCGGTAACAGCATGGGGACAGTTAAGAAGAGCATAGACAGTCTTTACGAGGAGATAGATAACATTGCGGCGGCCATAAGGGAAATCGATACCACTATTCACGAATCAGCACAGGGAGTGAGCGATATAGCCGTCAAGACTTCGGAAATGTCGGAGGAGACCTCCGGGAGCGTTGAGCAGGTGAACGGCTGCAGGGAGGCTGTCTCCGAGCTGAACGGAATAATCCACAAGTTCAGGCTGTAGTTTTGAGCCAGTGAGGAAATTCGTCGAGGAGTCTTCCGTAAAGTTCGCCGCTGTTCACGGTCATGAAGTCATCCAGCGTGAAGAAGTCCGCATTGCCGATAATTCCCTTGAGCTTCTCCAGAATACCGTAGCCTCTTCCGCCTAATTTGCCTCCTATTCCCACAAACTGCCAGAACACAGGAAGACTCGACGCTTCAGTGAGCAGCTTCCGGACTCTCGGCTCGCTGGTAAAGCCTCCGTCAGTGATGAACAGGACATAGGCCGGAATTTTGCTGCCAGTGTATTCAGCGATAATCTCCTGCATAACTTCTGCGGCGTTGGTCTGTCCTCCGATTTCTTGCATCAATCCACGCCAGTCTTCAGGCACAGCACGCTCATAGTTCGACATATTCACGCCGGGCATTCTCCGGCAAGTCGTCCCGTAGAACCAGCAGTCCAATTCCCCGTCATCGTCAAACTGTACAGCCAGAGGCAGAGTCTTGTTCACGATTTCCTGAACTGTGCCGTTGGCGTAACGCTGGAACATCGAGCGCGAGCTGTCCAGAACCAGAGCAACACGTGCCGTAATTTCCTGAAGGTTCCGTTTCCTGAGTTCAACGGTGAGGGGCTTGGCCAGAGATACGAGCTTGGGTGCTCCGTGTTCTAGCTTCTTTTCGAGCGAGACTTTAGGGCGTGCACCGCTCTTCATGAGTAACTCATCAAGCCCGCCGTTGAAGCCGGAAGCTGTTGCAGAAATTCGCCATTCGCCATTTTTGCGGTAAAGCTCCGACAAAATGATTGCGCGTTCGCTGCCGAAATCCTGCCCCGTCATTGAGAGCGTCAGTGCCTGGCCAAGTGAGAAAGTCAGCGACGAAATTTCCCCCATCATTCCGCCGTCAACACAGACCGTGAAGAGAATGCGTGAAGTTGTCGGCGGGAAATCCGCCAGCGAGAAGGTCAGTGCATGTTCAGACGATAATCCTGATTCGTCGATGCTCCAGCACTGGCACTTGTACTTTCCCGGCCCGGACACAGACATTTGCGCAGTTATGGGCTGTGTTACGTCGGCATAACTGCTCAGCGGGCCGCGAAATCCCCTCTGAATTTCCGTCATAGGACAACCTCGATTCTGTTTGTTCCCTCAGAAAACGTGAAGGCAATGTTTTTCGCAATCTTCCTCAGCATGGATACTCCCAAGTGGATATCGTCGTCCTCAACGCTGAACGGGTCAAACTTCCTTCCTCCGCTGGTGATAATCATTGCTGTCGAACCATCGGCCTCCGAATACGACACCTCAACGTCAATCTTCACCGCCTCATCGTCAGCATAACACCCTGCGAGCATCTCGTAGAGCAGTTCCTCACAACATAATTCCAGCCTGTACGCAAGCCTTGCACTTATTCCGTACTTTTCCGCGAAACTCCTTATGCCTCCATGAAGTGCCATAAGGTCAAAATTCCTGTTCCTGACCTCATACGCAAAGTACTTGAGCTTGCGGATAAACGCTATGGTCTTTTCACGCTTGGGAGAGTCAAAAATTTCTGCCGGAGTCCCCTGCTCATAGATGCCCCCGTCAGCGAAGAATAATACCCTGTCCGCAACCTCACGTGCAAAGTTCATCTCGTGCGTAACGATTAACATGGTCATGCTGTGCTTGGTGAGCATCCTTATCATCGCCAGAACTTCACCCACCATCGTCGGGTCAAGGGCACTAGTCGGCTCGTCGAACAGCAAGACTTTCGGGTTCATCATGAGGCTTCGGCAAATCGCTATTCTCTGCTGCTGGCCTCCGGACAAATTCGCGGGCATTGCGTGAGCTTTTGCGGTAAGTCCGACTTTCGCAAGCCAGTCCATAGCTTGGGCTTCTGCTTCCTGCCTGGAAATTCCTGCGAGTTTCACGGGAGCCAGGCACAGATTATCCATCACGTTCATGTGCGAGAACAGATAAAATTTCTGGTAGACCATGCCCATTTTGCGGCGTATTCTGTTCACGTCAGCTCCCTTTGCCGTGATTTCTTGGCCGTCAATGAAAATGTGGCCGCTGTCTGGAATTTCCAGAAGCTCAAGCGAGCGCAGAAACACGCTTTTTCCGCACCCTGACCCTCCGATTATTGCTATGCGTTCTCCCTCTTCAACCGAGAGATTCACATCACGGAGCACCTGTAACTTTCCGAAGGACTTGCTCAATCCCTTAACATCTATGAGGCTCATGCTAACTCCTTTCCGTAATTCACTTTCCAGAACCACAACCCGCAGGCCGGTACTGTCATTGCAGAATCGCTCCGCTCTCCGCCCGACAAAAGACCTTCAAGCCAATCGAGGGACTGTTTCCCAAGAGCAAGAGCATTAACATTTCCGACGATTATCCGCACCATGTTGGTCAAGAACGACTGAGCACGGACAGTTATTATTGAGAGCGGGCCTCTGTTCCTGATTTTGAGTCGGTCTATCGTCCTGAATGGATCGTCCGGGCATTCTCCGGCCCTGCAAAAAGCCCGGAAGTTATGCCGTCCCTGAATTATACTGCATGCCTCTCGTGCAATGTCCATGTCCCAGTTTTTGCCCTTGCGCCACCACACATAATTATTCAGCGCAGGAGGACACACCCAGCCGTGCCACACAAAATATCTATACTCCCTCCAAAGTGCAGACCTGCGTGCGTCAAAATCGCTCTGAACCGCAAAAATCTTCATGACCCGTATATCCTCAGGCAGATAGAAGTTCATTGCGAGCCTGAGCTTTTCGGGAGCTATGTCCTTGTCCAGCGAAAACGACGCGGCCTGCCCCCAAGCATTAACGCCCCTGTCTGTCCGGCCTGCCCCTGTGATTCTGACTGGTGCCTCGTTGATTTTCGCGAGCACTCCCTCCAGAACTTCCTGCACGCTCAGCGCATCGGGCTGAACCTGCCACCCCGAATAATTCTTGCCGAGATAGCTTATTACCGCCGCAAACTTCATTCGTCCAAATACGGAGCGATGAACTCCATCCACTTGGCCATCGCTGAATTACTCAGGTGAAGCCCGTCTGCCGTGTATTCCTCTGCAAGTTCACCCTCAGAATCCAGCAGCAGCGGGTACAAATCTATGAACGTGCAGTGCAGTGCACCGGCTAATGCCTTCAGCGAAGTATTGAGTGCCTGAATTTCTGCGTTCGGTCGCGTGTCAATGTGCCTGGTCGGGAAGACTGCCTGCAAATAGATTCTGGTCGCCGGGGATTTCGACTTCACTCGTTCAAGAATCTTCCTGATGTTCCGGACAATCGGGGCTGTCTCGATCCCGTCGCCTATGTCGTTTGTGCCGATAAGCAGGAATAATTTGCCCGGCTCAATCGATATTACCCCGCCAAGCCGGCGCAGAACTCCCGATGTAGTGTCTCCGGCTATACCCTTGTTGATTATGTGGTACGAGGGCAAATATTCGTCAAAGTTCACGTAATCCGTTATGCTGTCCCCCAAAAAAACAATTCCTGACATGTCGTCAAACTCCTTCATCACAGTGCAAACGATACTACAACAAGCACAACGCACACAGCAATTACGAGAGTATCCGTCCAGTGCCACACGAGCGGTTTCCTTCTGGTTCTGCCTGCTCCTCCCTCGTAACCTCTGGCCTCCATCGCTACAGCTATCTCGTCCGCCCGCCTGAAGATTATTATGAACAGCGGAATAAGCACAGGCAGAAATGCCTTCACCCTCTGGAAAATATTTCCCTGATCCAGCCTGGCACCGCGCGACAACTGAGCACGAATAATCTTGTCTGTCTCCTGCATCAGCAACGGAATGAACCGCAACGCCATACCTATCATCATTGCGGACTCGTGTGCCGGAAAGCCGAAACGTCCCAACGGTGAGAGCAGTGCGTCCAGTCCGTCAGCAAGTTCGAGCGGAGCGGTTGTGAGAGGCAGCAGAACCGCAAACAGCATCAGCACCAGAAGCCTTGAGGCAGTGAACAGCGAGGTGAATATCCCCTGAGTTATGCTCTTGCTCCACGAAACGGCAATTACATTGAACACGAACGTGAAGATAACCAAGAACATCACCGGCCTTGCCGCCCTAAGCACTATACCCCACGAAATTTTTGACGCTTTGACCGCCAGCGCAAGCACCAGCACCCAGAATCCCAGAGCGAGCACTCCCTTTGACGGGAACACCGACGAAATTATCAGCAGCAGCGAGAATAATTTTGCGCGCGGGTCAAGCCTGTGTATGAATGAGCCTGTTGGTACATACTGACCGAGATTTACGTTCGTGAAATACATGATATTAGCTCCTGATAGTTATAGAGAAGCGGAAATGTTGGGTTCACTTTCCGTATCTGCGCAGAAATTCTCAGCGAGTCCGGCCAAGCCTCCGGGTCAAGACTCTCCATTAACGTCTCCAGAACTTCACGCGGTGCTCCGTCCTGAATTTTTCCGGCATCCCGCAGAATTAATATCCTGTCGCTGAAGTTCAGGGCCATATCCAGATCGTGAGTAACTGTGATTACCGTCCGGCCCTCATCGCGCAATTTTCCGAGCATACCGAGAATTTTCCGCTGGTACGATGCATCAAGTCCTGCAAGAGGTTCGTCAAGAACAACGCACTCCGGTCTGGCCGAAAGCACCGACGCGATCGCTACGAGCCTGCGTTCTCCTCCGGATAATGCTATAGGGCTTCGCACAAGTAACTCTTCCGGAAGTCCCGCACAACTCAGTCCGTAAAGTATCGCTTCATCTAGGTCTTTCCCCTTGAAGCCTGCGTTTTTGGGTGCAAATGCCAATTCCTCGCGTACCGTTGGCGAGAAAAGCTGATCCTCCGGGTGCTGAAACACCAGCCCGACTTTCTGCCGTAATTCGTGAACTTCCTCACCCTTCTGCGGCAAATCCTGTCCCTCAAGAAGAATCTTGCCCTCCTGAATCTTGTACAGGGCGTTTAGGTGCTGAACCAGCGTCGATTTTCCCGAACCTGTCCTGCCTATTATCGAGAGCCACTTACCCGAAAATATCTCCGTGTCAATATCCTTCAGCGCGTAAGACTTATCCGTGTACCTGAACGACAAGCCCTTTATGCTGAACTTGGCCGGAGCTTCAGGGTGATAGCTTTCTGTTTGGGGAAGAGGTGCATTGATTTCCGCAAAGTCCTCCGGAAAATTCAGCCCCCTATCGCCGCAATAACGCCTGAACTTGAACTCATCAGGAAGCTCAAATCCCAATTCTTCCGCTTTATTCCAGAAATCCAGCGTAAGGCCCTGCCACTTTATGCGCCCGTGAGACAACACGATTACGCGCTGTATATCGTCGAAATTCTCGGCCTCTATCTGGTGCGTAACCTGTATTATCGTCATTCCGGCCCTGTGCAGTTCGCGCAATGCCTGCTCAATGTTCAGCCTGCCTTTCGGGTCAAGCATCGCAGTAGCCTCATCGAGAATCAGGCAGTCTATTTTTGCCGCAAGTGCTCCCGCAAGTGCAAGTCTCTGCTTCTCCCCGCCGGACAGCTCAGACACAGCCGCATCCTGCTTGTGGGTCATGTTCACGCGGACAAGCGCAGAGTCTACACGTTCCTGTATCACTCTCGACGGAAGCCCCTGATTCTCCGGAGCAAACGCCGCATCGTCCTCAACCATCGCCGCAACTATCTGGTTCTCCGGGTCCTGAAAAACCATCCCTATAGTCCGCCGCAATTCCTTGAAGTCCATTTCCTGAATGTTCACGCCGTTAATCAGGCATACTCCCTCCGAAGGCTCCTGAAGCCCACCGAGAATCTTCACCAGCGTGGATTTTCCGCTTCCGTTATGGCCAAGTACTGCTATACGTTCTCCTCTGTCTACAAAAAACGAGACGCCGTTTAACGCACGTCCCGTATCTTTAGCACCGTATGTGAACGTAACAGACTGTACTTCGATTAACGGAGTATCATTATTTCTGTCCTTCTTCTGTGCGTTCAACAAGTTCTATCACTGCCATCGGTGAGCCGTCGCCTTTACGAGCGCCCAGCTTGACTATTCTTGTGTAGCCGCCCTTGTCGAAACTCTTGTACTTGGGGGCTATTTCCTGGAACAGCTTGGTTGCTGCCTGTTTGTGGGGCATCTTCGAGAACACTACGCGTATATCATGCACGCTGCCTCCTCTTGCACGGGTAATCAGCTTTTCGGCGACCCTGCGAAGCTCTTTTGCCCTCGTTACTGTCGTCGTGATGCTGCCGTTCAGGAAAAGGCTTGCCGCCATGTTCCCGAGCATAAGCCTCCTGTGGCTGCCGTAGCGTCCCAATGTCCTATGGTCTACTCTATGTCTCAATTCGCTTGCACCTCCTCGTTATTCTGCTCCTCGTTATTCTGCTCGCTGTCTTTTGCCTCTTCCTGCACCGCTTCAGGTTCAGGCTGTTCTTCCTTGACCGCCGAATTTGGCTTCAGGTTATAACCGCAGGATGCTATTTTCTCCTCAATCTCGGTGAGCGATTTCCTGCCCAGATTGCGAATCTTGAGCAGATCATCGCGCGATTTCTGGAGAAGGTCTCCGATTGTCTGAATACCTCCCCTGAGAAGGCAGTTCTCGCTCCTGATCGACAGTTCCAGCTCGTGAATTGAGTGCGCGAACTGTTCTGTAGCAGTTTCCTCGCGCTTTTTGTTTTCACTTATCGGCATAGGTTCAGGAGCTTCTGTCGGCCTGGACTTCTGCGGGGCTGTGTTAGCCGTGTCCGCAATCTGCCCGAAACAGTCGCGGGCTATACTTGCTGCTTCTGACACTGCCTCTTCCGGCGTAAGTGCTCCGTTGGTCCACACCTCGAGTATCAATCTCTCGAAGTCTATGCTCTGTCCTACACGTGCAGGTTCAATCTGATAATTCACGCGCTTTACCGGCGAGAAAATTGCATCAGCCAGCATCGCGTCAATAGGGAGCGGCGGATGGGACGGCCTCTCCCTTTCAGCTGAAAGATAGCCTGTGCCCTGCTCAACATATATCTCCATCAGAAGGTGAGCAGAAGGTTCAAGCGTGCAGAGCACTCCGTTTCCGCAGAACTCGAAATCATTATCCCAAGGCATATCCTTTGCAGTGATTACACCAGGATTTTCCGCGCGGGTGAAAAAGTCCTTCGCAAGGTCGTCGGAGTCCAGCGTGATTATCTTGAAGCCTTCCTCGTTGACCTCGCTCTTATCGGTCTTGGCCTTGATCGGAATGTGTTTCAGGTTCATGAGAATCTCTATCACGTCCTCACGGATGCCCTTGATCGTGCTGAACTCGTGAAGCACTCCGTCGATCTTTACTGCCGTAACCGCCGCTCCTTTGATTGACGATAGCAGAAGCCTGCGCAGGGCATTTCCCAGCGTATCCCCATAACCGCGTTCAAGCGGCTCAATGCAGAATCTGCCGTAATCCTGAGATTTCTCCTCAATATAAACCTTAAATCTTGTGCTGTCCAAATTTCAGGATCTCCTTCGGGCGAAAAATTACACGCGCCTTCTCTTGGGCGGCCTGCATCCGTTGTGCGGAATCGGAGTCGCGTCCTTGATTACGTTCACCTCAAGACCTGCTGCCTGCAACGCTCTTATTGCGCTTTCACGGCCTGGACCAGGTCCCTTGACGACTACATCAATCTTCGACATGCCCTGATCCTGTGCACCTTTCGCAACCTGCTGGGCCGCTATCTGTGCCGCAAACGGTGTAGACTTCCTTGCTCCCTTGAAGCCCACGTTGCCGCCGCTTGCCCACGAAATTATATTGCCGCCCTTGTCGCTTATGCACAGTATCGTGTTGTTGAACGTTGAATATATATGTGCAACACCGTACTCGATGTTCTTCTTCTCGCGTCTCTTGCCCTTGCGAGCCTGAGCTGTTCTCTTTGCCACTTCTTACTTTCCCCCCTTACTTCGTTGCCATCTTCTTGTTCGCAACTGTCCTTCTCGGGCCTTTGCGTGTCCTGGCGTTGGTCTTGGTGCGCTGGCCTCTCACCGGAAGCCCCAGCCTGTGCCTCTGTCCCCTGTAGCACCCGATATCGATGAGCCTCTTGATGTTCATGGATATTTCGCGCCTCAGATCTCCTTCAACCTTGTGGTTGTCCTCGATCTCTCTCCTGAGCTTCTGTGCGTCAGCCTCGCTCAAGTCCTTTACGCGCGTATTGGGGTCTACACCGGTAACCTCGAGGATATGCTGTGATGTCTTGAGTCCTATTCCGAAAATATACGTCAAGCCGATTTCGACTCTCTTGTCTCTCGGCAGATCTACTCCTGCTATACGTGCCATGCGCTAAATTACCTCCTAACGCCCTGACGCTGTTTGTGTCTGGGGTTGCGCGAACAAATTACTCTGACTACCCCATGACGGCGGATTACCCTGCAAAATTCGCAGATTGGCTTTACTGACGGCCCTACCTTCATGATTCTATTACCACCTTGTTATTTATAGCGATATATTATCCTGCCCCGCGTTAAGTCATACGGGGAGATTTCGACAAGCACTTTATCACCCGGAAGTATCCTGATGAAGTGCATCCTCATTTTTCCGCTGACATGTGCCAGAACTCTATGCCCGTTCTCAAGTTCAACCCTGAACATTGCGTTGGGCAGCGGCTCTGAAATTATGCCCTTAACCTCGATTACGTCCTCTTTGCCGGAATTTGCCATTAATCCCCTACGCTCCTGTGAAAATATCCCGCGTCAATGTCTTGACCTGCCTCTATGATTGCTATCAATTCGTCTGCGCGCCTGTTTGTCGGCTGAAGATGCTTCATGTTCTTGCTCTTGGGGTGCGTCGTGTTGAACTTAGGAGGCCGAATTACTTTTACCCTGCCCTTGTCGTCAACGCCGCTCACCACGTAAAGCATACCTGCATCTTTGCCCTGCCGTGAAGTTACGATTTGGCCCAGAGCTAAAGCTAAAGAAAACTCTGCCACTTCGTCATAACCTCCGGACCGTCCTCAAGAATTGCGACCGTCCGCTCAAAGTGTGCCGCGTCCGAACCGTCAACAGTGAGAACTGTCCAGCCGTTGCTTCCCGTCCTGACTGCCTCGCCTCTGGCCGTAATCATCGGCTCAATCGCGATAGTCATTCCGGCCTTCAGCGTCATTCCCTGTCCGGCCTTCCCGTAATTGGGAATCTGCGGAGCTTCGTGCATCTTTTTGCCGATGCCGTGTCCCGTGTAATCCCTGACCACTCCGTAGCCCAGAGGAACAACATAGCTTTCCACTGCTTGGCCGATGTCTCCAAGAGTGTTTCCGGCAATTGCCGCCGCTATCGCACGGTTGAGGGACTCTTCAGTTGCTTTGAGCAGTGCCATCCGTTCAGGGCTTATCGTTCCGACGGGGTAAGTGCAGGCCGCATCTCCGCACCAGCCGTTGACATATGCACCGACATCCACGCTGATTATGTCTCCCTCTTCGAGAATCCTGCTCTGCTTAGGAATCCCGTGAACTACCTCGTCATTAATTGAGGCGCATATCGTTCCGGGAAAGGGTGTCATGTTAGACGCAGGCCGGTAATTCTTGAACGCGGGTATTCCGTTGTTCGCGCGTATGTGTTCTTCGGCCAGACAGTCAAGCTCACCTGTCGAAATGCCAGGGCGGACGGCTTCGCGCATAATTTCCAGCACTTCCGCCGTTACCCGCCCTGCAATTCTCATAAGCTCGATTTCTTCGCGTTTCTTGAGAGTAATCATGACTTCAGCAGTTCAAGCACACGCATGAATATTTCTTCAGGCATTCCCGTAGCGTCTACTTCAAGCAGCATTTTCCTGGCACGGTAGAACTCGATTAGGGCTTCAGTCTGTTCGTGAAACACCTTGAGGCGGCTCCTGATGGTCTCCTCGTTGTCGTCGGCTCTCCTGTAGAGTTCTCCGCCGCACGAAGGGCACTTGTCGTTGTCCCACGTCGTGATGCCGCCGCAGGAACGGCAAACTGCACGGTTCATGAGCCTCTTCACGATGTCGTCATCGCTGACCTTGAAGAGTATTACGCCGTCAAGTTTGGTGATGCCCTCGAGGAACTCTGCCTGCTTTACAGTTCTCGGGAAGCCGTCGAGCATAAAGCCCTGACCTTCCGGAAGTGAGGCGAGCTTCTCCTTCATCATGTTCATCACGACTTCATCAGGGACTAACTGCCCTGCGTCCATGAACTTCTTGGCCTCAAGACCTAACTGCGTTCCGTCCTTGATGTTCTGCCTGAGAATATCGCCGGTAGATATATGGGCTAATCCGTGCCTGTCTTTCAAGAATACAGCCTGAGTACCTTTTCCGGCCCCAGGCGCACCTAATAATACTAACTTCATAATTAACCCCTCAGCAGTCCTTTTCCGCCGCCGGACTTCCTGATTATTCCGTCATAGTGGCGCATAAGAAGCTGTGCCTCAATCTGGTTAATCGTGTCCATCGCAACGCCTACAACGATCAGCACCGCAGTACCTCCGAAGTAGAAGCTGTTGACCCTCAAAACGGACGACATGACATTAGGGATTAACGCAACAGCCGCGAGGAACACCGCTCCGCCGAGAGTTATACGCTCCATTACGCGGGTGATGTAATCCGACGTGGGCTGTCCGGGCCTGATGCCCAAAATAAAACCGCCGTACTTCTTCATGTTGTTGGCAATGTCCGTAGGGTTGAAGACTACTGCCGTGTAGAAGTACGAGAAAAATATTATCAGGGCAACGTAGAGCACAAGATATATAAAGCTGTTCGGGGCAAATATCGTACTGAAGAACCGCCCGACCGAACTTTCACTGAAGTAATTAGCGATCGTGTAGGGGAAAATCAGCAGTGAGCTGGCAAAAATTATCGGGATAACTCCTGCCTGATTGACCTTCAGCGGAATAAACGTGCTCTGCCCGCCGTAAATCTTGTTGCCGACGACGCGCTTTGCGTACTGAACCGGAAGCCGCCTCTGCCCTTCCTGAAGCAGGATACAGCCCGCAACGACTACCACCATCAGCACGATTCCGAGCAGCAGCCCGATAACGCTCAATGACCCCAAGCGCACCATGCTCCAGGTCTGGAGGATTGCCTCAGGGATTCTTGCGACTATGCCCGCGAAAATCAGCAGGGATATTCCGTTTCCGATGCCGTGATCCGTCAGCTCTTCGCCCAGCCACATAACAGCGACCGAACCGGCAACCAGCGTAATCACAACCAGCAGCCAGTCAAAGAATCCGCCCTGCATTATGCCCAGATTGCCAAGCCATGCCGTCATACCTATTGCCTGAACGACTGCGAACAGCACAGCACCGTAGCGCGTCCACTGAGTAATTTTTTTGTGGCCGTCAGCAGAATCTTTCTGGAGCTTCTCCAGATACGGGAAGATTACTACCAGAAGCTGCATGACGATGCTCGAGTTGATATATGGCGCAACTCCCAACGAGAATATTCCGAACCTGCTCAAAGCTCCGCCCGAAAACAGGTTAAGGAAATCCATTATGCCGCCGCCTGAAGCAAAAAGATTTGCCATCGCCGCACGGTCAACTCCAGGACTTGGGATATATGCCCCAAGCCTGAAGATAAACAGTATGAACAGCGTGAAGAATATTCTGCGTTTCAGGTCGGGCAGCCTGAAAATATCTCCAAGAGACCCGAACATCAGGCTACCTCATGTGTACCGCCAGCCGCTTCAATCTTCTTCACGGCCTCTGCGCTGAATGCTCCCGCCTTGATCTTGAGAGCCTTGTTCAGCTCACCGTCAGCAAGAATCTTCACGGGTACATCCTTCTTGCGGATTACTCTTGCGTTGAAGAGGGCTTCTGCGTCGACTTCCGCGCCAGCGTCAAACTTCTTGTCGAGCGTACCAAGATTAACCGTCTGGAATACCTTTGCGAAACGGTAGTTGTTGAACCCGCGCTTCGGTGTCCTTCTGGTCAGGGGCATCTGGCCTCCCTCAAATCCGGGCCTGACTCCGCCGCCAGTCCTCGACTTGTCGCCCTTGTGCCCTTTTCCGGCGGTCTTGCCCTTTCCGCTTCCGGGACCCTGTCCAAGCCTCTTGTTCTTGTGAGTCGAACCTTCAGCGGGGTGCAAATCCTGCAACGTAATCATTATTCGACTACCTCCCATTTCACAAGGTGGCGGACATGCTCAATCATTCCGCGTATCTGCGGAGTGTCCTCATGCTCAACCTCAGAGTTCAGCTTCTTGAAGCCGAGAGCTTTTATCGTCCGCTTCTGCCTCTCAGGGAAACTTATTGCGCTTTTGACCCACTTTGCCCTAATCTTCGCCATGTGAATCACTCTCCTGCGCTTCTTCGGCGGTCTCGCCTGCAAGTCCCCTGAGCTTCATTATTTCTGCCTCAGTCCTCGTTATCTTTATGGCCTCAAGCGTAGCGTGTGCAACGTTGATTGCATTTGACGTTCTTCCGGTAACTTTCGTAACAACGTCCTTTACGCCGCCAAGCTCCATAATCGCGCGGACAACTCCGCCGGCAATAACTCCGGTTCCTTCGGGTGCGGGCTTGAGGAGTACCCTCGCCGCTCCGAACTCACCGACTACCGGATGCGGTATCGTGTTGTCTGCGTGGCGGACTGTTACCATTTCCTTCTTGGCCTTCTCGATGCCTTTGCGGACTGCTTCAGCGATTTCCTTTGCCTTGCCGATTCCTGTTCCGACCTGCGAAATGCCATCACCAACAACTACAAGAACTGCAAAACGGAATCTCTTCCCGCCCTTGACAACCTTGCTAACCCTGTTGATGGCTACTACGCGCTCCTGAAACTCTACGGCCTCCGTCTCATTTCTTCTTGGCATTTAGAAACTTAAGCCTCCTTCTCTTGCGGCATCTGCTAGTGCCATTACCTTACCGTGATAGGCATGACCTCCGCGATCAAACACTACTGCATTGATACCTTTAGCCTTTGCACGTTCAGCTATAGTCTTTCCGATTACCTTTGCGGCCTCGATGTTGCAGTGCCCCTTCAGCTCCGGCTGTAATGCCTTCTCAAGAGTTGACGCGCTCACCAGCGTGTGGCCTTTCTCGTCGTCGACTACCTGAACGTAAATATTCTTCAGGCTCCTGAACACGCACAGACGCGGCTTCTCAGCTGTTCCCGAAAGCGTCCTGCGGAGGCGTTCATGCCTGATTACGCGCATATCGTTTCTGCTTCTCTTCTTCATGATTTACTTCGCCCCTGTCTTGCCGGCCTTGCGGAGAATTTGCTCATTCTCGAACTTGATACCCTTTCCGTGATAAGGCTCCGGCGGTCTGAACTCCCTGATAAGGGCGCATGTCTGTCCCACTAATTCCTTGTCGATACCCCTAACGTGGAACTTAATCGGGTTCTCAACAACGATCTCTATTCCTGCAGGAGGAGTGAACTCTATCGGGTGCGAATAGCCCAGATTCATCACGAGCTTCTTTCCCTGCAACGCCGCTCTCCAGCCTACTCCGACGATCTCCATCGTCTTCGAGAAGCCCGTAGTAACTCCGGTAACCATGTTCGCGATTAACGCTCTGGTCATTCCGTGCCACGCTCTGGTCTGCTTCTCCTCGTTGGTGCGGTCTACCTTTACCTGCCCGCCCTCAATCGCTAAAGTGATTCCGGGCATAAGCTGGGCGTGAAGCTCTCCCTTCGGGCCTTTCACAACTATATCGTTGCCCTTAAGCTCAACGCTCGCGCCCTTCGCGATCTCTACTGCTTTGCGTCCAATACGAGACATGAATACTTACCTCCTACCAGACGTAGCACAGGACTTCTCCGCCAAGACCCAGCTTGTGAGCCTCTGAACCGGTCTTCAGTCCTTTCGACGTTGAGAGAATCGCAAGGCCAAGTCCGCCCATTACTACGGGGAGCTTGTCGCTTCCGACATAAATTCTTCTGCCGGGCTTGCTGATTCTGCGAAGTCCCTGAATGACTCTCTCCCTGTTCGCGCCGTATGACAGGTAAATTCTTATTTCCGCATAGGGCTTGTCAGGATCAGTTATCATTCTGAAATTCTTTATGTAACCCTCGTCCTTGAGAATGCGTGCAAGGGCTAACTTCATCTTGCTGGACGGAACATCAACGCTCTCTGCGTAAATCATATTCGCATTGCGGATTCTCGTCAGCATATCTGCTACAGGGTCGTTTACGTACAACTTAAATGCGCCCCCTTACCAGCTCGACTTGGCCACGCCCGGGAATAACCCCTCGCGCGCCATTTTCCTGAAACAGCACCTGCACATGTCGAACATCCTGATGTAGCCGTGAATGCGTCCGCATAACGGGCATCTGTTGTGCTGTCTGGTGCTGAATTTGGGGGTGAGCTTTGCCTTATTCTTTAATGCTTTACGTGCCATATTTTTACTTATGCCCCCTGATTACCTGTCCTGAACGGCATTCCGAGTCCCTTCAACAGCGAAAAGGCTTCTTCATCAGTCTTGGCTGTCGTTACGATCGAGACGTTCATACCGCGTGACCTGATAACTTTATCGTAGCTTATCTCAGGGAAAATCAACTGCTCGCGGAGACCTAAGTTAAAGTTTCCGCGCCCGTCAAAACCCTTGCGTGAGATACCCTGAAAGTCCTTTATTGACGGCAGGGCAAGTGATACCAGCCTGTCGAGGAACTCCCACATTTTTGCGCCCCTGAGCGTTACCGCACATGCTACAGGCATGTTCTGCCTGACCTTGAAGCCTGCAATTGACTTCTTCGCACGTTTCAGCAGGGGTGCCTGTCCGGTTATAGCCCTCAGCTCTGCGATTGCGGCATCCATAAATTTGATGTCCAGCTTCGCGTCGCCTACTCCGATATTCACAACTACCTTCTCGATTTTTGGCAGCTGCATTACGTTCTTATAGCCGAACTCACGCTGAAGCGCAGGTGCCACTTCATTCTTGTACTTTTCCAGCATTCTCGGTGTCATGGCTTAAAGTCCTCCGCGATCTATTATTTCTCCGCACTTCTTGCACACGCGGACTTTCTTGCCATTCTCCAGGAATGACGATCCTACACGCGTAGCCTTTCCGCACTGCGGGCACACAAGCATAACTTTGCTCGCATAAATCGGAGCTTCCTGCTTGATTATCCCTGACTGCGGATTGGTCTGCGAGGGCCTGACGTGACGCGATACCACATTTACGCCCTCAACTACTACAAGGTCGCGCTCGGGTATGCGGCGAATAATCTTGCCTTCCTTGCCTTTGTCCTTGCCGGTGATGACTTTCACGCGGTCATTCTTCTTGAGTCTTACTGTCATGGTCAAAATCTCCTATACCACTTCAGGAGCAAGCGACAATATGCGCATGTACTTCTTCGCCCTAAGCTCACGGCCTACAGGCCCGAAAATACGCGTACCTCTCGGCTCACCGTTCGCGTCAATCAGGACTGCCGCATTGTCGTCGAAACGTACATACGTACCATCACGGCGGCGGACTTCCTTCTTTGTGCGGACTATCACGGCCTTAACAACGCTTCCCTTCGGAATGTTGCTGTTCGGTATAGCCTCACGCACTGACGCAACAATTACGTCGCCTATCGTGCCGTAACGCCTCTTGCTCCCGCCCATTACCTGTATGCAGAACAACTTCCTTGCGCCGGAATTATCAGCGACGTTAAGCACTGTTGTTAGCTGAATCATTTACTCTCCGGCCTCCTCGCTTACTGCCTCTAGTGTCTCTGCTTCACCGAATACAGGTGCACGGCGCGTAACCTCCACCAATTCCCAGCGTTTGGTCTTGCTGAGAGGACGTGTCTCACGGATACGCACTTCATCTCCCATTCTGCAGGTGTTCTCCGCATCGTGGGCTACGTACTTCTTTGCGCGCTTGATTCTCTTTCCGTACAGCGGGTGCTCGGCCATCCTCTCAACTCGGACGATTATCGTCTTGTCCATCTTGTTGCTGACGACTATTCCCGTTCTTACTTTGCTAGGCATTGTCTGCTTCCTTTTCTGCAACTGCCTTCTCAGTCGCTATCGTCAACAGCCGTGCGATTGTCTTTTTGACCTCACGGATACGGCTGGTATTCTTCAAGTGCCCGACAGCATTCTGAAAACGCAGATTGAATAATTCTGTCTTATATTCCTTAATCTTTCCGGCTATCTCTTCGCTGGTCAGTTCTCTCAGCTTCGCCGGCTTTACGCTCGCGTCCATCAGGCTAATCACTCCCTCCGCTGCGTACCATGCGAACCTTTACGGGCAGCTTATGGCTGGCTGTCCTGAAGGCTTCCTGTGCCAAGTCCTCGCTTATTCCAGAGAACTCAAACAGTACGCGGCCTCTCTTCACTGCGGCTACCCAGAACTCCGGTGCGCCCTTACCTTTTCCCATACGAGTCTCAAGGGGCTTCTTGGTGTAGGGTCTGTCCGGGAAAATGCGTATCCATATCTTGCCGCCCTTCTTCATCTTACGGGAGATCGCTACACGCGTTGCCTCAATCTGGCGGGCTGTAAGCCACACGTTCTCAAGAGCCTGTATTCCGTAATCTCCGAAGGCTATTTCCGTGCCGCCCTTAGAAATTCCGCGAAGGGGCGATCTATGGGATTTGCGATACTTTACTCTGCTCGGCATTAACATAGTGATTACGCCCCCCTTTAGCTTTTAGCCGGCCTGTTGCGTGCCGGACGTGCAGGAGCTTGTGCCTTCTCGTTCTTGCGGTCTCTGTAAATCCAGACCTTGCAGCCGATTACTCCGTACATCGTTACGGCCTCTGAGAACCCGTAATCTATGTCTGCACGTATCGTCGAAAGCGGAAGCTGGCCCTCGTTGTACCACTCTGTGCGGGCGATTTCTGCTCCGCCGAGACGGCCGGCTACCTGTGCCTTGATGCCCTTCACTCCGGCCTTAGTCGCACGGAAAATTGCCTGCTTCATGGCTCTCCTGAAGGACACCCTGCGCTCAAGCGAGCTGGCTATGTTCTCCGCAACAAGCTGTGCCTCAACGTCAGGATTCTTGATCTCGTGAACATTCACCATGACTTTGCCGCCAGTGATGGCCTGAAGCTCATTCTTGATGTTCTGAATCTCGTTGCCGCCCTTGCCGATCACCACGCCGGGACGAGCCGTATGAATCGTGAAACGGACTACAGGCCCGACGCGTTCAATCTCTATGCGTGAGATGCCTGCTCCTTCCCACTTCTTCATGATGTATTTGCGCAGCTTCAGGTCTTCATGAAGCTTCTTCGCGTAATTCTTCTTGTCGGCATACCACCTCGACTGCCATTCGCTGGACACTCCGAGACGGTAGCCTACTGGGTGAACTTTCTGTCCCATTTATTTCTTTGCCTCCTGCTGACGTTCGCCGAGCTTTATCGTTATGTGCGATGTCCTGTGAACATACGGATGTGCTCTGCCCATTGATACAGGCCTGAACCTCTTCATCATAGGACCGTGATCCGCCCATGCCTCATGCACATAAAGTTTGTCGAGATCCATTCCGTAATTATGCTCCGCGTTCGCCATAGCACTGTTCAGCACCTTCAATATTAAGCGTGCTGCCTTCTTGTCGCTGAATTTGAGTATTACTACGGCCTTCTCCGCTGTTTTGCCGCGTATAAGTTCAAGCACCTGACGCACTTTATACGGCGAAATCCTCGCGTTGAGGGTCTTAGCTGTTGCTGTCTTGATTTCTGGCATGACTATTTACCTACTTCTTCTTGTCCTGCCCGGCGTGATGGCCGAATCTGCGGGTCGGTGCAAACTCTCCGAGCTTATGTCCCACCATGTTCTCGCTGATGTACACAGGCAGGTGCATCTTCCCGTTGTGCACGGCTATCGTGTGGCCGATCATCTGCGGCACTACCGTTGAACGCCTCGACCAGGTCTTTACTACCTTCTTGCTGCCGGAAACGTTCATATCTTCTATTCTCTTGAGGAGCCTCTGTTCAACAAAAGGCCCTTTCTTAGTCGAGCGCATTTATTCTTCAGCTCCTTTACTTCGCGTAACGCCTGCGGATAATCAGCTTATCGGAAGGCTTCCTCTTGCGAGTCCTGTAACCCTTCGCAGGAGTTCCCCAAGGCGAGACGGGGTGCTTGTTGGACTTGCTCTTGCCTTCACCGCCGCCCATCGGGTGGTCTACTGGGTTCATTACCATTCCGCGAACGCTTGGCCTTCTGCCCTTCCAGCGGGTTTTGCCTGCCTTGCCGAGCGAAATGTTGTCGTAATCTTCATTGCCAACCTGCCCGATTGTGGCCATGCACTCAAGCAGGATAAGCCTTAACTCACCGCTGGGCATCCTGATATATGCATACTTGCCCTCTTTGGATATGAGCTGTGCGCTCGTTCCGGCTGACCTTACGAGCTTTGCGCCGCATCCCGGCTCCATCTCTATGTTGTGAATCACCGTACCTACGGGAATATCCTTCAGCTTTAACGCGTTGCCGGGCGTAATGTCGCTGTCCGGGCCGGAATAAATCGTGTCGCCTACGTTAAGGCCCTTCGGCAGAATGATATATCTCTTCTCGCCGTCAGCGTAGTTGATTAACGCTATTCTGGCGTTGCGGTTGGGATCGTACTCAATCGTAGCAACCTTGCCGGGTATGCCCAGCTTCTCGCGCTTGAAATCTATAATCCTGTACGCTCTCCTGTGTCCGCCTCCAATATGGCGCATGGTTATACGGCCTGTGTTGTTGCGGCCTCCATGCTTGCGGAGCTGAACTACTAATGAGCGTTCCGGTTTGTCTGCCGTAATATCCTCGCGGCCCTGAATGCTCATGTGGCGGCGGGCTGGCGTATACGGCTTGAACTGTTTGATTGACATATCGCTAAATCTCCTGTGTTAAATCGAGGCACCCTCGAAGAACTCTATATGCTGGTCGGGCTTCAGGGACACTATCGCTTTCTTCCACGAACGCGTATATCCCTTCGTCATTCCGCGACGGCGCAGCTTGCCCTTCACGTTAATCGTGTTCACTCCGTCTACCTTGACGTTGAAGACTTCTTCGACGGCCTGGCGAATCTGTATCTTGTTCGCGCTCTTGTGCACCTCGAATGTGTACTTGTTCAGTGCCATCAATGAGCTTGACTTCTCCGTGATAATCGGACGAATTATTATGTCATGAGCAGTTAAATTCATTTCGAATATACCTCCTCAATTTTTGCGACAACTTCAGGCGTTACGATTAAGTTCTTCGCGTTAAGGATGTCGTAAACGTTGATGCTCGCGACATTTATGCACTTGGCATCAGGCAGGTTGCTAACTGACTTGCTGACGTTGAAGGCATTTCCGCTGTAGATAACTAACGTCTTGCCGAAGCCCAGTGCCGTGATGAGATTCTTAATGGCCTTAGTTGACGGCTTCTCGATTGCGTCAAAACCCTTCACTACTGCCATAAGCTCCTCGCGTACCTTGTCGGACAATACGCACTTCAACGCAAGCTGACGTACCTTCCTGTTGACCTTCTGGTGATAATCACGAGGATGCGGGCCATGTGCGACTCCGCCGTGCACCCAGATCGGCGACCTTGTGCTTCCCTGACGGGCGCGGCCTGTGTGCTTCTGCCTCCACGGCTTTTTGCCTCCGCCGCTGACATCTCCGCGCGTCTTTGTGCTCGCTGTGCCCTGACGGCAATTCGCCAGATGCGCAACTACTACCTGATGTATCGCGGCCATGTTCGCAGGAACATCGAAAATCTCCGCAGGTATTTCCATTTCTCCGGCTCTCGTACCGTCGAACTCGTATACTTTTACGAACGGCATAGTATCTCTTTCCCTCCTTATGCTTTCTTGTAGAGGGCAAGCAGGCTGTTTTTCGCGCCTGGTACTGCACCTTTCAACAGAACAAGATTATTCTCAACGTCAACGGCCATCACCGTAAGGTTCTTCACCGTAACTTTTTCGCTTCCCATGTGTCCGGGCATTCTCTTGCCGGGAAACACTCTGCCGGGATACGAAATTGCTCCGCTTGAGCCTCCGTGCCTGTGTTCGACCGATGTACCATGACTGAACTGCTGGCCTCCGAAATGATGACGCTTCATTACACCGGCGAAGCCCTTACCTTTGGAGATGCCCTTTACGTTGACCTTCTCGCCCTCTGCGAAAAGATCTGCCTTAATCTCCTGGCCGACTTCGTAGCCTTTCACGTCATCAAGCCTGAATTCTCGAAGTGTCCTCTTCGGTTCGAGCTTCAGCTTCTCGAACATTACCCTTTGCGGTTTGGACAGCTTATGTGCCTTGACAGCACCGAAGCCGAGAAGAACGGCAGAATAACCGTTCTGTTCAGGGGTTCTCAGAGCTACCACAGAACACGGCCCCGCAAGGACGACCGTAACTGCTACGGCCTGTCCTTCGGAGTCGTATATCTGTGTCATTCCGAGCTTCTTCCCCAGAATCCCAATTGACATAGTTAATGTGTCTCCTTATTTAGAACTTTATCTGTATGTCTACACCTGATGCGAGATTAAGCTGCATCAAGGCATCCATAGTCTTCTGTGTGGGGTCGATAATATCTATCAGCCTCTTGTGCGTGCGCATCTCGAACTGCTCGCGGGCATCCTTGTCCTTGTGAGGGGACTTCAGGATCGTTATCCTCCCTACCTCTGTAGGAAGCGGTATCGGCCCTGAAACCCTCGCACCTGTGGACTGGGCTGTCTCCGCAATCTGAGCCGCCGATGTATCAAGCACCCTGTGGTCAAACGACTTTAGTCTAATGCGGATTTTGCGTGCCATTTTTCCGCCTTACTCGATAATCTGCGTTACAACACCTGCACCGACCGTGTGGCCGCCTTCACGTACTGCGAAACGAAGGCCCTCTTCCATCGCTATCGGCACAATCAGCTCAACCTCAAACGTTGCGTTGTCGCCAGGCATGACCATTTCGACACCCTCAGGCAGCTTGATGTTGCCGGTAACGTCGGTCGTCCTGAAGTAGAACTGAGGCTTGTAGCCCGCGAAGAACGGTGTATGACGGCCGCCTTCCTCCTTCTTGAGGACGTAGACCTCGCTCTTGAACTTCGTGTGAGGCGTAACGGTGCCGGGCTTGGCCAGAACCTGGCCGCGCTGTACGTCGGTCTTGTCGATGCCGCGAAGAAGTACGCCTACGTTGTCTCCTGCCTCTGCGTCATCAAGAATCTTTCTGAACATTTCGAGCGATGTTGCTACGGTCTTCTGCGTGTCTCTGACCATTCCGACGATCTCGACGGGCTCGCCGGCCTTGATTATGCCGCGCTCGACTCTGCCGGTAACGACTGTGCCGCGTCCGGAAATCGTGAACACGTCCTCGATGGGCATAAGGAACGGCTTATCGATCTCGCGGACAGGCTCAGGAATGAAGGTGTCGCAAGCATCCATAAGGTCATAGATGCACTTGCAGACGGGGTCGTCCCTCTTGCCTGTGCCCTTCTCGAGGACTTCGAGTGCTGAGCCGCGAATAATCGGGGT
>JAFSSM010000038.1 GCA_017451025.1 Synergistaceae bacterium | reverse complement strand
GGACTGGACTGGACTGGCAATTATACTCAGTCATTATTACTCTGTCAAGCTCCTTTCTGAAATCTATTCTGCTTAACATTCTAGCATACACTTCACGCAAAAATACAGCCCCCGATACTTCAGGAGCTGCTCCATCACTCAAAACATAGTCTCCTCGAGAATCTTCACCGCATTCCTCACACAGTCATCACATGAGCATAATACCTTCCCTGTCCCGACTCCCTTCAGCTCCTTGCAGATTGACGCTCCACACTCCTCCGTGAATGCCTGATACAGTGCCGCCGCATCCTTCCTGACCGGATGACCCTGATACTTCATCAGTCCCAGCACCATCTGCGCACCGCACAATGCACCGCACGTCGCCTCCATTAATCCCATTCCGAGACCAAATCCTGCACCGAGCTTCTTCAATGTCTCCTCGTCAACACCTGTCTCCTCGCTGAATACGCACGCAACCGCCTGTGCGCAGTTATAGTGTGCATCCCCTGTACGATTCTTAAGCTCTACAGCTCGTTCCTGTTTCGCCGTCATAATTTCCTCCTCAAAAATTCGCGAAAATTTCAGTAATTGTATCATGCATTCAGCCGATAACCCCTTATGCTAGAATACTCCAATCCATTCATTAAACAGGAAGGTGATTCACGATTCATGTCAAACCATAATTACGAAGATGCTATCGCTGCAGTGAACTACATACACAAGTTCTCAGCTGCTCAGCCGAAAACTGCAATAGTCGCAGGCTCAGGGCTTGGAGACATCGCAAACATAATAGAATCTCCCAAAATAATTGACGTTCACGATGTCCCAAAATGGCCGGCCTCAACTGCACCAGGACATTCCGGCAAAATTATTCTCGGCAGAATTTCAGGCCGCCCGGTTATCCTCCTGCAGGGCAGAGTCCATTACTACGAGGGCTACTCAATGCAGGAAGTAGTTTTCCCCGTGAGAATACTCGGAATGCTCGGAGTCAGCGAGTACATCGCCACAAATGCCGCAGGAGCAATTAACACTTCCTTCTTGCCTGGAGAGATTATCGCCGTGAAAGACCACATTAACCTCATGGGCGCAAATCCTTTACGAGGTCCGAACGACTCACGCTGGAATACCCGCTTTCCCGACATGTCCAGAGCGTACAACCCAAAAATTTACGAGCCTCTTGGCCTGAAGACCGGAGTCTATGCCGCGTTCATGGGACCGTCCTTCGAGACACCTGCTGAGGTCAGAATGGCAGGACTGCTCGGTGCGGACTTGGCCGGTATGTCCACAGTCCCAGAGATAATTACCGCCAACGCTATGGGCCTGCGCTGTGCGTGCCTGTCGTGCGTCGCGAACATGGCCGCAGGAATTGACCCGGACCATACGCTTACCGCCCAAGAAGTGTTCGACAAAATGGAGGAGTCTTCAGGAAAACTTGCAGGGCTTCTCGTTAAACTTATAGATAATCTGAATCAGGAGTGAAAGAATTGCGCACAAGAAAATTTCTGCTGTTATTGCTGTTAGTCCTGCTGAGTCCTTCAGCATCATTCGCCTCTGCCTGGGTGAATTTCCCGACAAGCTGGGACATCGGACAGGCTTTCGCTGTGTCGATTACATCTACTGCCGACTACTCGAACCCCGTCGTAACTTGGATGAACCGCAGCATCAACCTCAACGTCGAGCAGGGTGGAGCCGGAAAAATCTCCTATGGACTGCTCGGTTCTGATGTCCGCAACGTCAAGCCGGGAACTTACCAGATACTATTTGAGTTTGTGCAGGGCGGCAAGAAGTACAAGGCTTCAGGGAATATTCTTCTCAGGACTCACGAGTACCCGAAGGAAAATCTCACCGTCAATCCCAAGATGGTCAACCCGCCCAAGAAAGAGCTTCAGCGTATACGCAACGAGTCAAAACTTGTCGGAACTGCCCTCCGCACAATGACATCACAAAGACGCTGGACGACCCCTCCTCAGCCGCCGCTGACCAACATTACGCTGACGAGCCAGTACGGAAAGAGCCGCGTCTACAACGGACAGCCCAGAGCAGGCCATAACGGAGCGGACATCAGGGCAGTAACCGGGACAAAGGTACGTGCACCGTTCGCCGGTACAGTGGTTTTGACGGGCTTCCACTATTATGCTGGAGGGAGTGTCTACATTGATTCGGGAAATGGAGTTATCACAGCGTTCTTCCACTTGAGCGAGATAGACGTAAAGAAGGGCGATAAGGTTGTGAAGGGTCAGGTTGTGGCCAAGTCCGGAGCAACAGGAAGAGTTACAGGGCCTCACCTGCACTACAGCCTGATTCTGGGGGGGCAGTTCGTTGATCCGATACCGCTTCTCTCGACGAGCATAACCCAGATGCTCAAACTGGGCACTATTTCGCAGGTGAACAACCTATGAGCATTTACGCAATGATTCTCAGCGGCGGCAGCGGTACTAGGTTATGGCCGTTGTCGCGCGAGAATTTCCCGAAACAGTTTCTTGTGCTTCACGGCGAGCGTACCCTTCTTCAGACGACGGAACTTCGTATGCTTAATGTTGTGCCTCTGGAATTTCTGAGGGTAATATCAGGCGCGAAATGGCATGAGCAGGTTTTGGTGCAGTCGGTCGAAATTTTCGGAGCTGATAATCTTCCGGAAGGGTTCATCATTGAGGAGCCTTGCGCGAGGGGAACAGCTCCGGCGATTCTGCTTGCGGTTGAAGAACTGCTTGAACGCGGTGCTAGTGAAGACGACGTGATGATCGTTGCACCTAGCGATGCGTTTATCAGGGACAACAAGATATTTGCGTCGGCACTGAAGGCTGCGGTCAGGGCGGCTCAGGACGGGTATATTGCGACGCTGGGGATTGCTCCGACGAGACCTGATACCGGCTTCGGGTATATCCGTCAAGGGCGGGAAATTGACGGCGGATATTTTGAGGCGGAACGTTTTGTTGAGAAGCCCGACCTCAGGACAGCACAGGAATATTTGCGTTCGGGTTCATACTTCTGGAACGGAGGAATATTCATCTTCACGCCCAAGTGTCTTTACGCGGAGCTTGAACGCACGGATTTGGAGCTTTATGCGCTGGCGGCGAAGAAGAGTGTGCGCAAGGAGTTCGAGCACATCAAGAACATTGCGTTTGACGTTGCCGTGATGGAGAGGGCAGGGCGTGTAGCGGTTGTGCCTCTGGTAAATTCCGGATGGTCTGACGTAGGGTCGTGGGATGCCATACATGATGATGTTCTTGAACAGGACGAGCACAGAAATGTAGTTGTCGGTGAAGGGGTATTGCTCGACAGTGAGAACTGCCTTGTGCATTCGCGGGGAAGGCTGGCGGTCTTGAAGGGAGTGAATGATTTGGTGATAGTGGATACGCCTGATGCATTATTCGTAACGAGGCGGGGAATATCGCAGGAAGTCAGGAATGTCGTGAAATTCCTGAAGGATAACGGCATGAATGGCAATACATGAAGGGGTGATGATTTTTATGTGTTACGTTACTATAGTATGCTGTTACAACAATGAAAGAATGTACGCTGACTTTCAGGATACCCTGAGGTATGTTGTCTACTCGCACCAGGACATAATCTTAACCGAACCCGATAACCTCGAAAAATTTGTGTCATAATATTTCCGTGAGAATCCATTTGACGAAGTGATTTGCGACAACTGGCATCTGTATGCTGTTGAGCAATGCCTGCGCACTAAGCACTCAAAGACAGATTTCCTTCTCGCACTAATAGGCTTTTTCCGCAAACGTTAAAGGGTTTGACAAAAATTTAAACGGAGTGTATTTTATGCAGTGTCATTAAAAGCCGGAGTGGCGGAATGGTAGACGCAGCGGACTCAAAATCCGCCGGGGGCAACTCTGTGGGAGTTCGAGTCTCCCCTCCGGCACCATCACATAATCATTCAGGAGAGAAAGTTTATGCCAAATAAGAAGTCAGCAGAGAAGCGAGTAAAGACTGCCGAGCGCAACAGGCTCTATAATAAGCACTGGACATCGATGTGCAAGACTGCCGTAAAAAGTGTACTTAAGGCCGCAGAAGCCGGAGACAAAGAAGCTGCCCGCAAAGTTTTCGACAGGGCACAGAGCGTAATCGACAAGGCAGTAGTTAAGGGTGTAATGCATAAGAACACTGCCGCACGCCGCAAGGAACTTATGGCCCGCAGTCTCAAAGCAATGAACGCATAACACAACAAGCCTCCCTAAAGAATTGGGAGGTTATTTTTTTTTGTCCTCTCCGGCTCGAAGGCTTGCTCCTCAAAAACTCAAAAAAATACCTCCCCGAGTTTTCAGGGAGGCAGATTTACACCAAACTCAATTATTCTGCCGACATCCTAACAGCACGGTCAAATAACTCTTCAACTTTTGCTGAAGGCTTCGGAGTCAGCAATGACACTATCACCGCAACAACAAGCCCCGCAAAAAATCCCGGAATTATCTCGTAGATTCCTGTGTCCGCCATGTACGACAACCAAAGTATATCAACAATTGCTCCGCTGAAAATTCCGCAGGCCGCTCCGGCGTAAGTACACCTCTTCCAGAACAGGCTTAACAGTATTGCAGGACCAAATGCCGCTCCAAAAACTCCCCAAGCGTTCGACACAAGAGACATTATTGACCCCGCATCAGGACGCGAAGCTATGTAGAGCGCAACCCCAGAAATGATTAACACCACATAACGACCCGCCCAGAGCATCTCGTGATTCTGGGCCTTGCCTCCGCGAATAACCGGCCCGTACACATCCGACGCAAATGCACTCGCCGCCGCCAATAACTGGCTGTCCGCAGTGCTCATTGCCGCCGCAAGAATCGCCGACAGCAATATACCGGAGACCACAGCGTGGAATATCCTTCTCGTCATCACAACAAACACAAGAGAGTTGGTATTTACTCCCTCGTCAAAGCCGATGAACATACGCCCCACAACTCCGACAATTACTGCAAAGCTCAGAATTATCAGCGTCCATGTTATGCCTATCTTGGCCGACTTGCGAAGCTCCTGCTGTGAGTTGATTGACATAAAGCGGATTATTATGTGAGGCATTCCAAAATAGCCCAAGCCCCAGCCGAAACCTGATACTACATCCTGCCACGAAGAAAACACATTCCAGTAGTTCGGAGTGTCGATTGAGGCAGAAGCTCCTGGTTCAAGCATGGAGGCCGCAACGATAGGGACAATCAGCATTGCCGCAAGAACTAACATCCCCTGAAAGAAGTCCGTCCATGATACCGCGCTGAACCCTCCCAAGAATGTGTAGCTTATCACTATTGCCGCAGCTATGTACATTGCCGTTGTCGTGTCAAGGCCCGTTACCGTATTGAAGAGAGTTCCGCAGGCCTTGATGCTCGACGCAGAATAGATAGTGTATGCTATGAGGAACACTGCCGCAGAAATTATCTGCAATGTCTTGGACTCAGATAGGAATCTGTTCGTGAGGTACTGAGGGACAGTGATTGAGTCGTTCGCCGCTATCGAGAATGCGCGGAGCCTGCCAGCCTCGAATATCCAGCTCAGCGAGTAGCCCACTGCGAGACCGACAGCTATCCAGACCTGGCCAAGCCCGAGAGCGTATATTGATGTGGGCAGTCCCATTAACACCCACGCGCTCATGTCGCTTGCTCCGGCGGAAAGTGCCGCTACCCAAGGACCCATCTTCCGGTCGCCCAAGAAATAACCCTTCTCCGTCTGCTGCTTCTCCTTCACAAAAAACCATACTCCTATTGAGAGCATGAACAACAGATAAATTATGAATACACTTACTTCTACATAATTCATTTCCGCTAAAATCTCCTATCGTCAAAAAATTCTGCACAGTCTATCACATTATGCCAGCCTATTTCCAGTCAACATTGAGCGACAATATCGCCCACGTGTCTTTACCGTTCCATTCGTGCGGCTTGGCTGTGGCAGTGAACGTCGCGGGACGATCCTTCTTGTTGCGCAGATTGTAGAGTTCGCCGCTCATGGTGATTACTCCGCGCCGGCGTGAGACCTCCTGAACTTCAGCGTAGTACACCGTTTCGGGCCTCCAGTCAGGAGCATTGATGTGGTAGTTCCTGCCGTCGTAATACACTTCCTGCGATGAATCCTCGATGCTCTGATTCTTGAGGGGCAGGTCAAAATATTTCCGGACGCTCGCCGCTACTGACTGGCCGGAGATTATGTGCTTGCCGTATTCGCAGGTCTTGTCGCGGCAGGTCTTGATTGTGGACTTGGGATTGTTGATGACGTTGTGGGTTATACCGAACTTGATTAGCTCGTCCGTGAATGCTGGGTCACCGAAATGCGCTAAGTCCGGGTCTCCGTCTTCCTCCAGGTCAAACTGGTACAGGCCTGCTTCGGTGAAATTGCTCACAAAAATTCCCATGCGTGAGACTTCATCGGACTTCGCAGACACTCCCAGCGTCAGGGCACACGTCAGCACCATAACAAACAGCTTTGCTAAATACTTAGGCTTCATGATTACGCCTCCTATTTTGTCTTTTGGTCTGTGAATTATAGTATAGTTTTCCGTTTTCCTGCTTTTCGTGTAAAATACAAGGCTGATTTTCCACTAACAATTTTTACTCAGAACGGGGATGAGGTTCACTTTGCCGGATGCCGCCGCCGCTGCCGTACCAGGTATGCGCAAAAAGGTGCAGAGCTATTCCGATATCGGCGTGGCTCTGTTGATGGTGCTCATCATCATTATGATGGTCGTACCTCTCCCTACTTGGCTAATCGATATGCTCCTCGCTATGAACATTACTCTCGGGGTAGTTACCCTGCTCGTTACGTTCTACGTCAAGCGGGCGTTAGACTTGTCTATATTCCCGACATTGCTGCTCATCTCGACGCTGTTCCGCCTCTCCCTCAACGTCTCGACCACGAGGCTGATTCTGCTTTACGGCAACGCCGGAGAACTGATTAACGCCTTCGGGAATTTTGTCGTCGGCGGAAATTATGTAGTCGGAATTATCATGTTCCTGATTCTCGTCATCATTCAGATGCTGGTTATCACTAAGGGTGCTGAACGTGTCGCAGAAGTTGCCGCGCGTTTCACACTCGACGCTATGCCAGGAAAACAGATGTCAATCGACGCAGACCTCAACTCCGGCCTTATCGACGAGCAGGGCGCAAAACAGAGAAGGCAGGACATACAGCGTGAAGCCGACTTTTACGGAGCAATGGATGGTGCCAGCAAATTCGTGAAGGGCGACGCAATCGCCGGCCTCATCATCACGACGATAAACATAATCGGCGGCCTCTCAATCGGAATATTCATGAGGGGAATGGACGCGGCACAGGCGGCAGGACATTACAGCCTCCTCACTGTCGGCGACGGCCTGGTCGGACAGATTCCCGCACTGCTCATGTCTACAGCTATGGGCGTAATCGTTACGAGAGCGGCGGCAAGTTCTGAGCTTGGCCCCGACCTGATTAACTCCTTCACACGCTATCCGAGACCGCTTTATATTGCGTCGGGTATGCTTCTTTCTCTCGGACTTATTCCAGGACTGCCTACAGTTCCGTTCGTCGGCCTCTCAATGCTTATGGGAGCACTTGGCTACACTGTAAGCAGAGAAGCGGCAGTACAGGCAATTTCCGCCGAAGAAGCAGGACTGTCCGCGCCTCAGGCTGGAGGTGCACCTCAGGCCGGAGCACCAGGAGCACCTGGAGCACCCGCAGGCCAGGCACAGGGAGAAGCCCCGAAGGCTGAGCCGGTATCTCCTGAGGACGTGATGAAGCTGCTCACCGTTGAACCGATGGAGGCGGAAATAGGTTACGCGATTATCCCGCTGATTGACCCGGGACAGGGAGGCGACATGCTCGACAGGATAGGCACAATCAGGAAGCAGATGGCCCTCGAGATGGGAATAGTTGTGCCGCCAATAAGAATTAGGGATAACATACAGATTAAACCTACGGAATACATTTTGCGCGTCAAGGGTGCTGAAGCCGGAAGAGGTGAGTTATTGCCTGACCACTACCTCGCAATGAACACTGGAGCGGTCGCAGAAGAACTTATAGGTGTTCCGACGAAAGAACCGGCGTTCGGACTACCGGCACTGTGGATTTCGCCCGACTTGAGGGATAAAGCCGAAGCTATGGGCTATACGGTTGTGGATGCTCCGTCGGTCCTTGCAACTCACTTGAGCGAAGTCATCAGGAAGAACGGTGCGGAACTCCTTACACGCCAGGAAGTGCAGAAGCTCACAGATATGGTGAAGGAAAATTCTCCGGCGGTCGTGAATGACTTGCTTGCGTCGCTGTCTCTTGGAGAAATTCAGAAGGTGCTTCAGAATCTCATCCGTGAACAAATTCCGATAAGAGACCTTGTTACTATTTTCGAGGCACTCGCTGATTACGGAAAGATGTCCAGAAGCGTCGACTTCCTCACCGAACGCGCAAGAGAAGCACTCTCCCGCCTAATCTCCCTGAAAATTCAGGGGCCGGACGGGATAATCACTGCGGCCACGCTTTCGCCGAACTGGGAGCAGAAGATTACAGCAGGAGTTGACGGAGATTTGGCGAGGGGATGGCAATTAAACCTTGACCCGCGCGAAGTACAGAAGATGATTGCGGCAATTTCCCGCGCTATGGAGGAAATGATCGCTAAGGGTCTGCCTCCTGTTCTGCTTGTTCACCCGGACGTTAGGCTTATCGTCCGCAGATTAATCGAAGGCTCAATCGCGAATATCTTTGTTGTGTCGTACAACGAAATAACTCGCGGTGTCCAGATAAAGACTGTCGGGATGGTGGAATAATTATGCGTATAAACAATAACTACTATGATGAAGTGATATACAGGTATTCTAGGACGGCAGAAGCTCTCAGCAATGAAGCTCCTGGAAAATTTGACGCTTTGCTAGCAGGAATAGGGGTTAGGGGGCAGGGGGTAGGGGTTAGGGATAACTTGCTCGCTAACTCTGCGGAGATGTATTCGCGCACAAATTCAGGGCGTGATACTCTGCTCGCAAACGCGGCTGACAGGTATTCGCACAGGACCGAAACATCTGGCTATGATGCCCTCCTGTACGATGCCGCCAAAAAGTACGGTGCTGTAACATGCGTGTAACTAACCAGATAACTTTTACGGCAAAAGACGACGCTGAAGCTCTCAGGCTGGCCGCCGAACGTCTGGGCAGAGACGCAGTGATTCTCTCGACACAGATGATAAAGGAAGGCGGAGTCCTCGGGATGTTCAAGCGTTCCGTGCTGAAGGTTACGGCAGGAATTCTTGAGGAGGACGACACTAAGCCTCAGCCCAAGCCGCGACAGGCAACCCTGACTTCATCAGCCTCAACAATGGACGAGGACACAAGGCGCGAGAACCTTATAGCGTTCCAGAAATTGATGGAGTTCAAGGAGCGTTCAGGTAATCTTTCGGCTTCATCGCCGCAAGATGTTCCTGCACCTTTGGGCGAAGAGGGGTACAGGCTTCCGCAGACCGAGAATATCCAGATTTCACCCGAAGGCCTCAGGAATGCTTACGGATTGACCACACGCCCGGCTCCTGTCCCTCCGCCACAGCCCGCACCTGTACAAGTTCAGCCGCATGCACCCGCTCCGGCTCCGGCAATGACTGACAACGACGCTAAGATGCTCAGGGACCAGGTAGGCGCACTCGCTGACAGAATAGACGTTTTACTGCAGAGAATCACCGCCGTCGAGAACGGAGTCTCTGCTGCTGTCCAGCAGAGGGCCGCTCCCGCTCAATTCCAGGCTATGCCGCAGCTATCACAGGAAGATTCCGGAGTTGAGGGCAGGCTCAGGGCTTCGGACGTTGACGAAAAATATATTCGCAAATTGCTGGCCGATTACTCGATAGCCGCAAAAAAGGACAGGAACAAAAAACTGCCCTTCACAAAATGGCTGGCTAATCAGATTGAGTGTTCGGGCGACAACGGCGGCGACGCGGCAGGAGGACGCAAAGTTATGCTTCTTGGCCCGACAGGTGTCGGCAAGACCACAACTATAGCCAAGCTCGCGGCGATTAAAGCACTTTGGGAACACAAGAAAGTGTTATTGCTGACAAGCGACACGTACAGAATTGCGGCGGTTGAACAGCTCAAAACTTACGCAAAGATTCTGGGCGTTCCTATTGAGATAATCTTTGACATAAGCACTATCCCGAACGTAGTCGAAGAACACGACAACGCAGAGATTGTCCTTCTGGATACAGCGGGAAGGTCCCAGCGCGACAAGAAGAACATGGAGCTGTTCGAGAACCTCTACAGCGCTTTCACGCCGGACGCTGTTCACCTCGTGCTCTCGGCTAACATGAAGTACAAGGACATGCTCGACGTTGTTGAACACATTCCGAATATTCCGGTGTCGCACCTGCTGTTCACTAAGCTGGACGAAACTGTGAGTTACGGGTCTATCTTCAACATTCAGCAGGTAATGGGCTGTCCGGTGTCATTCCTGACGGTCGGCCAGAATGTGCCAAAAGATATAGAGACGGCAACAGGAACTAGAATAGCTGACTTCCTGATGAAGACTGAAGATGAACGAAAGCGTTAGAGATGCCAAGATATGATTACAATCCCGACCAGGCTGGAGAATTAAGGCGTATGGTACAAGATAACAAGCAGAAAAATCAGACAAACACTCCTCCGCAGAGGCTTCACACCCTCTCAATACTCAGCGGCAAAGGAGGAGTAGGCAAGAGCAACATAGCGGCGGCCCTGTCATTTGCGCTGGCAGATTTCGGCAAGAGAGTCGTCCTGATAGATGCCGACTTGGGCATGGCAAATCTCGATATACTCTGCGGCGTGAACAATGCAAGGTATAATATTGCGCACCTGATTGACGGTTCGCGCAGCCTGAGCGAAATTCTGGTGCACTTCAGGACTTCGCAGAGAGCTACAAGCCAGAACGGAGCAGTAGCATTATTGCCCGGAGGAGTTGGTCTCAAGGAAATTGCAGACCTGGATGATAACGACATGGAGCGTCTGTTCGAGGCAATGTCAGGGCTGGAATCGCTCTCTGACTATCTCATCATGGACGCAGGTGCAGGAATCCACAAGGGAGTTCTGTCTTTCGCCTATGCCTCAGAGATGACAATACTGGTAACCACTCCGGAACCTACGAGTATTCGCGACGCTTACGGTGTGATAAAGTCTCTTGGTGCCGCCGCGTGGGAGAGCGTAGAGGGTGTCGCAACAGGATTGATGCTTGTGGTGAACATGGCGAACTCGAGCCGCGAAGCCGCAGAAGTAGCTGACCGTATACGCCTGGCCTCTATGCAGTTTTTGGGGAATGCTCCGGTTTATCTGGGCTATGTGCTCAAGGATGAAGCTCTGGAACGAAGCGTTAAGGCCCGCAAAATTTTCTACAGGACTAACCCGGATTCGAACGCCAGTATATGCGTCAGGAACTTGGCCGGAGAATTGCTGAGGATATGCGAAGGCGCGAACATCAAGCGCGAAGCAGTCATAGAGACGCAGGAAGGAACAGTGAGATCATTCTTCCGGCGGCTGGCCAAGACTCTGTTCAACGACAAGAAATAAACGCTATAATTACGTAATCACATACACATTAAGCAGAAAGGAGAACAGCATGATACCCAGCCCGGCAAAAAGCGGAAAAATCAGGGTACTAGTAGTAGACGATAGTGCATTGATGCGGCAGTTCATAAGCGACATCCTCAGGGGAGACCCGCGCATTGAAGTTGCGGGTACAGCCAGAGACGGCAGGGACGCACTCGCGCAAATCCAGACCTTGAAGCCCGATCTGGTAACAATGGACGTGGAGATGCCGAACATGGACGGACTTCATGCGCTGGAGGAAATCATGAGGACGAATCCTCTTCCTGTAATCATGGTAAGCTCAATGACACAGGAAGGGGCGGAGACCACGTTAAAGGCTTTAGCACTGGGATGCGTTGACTTTATCGGCAAACCGTCAGGCTCAATCTCGCTGAACATCAAGACGATAGGGCAGGAACTTATCGACAAGGTTATAGCGGCGAGCACTGCGAAACTGAGGACGAAGGCGGGAATTTTCCCGGCCGCCGTGCACACTTTGCCGCATGCACCGGATTTCCGGAGAATGACTCCTCCGGTGAACATGACGGGCAGGCGCGACATTGTGGCGATAGCCAGTTCAACGGGCGGGCCAATGGCGTTGAGCGAGCTTATCCCGAAACTGCCGAAGAAATTTCCTGTGCCGATAGTGATAACGCAGCACATGCCGAAGGAGTTCACGGGGTCATTTGCGCGGAGGCTGAACGGGTCATCGGCGGTTGAAGTTGTGGAGGGATTTGACGGACTGACCCTGAAGCCTGGGAGGGTGGTAATTGCGCCGGGCGGAAGTCATCTAGTGGTGAGGAGGCGGAACGGTGTAGCAGTTTGCGGCTTGAGTGATGCACCTCCTGTGTTATCGGTGAAGCCTGCGGCGAACGTAATGTTCCTGTCTATTGCTGACGAATACGGCGGAAATGTTTTAGCGGTAATACTCACGGGGATGGGGAGGGACGGAACGGACGGAGCGGAAGCGCTGAAGAGGAGGGGAGCATATGTATTGGCGGAGAGTCAGAAGACATGTGTGGTCTACGGTATGCCGAAATCCGCGGTTGATGCCGGGATAGTTGACGAAGTTCTGCCGCTGAACGAAATACCTGACGCAATGGTCAGGCTGGTGAAGTAATAAATACTGTAAGGGGGAATACATACTTTGTCAGATATGGATATGAGTCAGTACTTGGGGGCGTTCCTCGACGAAACTGACGACAATTTACAGAGACTTGATGACCTTCTTCTTGCGCTGGAGAAGGACATGGTTGATATGGACGTTATCAACGAGATATTCAGGGCCGCTCATACGCTAAAGGGAATGGCCGGAACGATGGGGTTCACCCAGATGATGGGACTGACCCACGCAATGGAGGACAGGCTCGATGAAGCACGCAAGGGCACTCGTCCGCTCACAGAAGCGGACATGAACCTTCTGTTCACTGGTCTGGACAACCTGCAGGCTATGGCTGACTCGATACGCGGCGGCGGAAATGACGCGCATATCGACGTTAGCGAGATGGTAGCCCAGCTCCGCAACAAGGCCCCTATGCCCGCAGAAAGTGCTCCTGCACAGGCAGAAGCTGCTCCGGCCGCAGCAGGCGGAGTATCCTCGCAGGACGCAGAGTGGGCCAAGAAAGCCAACGATGAAGGCTCAAACGCTTATTGCGTACACATTACGCTGAGCCAGAGCTGCCTGCTCAAGGCCGCACGTGCCTACATGGTCGTCAACAGGCTCGAGGAAATGGGCGAGATTTTCCGGGCAGAGCCTCCTACTGATGCACTCGAGCGTGAGGAGTTCGAGTTTGAGTTCACGATTTACGTTGCGACCCCTGCTTCAGCCGAAGAGGTCAAGACTGCACTCGAGAAGATAGGCGACGTTCAGACTGCAGACGTTGAGGAAGTAAGTGCTGAGGCGGCACCGGCTCCGGCACCCGTACAGCAGGAGGCCGCGCCAACACCTGAACCTGCACAGCAGGAGGCGGCACCGGCACCAGCAGCAAGCGCACCTGCCCGCCCCGCCGCGTCATCAGCAGCTCCCGCCAAAAAGGAAGGTGCGAAGAAATCCAGCCAGACCGTCAGAGTCGATATTGGCCGTCTCGATAAGCTGATGAACCTTGTCGGTGAGCTGGTTATTTCACGTGCAAGAATTGAGCGTCTGGTTCAGGAAGCAAGGCTCAGGCAGTTCGACGAGACACTTTCGCAGTTAGGGAGAATTTCCGGCGACATTCAGGAGCTCGTAACGAAATTGCGCATGGTGCCTGTGAGCTTCACGTTCGACAGATTCCCGAGACTTATCCGCGATTTGTGCAAGACACTCAACAAAAACGTCGAGCTTGTGCTTGAGGGTGAGGATACCGAACTTGACCGTACAGTGATCGACGAGATTGGCGACCCGATGGTGCACTTAATCCGTAACTCAATGGATCACGGCATCGAGCACCCCGACGAACGCAAGGCACTCGGAAAACCGGAGAAGGGTATTCTCAAAATAGCCGCGTACCAGGAAGGAAGCGGAGTCGTTATCGAGGTCAGTGATGACGGTGCAGGAATTGACCCCGAAAAGGTGAAGCAGAAAGCCATTGAGCGCGGGATACTCACTGAGGACAGGGCCGCAATAATGAGCGACGAGGAAGCTACGCAGATAGTGTTGCTTCCGGGCTTCAGCATGGCGAAGCAGATCACCGACTTATCCGGCCGCGGCGTGGGAATGGACGCCGTCAAAACCAAAGTCGAAGCCCTCGGCGGACAATTCGACCTCACATCCAAAAAGAACGAAGGCACCAACGTATACATCCGCCTCCCCCTCACCCTCGCAATCGTCCTCTCCCTCCTAATCAAAGTCGGCAACGAAACTTACGCTATCTCCCTCGAAAACGTCGAGGAAACCATAATGGTCCGCAAAGAAAACATCAAAACTGTTCACGGCGAACCTACCACCCTCCTCCGCGGCGAAGTTCTCTCCCTCAACATCCTCGGCGACATCCTCGGAACCTCCGGAATCGAACGCGACAAAGACGAATACCCCGTCGTCGTCGTCAAAATCGGCAAAAACAAAATCGGCTTCATCGTCTCCCAATTAATCGGCCAGCAGGAAATCGTCATCAAATCTCTCGGCCGCTTCCTCTCCAAAATTGACGGCATCACCGGCGGCACAATTCTCGGCGACGGCAACGTTGCACTCATCCTCGATGTCGCCTCCTTCTACTCCACCAAAAATTGATGATGAGGCACACAATGTCTGACATGGAATCGTTCAACTCTCTGCAGCTCGACACCATCCGCGAAGTCGGCAATATCGGGACAGGCAATGCCGCTACCGCCCTCTCCGGCCTCCTGTCCCGCAAAATCCAGATGACCGTTCCCAAAACCGAATTGGTCTCGATTTATGACTTGGGTGAACACTACGGAAACCCGATGCAGATCGTCGGTGCCGTGTTCGTGCGCTCGCTCGGCGGCTTCCAGTGCTCCCTGATATTCATCCAGAATGAGGAAGACGCAAGGCTCATGGTCGAACTCCTCCTTAAACAACAGTTCGGGACGTTCATTCCTGTCGGCGAAATTCCTCAGGAAATGACCGACAGTGCCCTTAGTGAGGCAGGCAATATCGTGCTGAGCTCATTCCTGAACGCAATAAACATGTTATTGGGCACTCAGCATCAAATCAGCGTCCCGGGAGTAGCGCATGACATGCTGAGTTCTATTCTTGATGTAGTTGCCTCCATTTACGGGCAGATGGGGGAAACCGCCCTGCTCGTGAACACGGAACTTAGCGTTGAGGGTCTGGAGGAAGGCCGCAAAATCTCAGGCCACATAATCCTGATACCGGACCCCGACGCTCTCGAATTGCTCCTGAGAAAGCTGAAGGTGATGTAATGGCTGAAAACAGTATAGTCTTGGGCATGGCTGACCTCATGGTTATACGCGCTCCCGCCAGGCTGATTACGCTTGGTCTTGGGTCATGCATCGGTCTTGTGGTCTATGACACTGCGGCAAAGGTTGCAGGAATGGCTCATATTATGCTCCCCAACAGCAGGGGGCTTATGGGCTCTGAGAAGGTCGGAAAGTTTGCCGATACCGCAGTCCCCAGAATAATTGACGATATGTTGAGGCTCGGTGCTGTCAAGAACAGGATACGCGCAAAAATAGCCGGAGGAGCGCAGATGTTCTCGCTTCCCGGGATGTCCGCAGACTTTTTGACCGTCGGTGCAAAGAACGTAAGCGAAACGATGCTCAGGCTCCGAAGTATGGGTATAGCATTGGCGGCGGCGGACACCGGCGGCAACAAGGGACGGACGATAGAGTTTTCGACGAGCAGCTGGATGCTGAAGGTAAAGACGCTCGGAAAAGGTGTGAAGGAGATATGAGCAGGGAGGCGGGATACTGTACGAAATGAAGACAGATGAGGAAAGAGCATTATGGGAAGAATTTTACTCGTCCCGTGCGGTTAAATGCCGTGATGAGCTTGTAACGCGCTACCTGCCGCTAATCAAATACGTTGTCGGAAGAATGGCAGTAACTCCGCCCTCAGGCCTGGACTACGAGGATATATTGTCGTTCGGAGTGTTCGGGCTTCTGGACGCTGTGGACAAGTTCGACCCTGCTAAAGGCTTTGTGTTCCAGACGTATGCTATACCCCGGATACGCGGTGCAATACTGGATGAGCTGAGGAAATGCGACTGGTTTTCGCGAACAGGGCGCGAGAAAGTCCAGAAGTATAACCGTGCTCTGGAAAAGATTTTGCGCGACAAGGGCGAGTTCCGTGACGAATGGATAATCCAGGAAATGGGTGTTGACCCTGACGAATATTACGAGATACAGGAGCTTGCATCGAGGGGCTATATCACTTCGCTGGATGACACTGCACCTCTTGACGACGGTGAAGTTCCCATTGAGGCGACGCTTGCCGACGACAGGGAGACAGCGGTTGAACGTCTTGACGACGAGAGCGACAAGCAGCAGCTTGTAGAAGCCCTGCAGGAACTTCCTGACCGTGAACGCCAGATGCTGAGCCTGTATTACTACGAGGGGCTTACGCTGAAGGAGATAGGCGCAATACTCGGAGTGTCCGAGAGCAGGGTATCGCAGATTCACGGCAAGGGTTTATCGATGCTCCGTGCGATACTCAAGGAAAAGCTCAACGCCTCATAAAGCAGGAGGTGAAACTATGATAGACAAGGAAATATTTTCGCTGGAAGCCCGCCCTGACGGAATATATTTATCGTGTTTCAGCAAGGACTTCAAGGAAAATGATGTTTATGCGTACCTGAAGGAATACGGGATACTCCGCTATGACTTCAAGGCACTGCGCAAATTTGTAGCAGACGGAGAGACCTGCAGGGTATGCCCCCGCAATCCAGCTCTGGAGAAGGACGCAAAAATTCTCGTAACTATCTCCGGCGACAAAATGACGGCGAATGTAGCGATAGAGCCTCCGTTTTTCACCAAGCCCTGGCCTGGCGTTGAGGACGTGATGAAAGCACTTGCGGCCAATCACGTGAAAGTCGGCATAAACGAGTCCGCAGTGGAGTCAATTCTTGCGCGCAAGCTGGGTAATCAGCCTGTAGCCGTTGCTTCCGGCATTCCGCCGGTAGAGGGCAAGGACGCATATATCGAGCTGATTAAGGACCCCGACAAACCCTTTGAGGTACGCGACGACGAAAAGATAGATTTCTGGAGCAGGAGCACGATAGTTACCGTACATCCCGGCCAGGAAATTGCGGTAAAGCATCCTTTGGTGAGCGGCAAGAACGGTGTAGATGTAACCGGAGGCGTTGTGAAGTACAAGCCGGTGCGCAACGTGGAGTTCTCGTTCGGGGACGGACTGAAGCGCGACGACATGAATCCGTTGATGCTTCTGGCGACGGCGGAAGGCCAGCTCAAGAACGAGCGGGGCCGTCTTGTGGTACTGCCGGAGCTGGACATTCACAGGGATATAGATTTTGCGGTAGGGAGCATAGATTTTACCGGCGCGGTCAAGATACACGGTTCTGTGCGCGACGGTTTTCACGTTGTTGCGCAGGGAAATATCAGCATAAACGGGACAGTTGAGGGAGCGGACATCGACAGTCAGGGCGTAATAGTGATTCAGGGAGGAGTACGCGGCACCGGCAAGGGCACGATACGCGCAAACGGAGATATTAGTCTTGGCTTCTGTGAGCAGGCGACGATAAGAGCAGGCGGAAGCATTTTAGTGAAGAACGCGATACTCCACAGCAGGCTTTACGCCCAGCGCGGGGTTATTGCTCTGGATTCCGGCAAGCACTCGCAGATAGCAGGCGGGCGGATTGAGGCAGGACTTGAGGTTGCGTGCAATATTCTGGGTTCAGAAATGGGTACCAAGACGGAAGTGATAGTCGGACTTCCTCCTGAACAGCTCGAGAAGCGCAAAATATTCACGACGGAGATAAAACGCTGTGAGGATAACCTGGAACGAGTAGAGCCGAACCTTGCGCTCCTGAAGAAGATGGAGAGTGCCGGCCAGCTAGACGACAACAAGCGTGCAATGATGATGAATTTGACGAAGATGAAGTTTCAGCTTCAGGCGGCCCTTGACGGCATGAAGAAGGAGCTTGAAGCACTTGACGAACAGCTTGCGCTCGTAAGGGATAAGGGAATCGTGAGGGTGAAGGATGTGTGCTACGGCGGCGTAATAATTTCGGTGAGGGGCTTGAAGTACATAGTACATGAGCCGTGCAAATTCACATCGTTTGTGGCGGACGACGAGAAGCGTGAAATAGTGCTGAAACCGTTTGACTACAACAAGGGAAGGCTAGGAGGTTAGAGGAAGCATGTCATTACAGCCGGTAAGTATGTTAATGTCGAACCTGAACGTGGAGAGCGCGGCCCATCATGCACCGAATGCACTTGCGGCGGCGCAGGACACGGGCCAGCGTCAGGAGATTGTGCAGGAGGGCATAAGGATTGTGCAGACTGTGCAGGCGGGCACGGCGGCGGCAGAGGCACAGCGTGTTCACCGGAAGGACACGAACGATGAGCAGGAACGCCGCGGCAGAAATTCTCGGGACAGCTTCGAGTACTCTGAAGGGCACAAGGACGAACAACACCCTGCAGAGCAGGAGAGTGCACCGCCTATTAAGGAAACAGTCAGGAGCAGGAGGAAATTTGAGTTTCTTGCGTAGAAGCATCCAATAAAATCCCTCTGGTTTGAGTTTGACCGGAGGGATAATTTTTAGGCGGATATTTCAGGAGGGGTTTTTCATGAGCATCAAAACTATCAAGCGGAAATTGGGCCTGATTGTTCAGCATAACAGGTTATTGCGCGGAATAGCGACGGACATAAATTTTGCGTTGTTCCACTGGGACGGGAGGGAGCAGGCCAGGAAATTCGGCCCGCTTAATCCGTCAGTGAGGTTTTATGTTATTCGCAGCAGCGGTATGGATGAGGGGTTATTGTCGCTGTATCTCGGAAGGCTTGTGCAGATTAACGCTCTGCTCAAGAACGGATTTATCCCTATTGTCGACTACGAGCATTACAGGACGCAGTATAACGTTGACTTTCCGGTAAACGGCACGCGCAACGCATGGGAGTATTATTTCGAACAGCCCTGTAGTTTTTCGCTCGGTGAAGTCTATCACAGCAGGAACGTCATGCTTTCGGGCTGGAAGTTCTTTCAGGCATATTCAGCCCCGAAACTTGAGCGCAATGTTACTCAGGAAATGCTGAAGAATGCTCCGGTGAAGCAGTATGTGTACGACATAGCCCGCAAAAGAATCATCGAGGACGGAATTAATGAGATGATAGGTCTTCTTGTGCGGGGGACTGACTATACGCGGATAAGGCCTGCGGGTCATTCTGTATCGCCGGCACCGGAACAGGTCTCGCAAAAACTTGATGAGTTTCTGGAGCGTTACGGAGAGCGCAGGGTATTTTTGGCGACAGAAGACGGGAACATCTATAAATTTTTCAGGGAGAGGTACGGGGACTTGATATACACGACGGACGAGAATCTGATATACAACTATTCCGGAAGGGATTACATAGCAAACGAGATTTCTGCGGAGAACAAGTACAAATTTGGGCTTGACTATCTTGTGAAGATGATATGCCTGTCCGAATGCAAGTATCTTGTTGCGGCCAAGACAGCCGGGACGGAATTTGCTGTGCTGCTAAACGGCTCCCGCTATCAGGATAAGCACATATTTGAGCTTGGAAGCTATCATTTAGGGGGGGGGGTATACGTGGTTTACAGTAGGTTTCTGGATGAATCAGGAGCCCTCTGCATTGGCGGAGTTGAGAAATACATATCCGACTTGGGAGATATATTCACGGAGGCCGGCTTAAAATTCACTGTGTGCCAATACTCTGACGAAGACTTCGATGTGAATTACAGGGGCTTCACCGTGAAGGGCGTAAAGGGAGCTAAGTCTCCTGGAGATATTCTCGATTTCATAGAGACCTGCGGGCCGGATTACGATAATGATATATTGATTTTCGCGACAGACTTCATGATAACTCATAACAAATTCAGGCATTCTATAGCGATTCAGCACGGGGTGGCATGGGACACAGCGTCATACATGCAGGCCGGAATTGCTGGCAACTATGCCGCAATGATGAAGAATTTTCTGCGTGCAATCAAGAAATTCAACAGGTACAGGCACTGCAGGGAAATAGTGTGCGTCGATTACAACTTCATCAACTGGTACAGGACTCAGGTGAAGGGCATAGACATTAACATTCACTGCATTCCGAATTATGCGGAAGTTCCTGAAGCTCAGCGTTCAAGGGACGGCAAAAACATATCCGTAGTGTTTTCCCGCCGGCTTGTGGAATACAGAGGGACGAGGCTTTTTGCCGACACTATGGGAAAAATTCTCGGAAGGCATCCTGACGTAAAGGTTACGGTTGCGGGAAAAGGCCCTGACGAGCAGTACATGCGCGGCAAACTGGGAAAATTTCCGAACGTGGAGTTTACGTCATATGATGCCAAAGACAGCATAGAGTTCCACAGCAGACACGATATAGCTGTAGTTCCTACGGTCAACCATGAGGGAACATCACTTGCACTTCTCGAAGCGATGGCCTCAGGATGTGCCGTAATTGCCTCAAATGTTGGAGGAATGAGCAACATTATTATTGACGGCTATAACGGCCTCCTGATAAATCCCCTGCAGTCAGAGCTTGAAGATGCTGTTGAACTTCTGATAGGTGATGCCGGATTACGGAGGACTCTTGCCGCAAAAGGGTACGAGACAGTCAAAGAGGGTTTCTCGTTCGGGAAGTGGCGCGAAAAATGGCTGAAACTAATTGCGGATATTCGCAAGAGGTAAAGATGCAATAACATGGACAGGGATTTACGCTTAGCCTCGCTCTGGGACGAATGGCTGGCCTCACCGATAAGGTCACGCACACAGGCTGACCTTGAAGTATCCGGCCTTCTGCTTGGCATGAGGAATTTCACCACAACAAGGCTCCGTGCCGCAAGAAGACTCACAGGTCCGGGAAAATTCCCTCTCTGGCCTCTAACGTCATACGCCCGGACTCACCCGCTCCCAATTTCCATGATTACCCGCCCGAATCACAGGCCCTCCGTCAAGTTCATCTGTACCCGAAAAATCCTGAAGCTCCCAAAAACTCCACGTGCATCATGGTATTGGCTCAAAGGCTTATGGGGCAGTACCGGCGGACTATATTTCCCGAAGTCCGGCTACTACCTGACGCTCATAGTGTCTGACCCTGAAACTGCGGCAATAACACGTTCTGCACTTGGTCTCACCGGTTTATCCTGGAGCGAACGCCGCCACGAGTTCACTATTCGGAGCCACGATGACGCTACTACTTTTCTGTGCAATGCGGGAATGCCAGCCGGAGCACTGGACTTCGACAATATGGCATTGATGCGTTCAGTCAGGAACAGGGCGACCCGCGAGAGCAATTACGACAGCGCAAATATTGCCCGAACTCTCAAGGCCGCAGGCGAACAGGCAGAACTGGCCCGAAAAATTATTGCTGAGGGAATGCTGGATGCACTTCCTGCTAACTTGAGGGAGCTTGCGGAACTCAGGCTTGAATACCCTGAAGAATCGCTTGGCGGACTTGGGAAAAAGCTAACTTCTCCGGTTACTAAAGCAACAGTGCGTTACATGTGGAGGAAAATTAAGGAAATACTAGACGGCAGCCTCAATAGCAAACCTTGCCGCGCAAATCCCCAAACTTTGCTGTAAAATATCCCTATCTCAAAAATTCAGAAGACAATCAAAAATTTCATACGGAGGAAAAATCAGCATGAAGCTCAAAACTTTCACGCCCGCTGATGTTGCAGGCAAAAAAGTACTTATGCGCGTAGACTTCAACGTCCCCTTCAAGAACGGAAAGGTTACCGACAATGCCCGTATCCTCGCACATACAAGCACCCTCAAGAAATTGCTCGACGCAGGTGCAAAAGTTGCCTTAATCTCCCATTTTGGCAGACCGAAGGGCAAAGTAGACCCCGCCTTCTCGCTCTCGCAGATAGTCCCCGACATCGAGAAAGCCTATAACCTCAAGGTAATATTCGTCGATGACTGCGTAGGCGACAAGGTAGCCGCCGCAGTGGATGCCCTGAAGCCCGGCGAAATCGTTGTTCTGGAGAACTCGCGCTATCACCCCGAAGAGCAGAAGAACGATCCGGAGTTCAGCAAGAAGATGGCCGCACCGTTTGACGTGTTCGTGATGGATGCATTCAGTGCAAGCCACAGAGCAGACTGCTCAACGAACGGAGTTATTTCGTGCGTGAAGGCGGCATTTGCGGGAGACTTATTGATGCGCGAGGGAGATATGCTCGGTGCAGTCAGTGAGAACCCGGCCAAGCCTTACGTTTTGATTCTCGGCGGAGCAAAAGTTTCCGACAAAATTGCAATCGTCGGAAATCTCCTCAACAAGGCAACGACAATCCTTATCGGCGGCGGAATGGCCTATACGTTCCTGAAGGCTCAGGGCAAAGAGATAGGGAAGTCCCTTTGCGACACGGAGAGGCTTGATTTTGCGCGCGACACCCTCGCCAAAGCCAAAGAGATGGGTGTAAAGATTCTGCTTCCTGTTGACAGCGTAGCAGCTTCCGGAATGGACGCGGACGACCTCGAGACAGTTTCCAGCGACGCAATGCCCGCCGACAAGATGGGACTGGACATCGGGCCGGAGACCGCCAAATTATTCATCGCCGCGCTTGACGGAGCGAAGTCAGTTCTGTGGAACGGGCCTATGGGAGTATTTGAGGACCCGAAATTTGCGGAAGGCACAAAGGCACTTGCTGAGGCAGTTGCGGCCATCACAGCAAAGGGAGCTACAACAGTAATCGGCGGCGGCGACACAGCCAGTGCAGTCCGTCAGTTCAAGGTTGCGGACAAAGTTTCGCACGTGTCGACGGGCGGCGGAGCGAGCCTTGAGTTCTGCGAGGGCAAAGAGCTGCCTGGAATGGCACCCTTCAAGATTTAGGAGGCAATGTTCATGAGCAAGAAGATTTATCTCTATGGGAACTGGAAGATGAACAACACCTACAGCGAGACCGAAAAGTTCTTCACGGAGTTTCCTGCGGCATACGACGCAGTGAAGGCAGACGACCTCGAAGTAGGAATTTTCGCGCCGTTCACGTCCCTGTGGCCGCTGTCTCAGGGCGCGAAGAAGTGCGGAATCGTTTTCGGTGCGCAGAACGTGTACTATGAGCCTAAGGGAGCATTCACCGGCGAAATCTCGATCCCGATGCTGAAGGAATACGACGTTACGCACATCATTCTTGGCCACAGCGAGAGAAGGCACATCTTCCTTGAGAGCGATGAAGTTATCGCGAAGAAGACTAAGGCAGTGCTCGACGCAGGAATGATTCCTGTTCTGTGCTACGGAGAACTTCTCGAGGAGAGGGAGGCCGGCAACACGTTCACTGTGATGGAACGCCAGCTCAAGAGTGCGCTTGCAGGACTTACACCCGCAGAGACGGCCAAGATAATTTATGCGTACGAGCCGGTCTGGGCAATCGGTACGGGCAAGACAGCAACGCCGGATCAGGCCGAAGAAGTCTGCAAGTGGAGCCGCGAGCTTATCGGCCAGAAGAACGCAGTAATCCTCTACGGCGGAAGCGTCAAGGGTTCAAACGCGAAAGAACTGCTCTCGATGCCGGATATTGACGGTGCACTTGTGGGCGGAGCATCGCTGAAGCCCGCGTCATTCCTGGAGATCTACACGGCCTATAAGGGCTAATTTTGTAGTGCTCTCCTGTCCCCAAAAGGCGGGGGGGTACTTTTTTACGCTTTAAAGGAGGTAAGTTTAGGCATGAAGGCAAAAAAAGTTCTGGCCTTTGCGCTTCTGGGCATAGCCATTTTCACGGGCACTGCCTGCGCATTTCAGCCGGAAGATGCCCTGAGTTCGCGGCATGAAGATTCTGTTTACACTGTGCTGCGGCTCGAAGACACTACAAGACTGCTGAAGTGGATATTCTCCTCAGAGAACATAAGGCTGTACGTTCCGCTGATATTCGGCAAGAAGTCCATTCCTCAGGCAATGTTCGCTTCGGAACTGGCAAGCAGGCTCGCGGAGCTTATGCCCCTGCGTTCTATGGCTGTGAACGTCGGCATCACGAGGAAGGACCTCAAGGCACAGCTCCCCTTCCTGCAGATGGCGTTCACGGTGAGTCCTGCGGTGAGCGACATAGTCGCAAAAATCGCAGAGGGCAGTGCTTCGGCTTCGGACATTGCGGAAATGCTGTTAGGCGACAAGACAGCGTCAGCCTTAGCCGAAACGATGATCAAGGTTGAGCGCGACAAGGATAATATCCTCAGGGTCAACAACGATATTTTCATGAGCGCGAAGGATAATCTGGTTATTGTCGGTTCATCGCTGAACGAGATACGCCTTGCTCTGCGTGCACTCTCTGAAGAGGACACAAGGCTTCTGGCCAAGAAAACGCGCAGGTTCACAGAGAAAGATTTTGCGTTTATTCACGCCGACTACGAGACAGCGGCAGACCTTGACGACGACGGAGAACTTGACGACCTGGATGCCCGCAAGTACATGGATAAGCCCCTCGAAATTGAGTTTGCGTTCAACCGTCTGGCAGACAGGTTTATTATGTCGATGGGCCTGAATTTGTCGAAGGCACTCAAGAAGGAATATGCTGACGTAATTATCAGGCAGACCGAGACCCTCGCGAAAACCAAAGGCGGCAATATCGACACGGCAGGTATCGGCGGAAAGACAAGCCCCCTTGCGGCAATGGGAGGCTATCTTAACTTTGCGGACTTGAAGGATAATGAAATCTGGAAGCCCATAGTGAAGAGCGTACTGCGCAACCTTCGTGTACGTTTCGGCATCAGCGAGGAAGAGGCAGAAGCTGTCTTCACCGGAAAGTTCTCTGCGGCAGTGAACGGCACAGTAACTTTCGAGGGGTTCAAGATTCCTGCGCTGTACACGTCGTTCACCGGCAAGGAAGGCGCGGCGGAAAAAGTGTTCGGCAAGCTCACTAAGTCCCCTCATTTCTCGAAGGTTCAGGAGGGAATTTACCAGCTGGACACGTCAATTAGCCCTATATCCTGCCTTGCACAGGGGAGGGGCGAAACTATCGGTGTAGATTTCGCGGAACTTGCGAGCCTGTCGGAGAAGCCGGAACTGAAGCCTGCATTAACCGGGCTATTGGAGCGTGAGTCTATATCGTCAATGTGGATAGACTTTGCTGGTATTCAGGACTGGATCAACAACGACGAGAACGGAGTATTTTCGACGCTCGCACCGATAGCCGCGATAATGGGCTACGGAAAATACGTGAAGGCAGTTCAGGACGTAATGCACTCGGAATTTTCTTTGCCGTCAATGTCGATGTGGGGAGATAGTCCGGAAATTATTCACACTGAATTTGCCGTGAAGGATATTGACGCTGAAAAGGGACTGCTCGCAACAATTCTGAAGGTGTATCAGGAGTTCCAGAAGGCAGACACACCCGCACCAACAGAAAGCGGCGACCAAACAGAATAGCAAGGCTCAAGCCTGAAAAATATAAAGCACGAAAGTCCTCCGGCCTCTAATTTTCGGAGGTCGGGGGATATTTTTTGCGAAGGAGGAACGTGATTACTACAAAATGAGCATTCATCAATACTTCAAGGGAGATATAGACCCGCGTTCACTGGAAAATTCCGGTATATCCCGGCTGTCAGATAATGCAGTGTGGCTTTTAGAGCAGAGATATTTTGTGCCCAGATATGACATTGAGACGCATTCTGTCAGGAAAGAAAAGGACTTCGAGGAGTTTGCGCGAAGGGTAGCCCGCACGATTGCGAGTGCAGAGGTGAATTACTCTGACAATGCCGAATGGATACGCACCCTCGAGAAAAATATTGCGGACGATATTCTTGGCCGGAGATTCCTGTTCAACTCACCGTGCCTGTTCAGTGCGGCGGCAGGTCTTACAGTTATTCCTGAGATGGCGGCGATAATCTACAAGTCTCCGGAGGATATGACGCTTGACGACTACAAGAAGCTCTACGCTTCGCGCACAAAGAACCAGCAGTTATTTGCGTGCTTCGTGATAAGCGTACCGGACAGCATCGAGGGAATTTTTGAGAGCGTGAAGAACGCAAGCATCATAAGCAAGTTCGGCGGAGGAGTCGGCGGAAACTTCGGGCACTTGAGGGAGCACAGCTCAGAGATTGCCGGAGGGACCGGCGGCAAGGCATCGGGTCCTGTGTCGTTCATGGAGACCTGGAACACAATGGGAGCAGTTGTCGTTCAGGGAGGAAAAAGGAGGGCCGCGTTGATGGGAATGCTTTTCGACGACCACCCGGACATCTTTGACTTCATAGACTGCAAGACGGAAGACGGCAAGCTCTCCTACTTCAACATATCCGTAGCAATTTCGGACAAGCTCATGAATGCGGCGGCGAACGACGAGAATTTCGAGCTTCACTCTCGTGTTGACGGAAGCGTTGTGCGGACGCTCAGGGCACGTGAACTTATGGAGCATATCTGCGAGTCTGCGTGGAAGCGCGGAGACCCCGGAGTGTTCTTCATTGACCGTGCACGGCAGGATAACCTGCTGAAATTGGGCGAACAGTGGGAGATTGAGTCGACGAACCCCTGCGGAGAACAGCCCCTCCCGAATTTTACTAGCTGCAATCTCGGCTCAATCAACGTTGAGATGTTTGCGGACAAGGACAAAAATTTTGACTGGGAGGCATTGCGTGCACAGGTCTTCAGGTCAATGTACTATCTGGACTTGGTGATTGATGCCTGCTCGTATCCTCTGGACGTTATAGGCGAGCGCACAAAGGCAATTCGTCCTGTCGGTCTGGGGATAATGGGCCTCGCTGATGCATCGATAATTCAGGGCATAACATACGGTTCCGACGAGTTCAACGCGTTCTGCCGGAAATTGGGCGGTGAGCTTGCGCGTTCTGCTCTTCGCGCGACAGTAGAAGTAGTTCGTGATGCTGGCAAGCCTGCATTCCCTGAACATGAGCTCGTGAGAAAACTCTTTGACGGCGTAAAACTCCCGGAGAGCGACTCGGAATATTCGGCAATGCTTCGGGACATGAGGGACAGGAAAATAGTACCTGCTACTCTGGTGAATACGCTTGAGGGTTTCAGTTTCGGCGAGGTGCGCGAAATTCTGCCGGATATTTTTGCTGGGAATATGCGCAACAGCCGCAGACTCTCAATTGCTCCGACCGGGTCAATCTCGATGATTCTGGATGCCAGCTCCGGAATTGAGCCTAATTTTGCGTGGTCGTGGAACAGGAGAATCATGAAGACTGACGGCTCAGGCTTCGAGGACCGGGACTTCTGGCACAAGCTACTGACTGACGAACAGCGCAAGGAGTACCGTGCTTCCGGCGGAAGGCTGTCTGCACCCGAGTATGTTACTGCGTACGACATCACGACCCAGCAGCACGTAAACGTTACGGGAATTTTTGCGCAGATAGTGGACAGCGGAATCAGCAAGACGGTGAATTTGCCGAACAGCGCAACAGTTGATGACGTGAGGCGTGTGTATCAGGACTGCTACGATATGGGGTGCAAGGGCATAACGATTTACCGTGATGGTTCCCGTTCATTCCAGCCTATCGAGGTGAAGAAGGAGGAGGCCGAACCGGAACCGGAGCCTGAGCAGAAAGCACAGCGGGTGAAAGCGAGGCCGGGATTGATGATGTTCGGCAAGACCATAAAGGACACAACGCCGTGGGGAAGCATTTACGTAACGCTGAACCTTGACGGCAAAGACCCGTTCGAGATTTTCGTTAATGTGGGGAAGAGCGGGTCTGAGATGAAGGCGATGACTGAGGCACTGTCGCGGGTAATCTCGATAGGACTGCGTTCCGGGTGCAGCCTTGAGGACTTTATCGACACGCTGAAGGGGTTATCCGGCAAAGAATACTGGATGCTGAAGTGTGATGACAATCATGTTGTGAGGTCTGTACCTGACGCTATAGCGTTGCTGCTGGAGAAGCTGATTAACCGTGAAGTAGTTGCGGCGCGGCGGAACGATAAGGCGTTAATCTGTCCTGAATGCGGTTCTCCGTTAGAGATGATTTCCGGGTGCGAATACTGCTTCAGCTGCGGATATTCCCCCTGCAAATAGATGAACATATCCCCCGTCAGAACTTGGCCGGGGGATGATTTTTACCCTGCAAGATAAATTCTGCGCTTACCCGTCATCCAAGACATAACAAACCCCACAGCAAGACATACACCGAAGATTACCAGGCATCCGGAGAACGAGAAATTGCTATCCTGGTAGCCTCCGGCAACCTTGACACATCTTGCCGCAAGCATGTGCATACAATAAACTCCAGGTGTTAGTCTGGAAATTTATGGCTGGAAATTTTCTCCATCACTCCGAATTTTGCGAACAATAACCCTGCTCCTGCAACAGGCACCATTTCGCACAAACGCCCTAATGTGTATCTGTTGAACGCATACTCTATTCCGCCGAACAACGAAAAATTCAAGCCGCTGTACTGTGCAATGACAGTGAAGATCATGCACACAGCAGCAACGGCAATTGCGATTTTCTCCGGCAGTTTGAGGAATGTCAAGGCCGCTAAAAACGTGAGCACTATCAGGTTAATCTGAAACCACATAGGTGCGTTGAAAGTGCTTCCAAGAAAAAGCTGTGCACCAAATGATATTGCGATGTCCCGTGCACTTTTTCCGGCAAACATCCCTTTTCCAAAGAACAGTGCTTCGCAGGAAAACACCGCAAAATATATCAGCGTCCACAGCACATGCATTATCACAAGCCTGTGAAGCCTTCGATTAACTTTGTGTGAATTTTTCCCGATGATGTATTTTCCTGAAAAGATAAACGCCGTGAACATGAACATCATAACAGGCCATCCTCCAACGGCGGAAAAAGGCTTAAGTATCCATAAATTTCTGTCTGCGGAATGCCAAAAGTGAGCGCACACTACCTCGAAGCTCATCCATATTTTCAGAAGTGCGAGGCCATAATTCAGGTCATGGTCTGGTCTGGTCTGGTC
>JAFSSM010000037.1 GCA_017451025.1 Synergistaceae bacterium | reverse complement strand
CCCCCCATAACTATTTCAGGCGAGCATAGGAAACCTTCGCCTTATTTGTCTGCACTCTCTCGTTCATAACCGTAACTGATATTGACCAGATCACAAAACTAAACCACGTAAAATCATATACCCTGCTCTCAAAAAGAAAGTAATACATGATTTGAACAAATAGTGCAGCGATTGAACGCTCCAGCTTAGTCATTTTTCGCATATCATGGAAAAAAATTACCATTGACAAAATCAACGGCGTGAAGAACAAACAGAAGCCAACTATTCCAGAACGCGCGAAGATATTTGCGTACATGTTATCCAGATAGGAAAAACCTAAACCGTAAAATGTAGTGCCCTGAGAATCTATAAAACCATATCCTGTGATCAATTCATCTGCAGGCATCGAAAGCATTGGCATAAAGTTATTAAGCCTTCCGCTCTGCACCAGCACAAAATACCAATCGACCACAACCATGATTAAAGAAGCAGCAAGTGTAAGACTAACTATCAGTAATGCATTTGCCGTAACGGCATTCTTCCGGTACATGCCCAGAAGAAAATACACCATAAAATATAAGACTAAACTTGATATGCTCGTGCGGGAACCTGTAGACATCATCATGAAAAATGATATTACGCACACAACAAGAATATATTGGGACATTATGCCGTATTTATGAGACCCATCGCCAGACGCTTCCGACGCGGCCTTATATATTGTGCAGAAGATGATAAAGTAAAGACAGGTAAAGCCCGTATAATTAGGATGCACAAATCCGTAGGAGTTTCTGTATCTCCCTCCTGCCATCAGGAGCGAGCCGATACGCGACATAAAGTTCAGGCCGTCAAAATACATGGCATAACGTACAACTATCACAAAACCTGACAGCAGAATAGCAGAAGCTAAAAGATGCAGCTTCAAGTCATAAGCAATAATTATTCTTGCGCTGAAGAAAAATATGCATGTTAGTGCTATTTGCGAAGCCAACTTATAGGCAGCCCGCGCATCAGTAGTTCCCACAATTTTAGTGACAAACGAAAACGAACACCATGCTAACCAGGAAAATAGCCCAAGCATCAGAACATAGACTGCCTTAGCATTAAAATACTGCTTTCTAGGCATAGTATAGTTCACGATTACTACAGTTCCGAACAGACATACGGACCAAAGATCCCGCAGCAATTTCGTGTTGTACCCGGCGTAATGCATGGCACTTAGAAGTATGAACAATCCGCTCACAAACAGGAACATATACGAATTGAACCGCCTGTTCAGCCTTGATATTTCGCTCTTCAATCACTTATCCCCCCTAATCGATATTTGTCTTGATTTTTTTATAGTATGCTATCACATTTTTCTGTGCTTATCACATAGCACCACATGAATATAATGGTTTTATGAGCATTCACGGAAACTTATTTCTGGGATTCCATAGGAAGATGTCGGAAATGCATCGCCTTGATTGTGTACCAAGTTATAAATACTGCGGCTCCTGTGCAGTAATACAGTGCCATATAAATTATAACTATATCCAGAGCATTTAGCACTGCGCATACAAGCAGCATAGGCGGCAGTATTCCTCCCAGACCAGGCCATTGCTCGAGCTTGACTCTGAGGCTTCCTGAATATTCATGTTCATTTCTTTTTTCGCGATGAGGCGGGATTATATTTTTTGCGGCAAGGTCATTTGCTACGTTCTGGTACTTCTGATAGATAAGCCTGACTAAGGTATCACAGCTGGAGGCTGTTGCTCCGAGAAATATCATCCAAGGGTTACCCTGCGAATCTAGTACCCCCCCCCCCCTGAGTAAAATATACTGATATTCCCAGAGAGACACCAAGAAAACATACGAGGGAATAGCTGCTCTCTGCATCAACAAATTCACCAAACGGCTGGGGGCGCACACACCTCGCTAAATTCCCGTCAGTGCAGTCCAGAAGTCCCCACACTGACACAAGCACAGCTCCAAGTATATTTAGTTCATAGCGCGCGAAAAGGAACATCGAACATGCCAAGACCGCCACAAACGACGAAAACACTGATACTGAGTTTGCCTGTATCCCATGATTTGCACAGAAAGCAGAGATGTAGAACGAAACAGGACGATAAAATATTTTCGTAAGGATAAAATCCTTCCTGTATTTCCACGCAGGAAGGTTATCCCTGAAATATTGGGGAGTATAGTGCATTGATAAGCATCCTCCTTAATGTGTACGGATATTTCAGGCAGATATTATATACTATTAACCTTACAAAACTTTCTGTGCTTATCACGTGGCAGCCCATACCTATCAGTTGTAGAATATCAATCGTAAATTTTTTACACATTTTTCCACAGAGGTGATACCCGATGAACATCATCAATACTGTAACTATTACCGGCCTAGTACATCACCTGAGCCGCAAAAAAGACAACAACTATTTCCCGTTCTCAATCCGCCATGAGAACACCTGGACTGACGGAACTACTCGCAAAGACTTCCTCAACGCCAGAGCCTCACTTCCTGAACTTCAGGAGGCACTCAAGGCCCTGCCCGAAAATTCCCCAGTCCGCATCAAGGGCACTCTCCGCTCCTCAAAAGGCAGCGGCGAACTCTACCTCGCTGTCCTCGAAGCAGAACCCCTCAGTGAACTTCCAGCACTGCCGGAAAATTCCGTCCAGCTCTCCGGAAATGTCCACTTCGTCAAAGCTCAGCCCGAAGGCGAAAACGCTACAGGCAAATACATCCGCTTCGCAGTCAGGCAGGACAACCCCGAAACCGGCCTCGACTTCATCGTCGTGCGCGTCTATGACGACGAACAGAAAACAGTCCTGCAGTCCCTCAAGGACAAAGACCCCGTTCACGTCGAAGGCACTCTGCGTTCATCAAGAGGAAGCGGCGTAAATTACGTTCGCTGCGTAAAAATAGGACAGTGATTTAATTATGGATGCCCGGCACCTGGAAGAAGAAATACGCGGCCGCCTTAACGAGTTCCCGGCCAAGACAAGAAGAGTCGCTGAGTATATTCTCGGCAACTCCTCAGAAATTGCGTTCCACTCCATCAGCGAAACAGCAGAAAGGCTCAGCGTTTCCCGTGCCCAACTCGTGCGCGTCGCCAGAATGCTGGGCTTCAGCGGCTATGCTGACCTCAAAAATACTCTCAAGCGCAAATTACTAGCTCAAGTCATACCCGCAGCTATGAACACTTCCGCTGACGATTCCAACATGGCCAGCAAAATTTGCAGGCTGGAACACGCCAACATTGACGAAACTTATCGCAGCATATCGCTTAATCCCGAGTTCATCTCTGATTTCTGCAATGCCGCACAAGAATCCGAAGCTATTTACTGCATGGGCTGGGGAATTTCGGCTATACCAGCTGAATGGTTCTACACCAGATTCTCGGAGCTTGGCCTGAAAAGCATTCTCATGCGCAGAGGTTCACTATCTCTCACTGAACAGGCAAGAAGCATCGGCGAAAATGATATGTTAATTGTCTGCGAACTGCCCAGCTACGTAATCGAAGTAGCCGAAGCCGTCAGAATGGCAGCATCCCGCAATGTCTTCATCGCAGCAATAACCGACAGCCCGGCCGCTCCGATATGTGAGCACTCGCGCATAAACTTCTACGTGAGCGATCGTTCCCCTATGTTCGGCAGCAGCCTTATCGGCTCAATGCTGGCTGTTCACATTCTGACTTCGCTCCTTGCTCAGGATATGGGAACCGCCGGACGTGATGCACTGCTCGCACAAAAGGGAAACTTGAACGACGAAAGAATATATTACCCGTCCTACGATCTGCGTTACTAGGACACAAAAAAAGCCCTCCCCGCAAAAAACAGGGAGGGTATTTTTTTATGCCGTGAATAAATCCTCGCTGGCCAATTTCGGCTGTTCCTGCTGTGCTCCTTCAGTTTCAGGCTGGGAGACTCTAGGCTTCGGCCTGCCAGTATTCTTGTAGGTTATTCCCCTGAAAGCCTCTGACCCTGTCCCGGCAGGGATCAGGTGCCCGATAATGACGTTCTCCTTGAGGCCGCTCAACGGGTCAAGCTCACCCTTAACCGCCGCTCCTGCAAGTACCTGCGCGGTCTGCTGGAACGATGCCGCACTAAGGAAGCTGTCCGTTGCGAGCGCCGCCTTAGTGATGCCGTGAATGAACGGCTTGCACTCGGGAAATTCGCGCAGTTTCTGCACAAACGTGTAATCGCGTATCAGGTGAATAACTTCCGGTTTTGTGCTCGCTGACCTCACATAAACATCTATCGGGTTCAGTGCCGCAAGCTCATCAATGACCTTGCCCTTCAGCTCAAGACCTCCCGAAAATTTAGGCTCCGGTTCCTCCTCAGGAACTTTTTCCTCTTCCCCGATTTCCTGCTGGCCTTCCTCAGTCTGCACTGCTTCCTCCGAAACTGCAGGCTGTTCTTCCGTCTCGGGTGCTGCCTCCTGAATTTCCGTAACCGGCTCTTCCGTCTCGGGCTGAGGCTCGGCTTCCGGTTCTGCCTCCTGCTGAATTTCTGCTTCCGATTCTTCTTCGGGATTTTCTGGTAATACAACGCTCACCAGAATCTTGTTCTTGAGCTTGCTGGTCAGAAGACGCTCCAGCATATCGATACGCCTTACGGTCTTTACCCCGTCCTCGTCGTCCTCAATCTCAATCTCGGTCAGCGTTCCGTCAGCAAGGGCATTGATAATTTCGTCGTCGACTACTCTTCCGGTGTCCTCGCCGTCCTCATAAAGCCCCTTGTTCAGATAATCCTTGTCGGCCAGGAAACGGCGCATCTCTTCAGCTATGTTGAAGTGCTCCACGCTCGACCACACGGATATATCGTGAATACCGCTCTGGGTTATGTCCTCGACATACTGCGGCGTGAACAAAGTATCGTGCGGCATGAGACGCTTGCTGCCCACCATGATATTCTCGGAGGACCACTTCACGCCAATTGCCCGCTGCATAATATCTTTGTCCCTGACACGAATAACCATAGGACCGCCGGAAGTTATGCGCTTCAGGTCATCACGGCCCAGCTTTGTGCCCTTCTTGATCTTCCATTTCTTGTCGGTCCTGACATCACGCACAAGCCTCAAGCCTTCCATTCTCTTCCTGAACGCAGACTTTCCGAGCACTACATCTACTTCCTGCCCGTCATGGCTGACCGTCAGAGTCTTTATCGATGTTCCGGGCGTGAGAATCTTGCGGATTATCTCCTCAGTGAGCGGCTGGCCTATCAGGCCTACCATCTCCTCGTCTATCTTGTCCGAATCAAGCAGAATATCTCCGTTAAGCGTCGCAACTGCTCCGGAAATCCTGCGCTCGTTATCCTCTTCGATGTTAAATTCGACGTTCTCGACTTCGTCCTCCCAGACCATATCGCCCGCAACAAAATCTGTGTCGCCTTCCTCAATCACTCTAACCTTGTTGAGCGGAGCAACTTTCCTCAGGATTACCTCGATGTGCTTGTTGTTGATGCTGACACCCTGCGAGTTGTAGACGTTCTGAATCTCGTCAACGAGCATCCTCTGCACAGCGTCGATACCCTCAACTTCAAGCAGCTGCTGGGGGTCAATGCTTCCTTCCGTAAGGTAGGTCATTTTCTCGACTTCCATTCCTACCTCGAGACCTTCCTTTATCTCCTGGCCGGAAGGGATTGCGTGCGTAATCGTGTTGCCCTCGTCATCCTCAACGATAACTTTACGCTTGCCCTCAGTGATTATGTCCTTGATGTGTCCGTTCAGTCCGGCGAGTATACAGACCTTGCGCGGCCGCCTTACCTCGAAGAGCTGCTCGATTCTCGGAAGACCCTGCGTAATGTCCTCAGCACTGCGAACGCCTCCGGTGTGGAACGTCCTCATCGTGAGCTGGGTACCTGGTTCACCGATTGACTGGGCCGCAACTACTCCGACTGCCTCACCTATCGGAACGAGCTTCCTTGAGGACAGGTCATGACCATAGCACACCTGACATACACCCTTCTTGAGCGCGCAGGCAAGCGGACTTCTCACCCACACCTCATCGAATCCGGCGGCCTCTATCCTCTTCGCGATTGCCTCAGTGATAATTTCACCGGCCCTCACGAAAACTTCTCCGTCCTTCTCGATGTCATGAAGCGATGTGCGTCCGGAAATTCTCTCGGCTATTCCAATCATGACCTTTCCCTCGCTCAGAAGAGGATGTATGCAGATTCCCTTCTCTGTCCCGCAGTCGTGCTGAGTGATGATCAGGTCCTGCGAAACGTCTACGAGCCTTCTGGTGAGGTAGCCTGACTTGGCCGTGCGCAGTGCTGTATCGGCGAGGCCCTTCCTTGCGCCGTGAGTCGATATGAAGTACTCGAGCATGTTCATTCCCTCGCGGAAATTCGCCGTAATCGGGTAGTCAATCGTCTTACCCGTCGGGTCAGCCATAAGGCCGCGTATTCCTGCCATCTGCCCCATCTGGCCAAGTGAGCCTCGCGCTCCGGAATCTACCATCATTCGGACGGGGTTATCCTCGCTCATGTGCTCCTTTATCTTTTCGGCAATGTCCCTTGTAGCCTGACTCCACAGCTTGCTCTTCTGGTCAAGGTACTCGTCGTGAGTGAGAAGTCCCATCTCGTAATTTTCCTTCGCAACGTCATCTTCTGCCTGCGTTGCATTGGTGATTATGGCCTTCTCGTCGGGAATGCGCACTGCCTGAACTCCGAAGGATATTCCGCTGCGTGCCGCCCAGTGATAGCCCAGAGACTTTATCTCGTCGAGCATAGTAACAACACCGGGCCTGTCAACTTTGTCATAAGCGTCGTCTAATAGCTTGCCTATCTTCTTTTTGCCGAGCTGTTCGTTCACGAAGCGTAACACCGCTGCGATTCTGGTGTTGAACAAAACTCTTCCCGGGCTGGTCTCGAAGAATAACGTGCTGGGTTCGCCCTGCACTTCCTCGAAGCTGTCCGCAATGACCATATCACCGTTGAGCATGTACTTCCTGCGGCCTTTGGGATGCCCCCATTCGTCGGGGTTCTCCTTCAGCCAAATTCTGGCGTTCACGTGAACTGTGCCGTGAGATATTGCCGAAAGCACGTCCTCTGTGTCGCGGAAGTGCTTACCGTCTCCTGGCAGGCCCTCGCGCATATCCGTCAGGTAGTACACTCCCAGAACTATATCCTGTGTCGGAGTAACTACGGGATTTCCGCTCGCAGGAGAGAGCAGGTTATTGGCAGAGAGCATCAGCAGTCTTGCTTCTGCCTGTGCCTCGATGCTGAGAGGCACGTGTACAGCCATCTGGTCGCCGTCGAAGTCAGCGTTGAACGCTGTGCAGACCATCGGGTGAAGCCTGATAGCCTTTCCCTCCATTAACACCGGCTCGAACGCCTGAATGCCCAGACGGTGAAGCGTCGGTGCCCTGTTCAGCATTACGGGGTGATCCTTGATGATGTTTTCGAGAATCTCCCAGATTTCGCCGCCGCCCTTCTCGATCTTGCGCTTTGCGTTCTTGACGTTGGGGGCTAATCCTCCCTCGACGAGCCTGCGAATCACGAACGGCTTGAACAGCTCAAGTGCCATCTGCTTTGGCAGTCCGCACTGATATATCTTAAGCTGAGGCCCGATCACTATGACCGAACGCCCCGAGTAGTCTACGCGTTTTCCCAGCAAGTTCTGGCGGAAGCGTCCCTTTTTGCCGCGCAGTAAGTCCGTCAGACTCTTTAACGGCCTGTTCCCTGCACCGAGCACGGCTTTTCCTACACGTCCGTTGTCGATTAGGGCATCAACGCATTCCTGAAGCATTCTCTTTTCGTTGCGGATGATTATCTCCGGAGCGTTAAGGGCCTGCAATTTCTTGAGCCTGTTGTTGCGGTTAATCACGCGCCTGTATAAGTCGTTGAGGTCGCTTGTCGCAAATCTTCCGCCGTCAAGCTGTACCAACGGCCTCAAGTCCGGCGGAATAACCGGAAGCACCGTTAGTATCATAGACTGCGGCTTGGAGTTGCCCTTCCTGAAGTCCTCGACTACCTGCAGACGCTTTATCAGTTTGCGTTTGGTCTGCCCTGACTTGTCGGCGATCATTTCGCGCAGGTTGTCAGCGAGCAAGTCCAGATCCAGCTTGTTGATGAGTGCCAGGACTCCGTCAGCACCTATTCCTGCCTCAAAATCAGGGTCATACATTCTGCACAATGTCTGCTGGTGTTCGAAGATAACATCTCCCTGTGAAAATCCGGAACGTCCCGGCTCAATCACTAAGTGGCTCGGATCATCTATGTTCTTCTCGTAGCGCATAACCCTGAAGCGGCCCGGGAATCTCGCCTCAAATTCCGTAAGCTCTCTGCGTGAGAGAACTGCACCCTTCTTGTAGGGCAGTTTTGCGGCAAAAGTTACGATGAACGCTTCGTTGTTGCCGATTTTCGCGCGAACGTCATTCTCGCCCGCCTTCGACGCAGGGACAAACGCTCCGGCCTCAAGTCCCAGTTCTTCCGACGCTTCACTCAGAACAAACGCAGGCTCAACCCTCAGCGAATCACTGCCGTAATCCGTCCGGAATTTTCCCGCTTGCGTTGCCGTAATAACATCTCCGACATCCACAGGGACATTCTCGATTCCCTCGAGCTGGAACGCTTCTTCGTACTGGAAGCCGTCTCCCTGATAGTGCGTGTGAATCTTGAGGTCGCTCTCGAAAACTTCGTCGCCCTTCGCGATAATCTCGGGCCTTGACGATTCCGTAACCTTAAAGCCCTTTTCGGCTTTGCGTGAAGGCGCAAAATAAATGACTCTCTCGAGGTCCTTTGCACTTGTGCCCAGCAGCAGGCTTAACCTGCTGGGGATTCCCCTTAAGTACCAGATATGCACCACAGGCACGGCCAAGTCGATATGCCCCATGCGTTCGCGGCGAACCCTGTTGTCCGTAACTTCCACACCGCAGTGCTCGCACACAACGCCCTTGAACTTCGGACCGCTCCTCTTGTACTTTCCGCACTTGCACTCGTAGCTCCTCGTGGGGCCGAATATCTTTTCGCAGAACAGCCCGTCAGTTTCCGGCCTGAGCGTTCGGTAATTTATCGTCTCCGGCTTCGTAACTTCGCCTTTGCTTATTGCGTGTATCCTGTCAGGAGTCGCGAGCTTTATCCTGACTCCTGTGATTTCCTTTCTTTTTGCGGCCAAGTCTATATCTCCCCTTCTCCATCTATTGCGGGTTCAGGAACAATGCCTTCCGCGTCCATCTTCATCAAGTCCTCTAAGCTGGGGCCTTCCTCGCCGAATATGTCTATATCCTGCGGAACAGATGCTTCCGTGTCAGTAAGCGGCATCATGTCGGAAATTTCCGGCTCAACTTCTGGTTCGGGCTGAGGCTTCGCCCTGCTCTTGCGCTGTTTTCTGGGCGACACAGAGAATATTTCCGAAGGCTTGCCCATGAACACGGGCTTATCGTCATCGTCAATCGGAATATCCCCGCTTGATCCGTCATCAAACGTAACTTCAACGTCAAGACCCAGTCCCTGAAGTTCTTTCACCAAAACCCTGAAGCTCTCCGGGACTCCCGGCTTAACGAGGCTCTGGCCCTTGACGATGCGCTCGTAAGTTTTGTCGCGGCCTCTTATGTCGTCGGACTTCACCGTCAGAATTTCCTGAAGCACATTCGCCGCACCGTAGCCCTCGAGTGCCCAGACTTCCATTTCGCCGAATCTCTGGCCTCCGAACTGTGCTTTTCCGCCCAAAGGCTGCTGCGTGATGAGGCTGTACGGCCCGGTTGAACGTGCATGTATCTTGTCGTCAACGAGGTGATTCAGTTTCAGCATGTACATGCACCCGATCGTTACCTTCTTGTCCATCGGGCGGCCTGTCCTTCCGTCACGGATAGTTATCATGCCGTCCTCAGTCAGTGCAGGGTATTTTTCGGCGGCTATCTTGCGCATCTCGGCGAATATCTCGTTTTCGTTCGCTCCCTCGAAAACCGGAGTGCTGACGTGCCAGCCGTTATTGAGTGCCACAAATCCCATGATAGTCTCCAGAACTTGGCCGAGATTCATTCGGCTGGGAACTCCTAACGGGTTAAGCACAACGTCAACAGGTGTCCCGTCTGGCAGATAGGGCATATCCTCAACTGGAAGAATCCGGCTTACGACTCCCTTGTTGCCGTGACGACCTGCCATCTTGTCGCCGACAGTTATCTTTCTGCGCTGTGCAACGTAAACTTTCACCGAGCGCAGGACTCCAGAGCTTAATGCTTCGCGGTTATCCTCCCTGTTCATCTGCTTAACGGAAACTACTTTTCCCCATGAGCCGTTAGGCAACTTCAGGGAGTTATCCCGGACTTCGCGGGCCTTCTCGCCGAAAATTGCACGCAGCAGTTTTTCTTCGGGGGTCTGGTCTGATTCTCCTTTGGGCGTAACTTTTCCCACGAGAATATCCCCTGCAGAAACTTCTGCGCCTATCCTGATTATTCCGTCGTCATCGAGATTGCGCAACATGTCCTCGCCTACGTTCGGGATGTCGCGTGTAATTTCTTCGCGGCCTAACTTCGTCTCTCTGGCCTCGATCTCGTACTCCTCAATGTGAATCGACGAGAATTTATCCTCCTTCACCAGATTTTCGCTGAGAAGAATTGCGTCCTCGAAGTTATAGCCCTCCCAGGGAACGAACGCTACGAGCACGTTGTGGCCAAGTGCCAGTTCTCCGTTCTCGATTGCCTGCCCGTCAGCGATAATGTCTCCGCGCTCAATTTCTTCGCCTTTACGGACAAGAGGACGCTGGTGAATCAGCGTTGACTGGTTTGAACGTCTGAACTTTATCAGCTCATAAGTCCGGACCTTGCCCTTCTTGTTCTTTATCTTTATCTTGTCGGAATCTACATATGTAACTGTTCCGGACTCCTTCGCCGTTACGCACGACCCTGAATCCTTAGCGATCCTGTGCTCAATTCCTGTCCCGACTATCGGAGCTTCAGGACAGAGAAGCGGAACTGCCTGACGCTGCATGTTCGAACCCATGAGTGCCCTGTTTGCGTCGTCATGCTCGAGGAACGGAATCAGTGCGGTTGACGGCGAAACTATCTGTCTGGGCGAAACGTCCATATAGTCAACCATTTCGACAGGCACAGTAACTATTTCGTCGGCGTGCCTCGTCGGGCAGGAATCTCCTGCTATGGTTATTCCGTCTTCCTCGAGCGGGGTGTTCGCCATAGCAACATAGCTCTTGTCCTCATCGTCTGCAGACAACAGCACAACTTCTTCGGTGAGCTTTCCGTCCTTGACTTTGCGGCGCGGTGTAACAAGAAAGCCGTGCTCGTTCAGAGTGGCATATGTCGTTAGCGACGAAACCAGACCGATATTCGGGCCTTCTGGTGTCTCGATCGGGCAAACCCTGCCGTAATGCGTGTAGTGCACATCTCTGGCCTCGAAGCCTGCTCTTTCGCGGCTCAGTCCTCCCGGGCCAAGCGCAGACAGCCTTCTTCTGTGAGTAACTTCTGCCAGCGGGTTGGTCTGATCCATGAACTGCGAGAGCTGTCCTGACCCGAAAAACTCCCTCAAACTTGCGGCTATAGGTCTGTTGTTGATAAGTTCGTGGCCGGTTACGTCGTCAAGATTGGGAATTGTCGTCATCCTCTCGCGGACTATTCTTTCCATTCTCAGAAGACCTACACGCACCTGATTCTGCAGAAGCTCTCCGATTGAACGCACCCTCCTGTTGCCGAGATGGTCTATGTCGTCGGTGATTTTGTCCTCTGCCTTCATCGCAAACATTTCCTTGACGATCGCAACAACATCCTGCAGAGTAAGCAGCTTCTCCTCAGTCGAGACGTTCATTCCGAGCCTGCGGTTCAGCTTGTACCTTCCGACCCTGCCGAGCGTGTAGCGTCTGGGGTCCTGCAGCAATCCCCTGAAATAATCCCTCGCGTTCTCGATACGTGCCAGTTCGTTGGGACGAAGCCTCCTGAAGATTTCCTGTATCGCCTCGTCCGGACTCTTGGTCGGATCTGATGAACCGCGTTCTTTGACCAGCGTACGGGCAAGCGCAGGGTCCATGTCGTAAACGGTTATTCCTGCATCCTCGTCGGGATCATTATCGTAAAGTTTGGCGATAATTTCTTCATCTATGATTGTACCTTTGGAAATTATGAGCTCTCCTTCGTCATTGCGCACATCTTCGGCGGCCATATGCCCCTTCAGCTCAGGCCCGAAGTGCATAAAAACCGTGCCTATGTCCAGAAGCTCCAATATTTCATCATTATTGCGGGCACCCAGTGCCTTCAACAGGAGGGTTACGGGCAGCCTCTTCCTGTTGTCAATATTAGCGGTGATTAATTCCTTTTCTGACTCGGGCATTGCGAAATCAAGCCAGGCTCCTCTGTCAGGAATCAGCTTCGCCGAGCACGAATCACCTGAATGCGTAAAATATATTCCGGCTGAACGCGCAAGCTGGTTAATCACTACGCGCTCGGTGCCGTTAATTATGAACGTTCCCCTGTCTGTCATCACCGGAAAGTCGCTCAAAAATACTTCCTTTGCTTCCTTCCGCACTTGGGTCTTCCTGTTAGTGAGGCGAATTGTTGCCTTAATAGGCCGCGCCCACGTCATATCTTTCTGTCTGGCTTCTTCTTCTGTTATTTTTGGCTTGTCTATCGTGTAGCTTACAAATTCAAGAGCGTAATTCCCGTCATAGCTCTCTATCGGGAACACTTCCTCCAATAATTCCTGGAGGCCTTGTGATTTTCTTTCTTCAGGCTCCATATCATCCTGATAGAACCACTGGTATGACTGCCGCTGTACTTCGATCATGTCCGGCATCTCTATTACATCGCTGGCACGGCCGAAAGTATATCTGCTGCGGCTCTTGCTGATTGGTACGAACTCAGGCATGTTATACCTCCCCTGATTGTCTGGTTTGTTTGGGTGCAATGTGGGATAATAGCAAAAAGGTATAGCCATGTCAAGCAACATAACTATACCCCGTAATATTCTTGAGTGATGGTGCCCGAGAGAGGACTCGAACCTCCACGAACTTGCGCCCACTAGAACCTGAATCTAGCGCGTCTACCAATTCCGCCACCCGGGCAATTTGTTCAAAGCGGGATTATTTTACTCAGAGTATGAATTTTTTGCAACCCCCTGAAAAGATTTTGCACAGACCGAATCGTAACGTGAACTAATAGTAGTAAAATATCAGCACAGCCTCTCCAAAACATGAAATCCAGACATTTTTACAACTACTTTTACAACTACAGAAATCACCTCTCGTTTCAGCAGCAGCAAGCACTCGCACGGCTGTCTCAAGAAGTTTCACTGCCAGTGTATAATTTCCGTGTTCATACATAAATTATTAAGCAAGGAGTGCTTCATCCGGAATGAAGTTAGTTGTTATTGGCACAGGGTATGTCGGACTTGTTACCGGCACGTGCCTGGCGCGTTACGGCAACAATGTTGTATGCGTCGATGTCAATGAAGAAAGAGTAGAGACCCTCAAAAAAGGAACCGTTCCATTCTATGAGCCGGGCCTCGAGGAAATGATGAGCAGGAATATGCGCGAAGGCAGGCTTACCTTCACCACATCTACAGCAGAAGCCCTCACCGAATCCGAAGCGTGCTTTATCTGCGTAGGGACTCCGCAGGCACCAGACGGCAGTGCGAATCTCTCATACATAGAGAGTGCCGCAAAAGATATAGGGCAGGGAATGACCGGAGACCTTCTCGTAATCGTGAAGTCCACAGTCCCGGTCGGAACTAACAGGCTCGTCCAGAACATAATAGAGTCCGAACTGGCCAAGAGAGCATCAACCGTCAAGCTGTACATGGCCTCAAATCCCGAGTTCCTGCGCGAAGGATCATCACTTACGGATTTTCTGGAGCCTGACCGCGTAATCATAGGAGTGAATGACCCGGAAGGCGAAAGGCTTTTCACTCAGCTGTACTCATTCCTTGAGCCGTCAAAGCTCCTGTTCATGGACACAGCCAGCGCAGAAATGTCCAAGTATGCCGCCAACGCAATGCTGGCCTCCCGAATTTCCTTTATGAACGAGATGGCCGGAATTTGCGAGCACGTCGGCGCAAACGTTGAGAGCGTCCGCAGGGGTATCGGCCTCGACGAACGCATAGGGAAAAAATTTCTGAACGCAGGGTGCGGTTACGGCGGGTCATGCTTCCCGAAAGATGTCCGTGCACTTCGTGATTTTGCGCGGGCGGCCGGGTATGAGCCTCAGATTCTCACGGCAATTGACGATGTGAACGAGCGCGCAAAGGCTTCAATTTTTGCGAAGATTGCGTCCAGATTCGACAGCCTGCAGGGAAAAGTTATCGCGGTGTGGGGATTGTCCTTCAAGCCCAAGACCAGCGACACACGCGAAGCTCCGGCTCAAGTACTTATACGCTCATTGCTGGATGCAGGTGCGAAGATACAGGCCAGCGACCCGCGAGCAGTTGACGAGACACGCGCAGTTCTCGGCGACAGGCAGGGACTTGTGTACGTGAACGACATGTACGACGCTGTAAATTCGGCAGATGCTCTGGCGGTGATGACGGAGTGGGATATTTACAGACAGCCCGATTTTGTGCGCATAAAGAAGTTAATGAACAGGCCGCTTATTGTTGACGGCAGGAATTTATATTCGCTGGATGATATGAAGCGCAGAGGGTTTGAGTATGTGTCTGTAGGTCGTCCGGAGGTTAAGGCATGAAGAAGTTTTTGGTGATAATGATGGTGCTTGCGTTTGCTGGGTGCGGTTACTGCGCAGATGTTGCGGGGATTGAGCGTGAGGCGTGGATACTGCGTGCGGAGTTAAACATGCTGGGAAGTTCGGGGGATCCGTTCGAGCGTGAAGCAATCCTGCGCAAAATGATAGACAGGGCTAAAGGCACAGAGGAGGGCGAACGTGCTTACTGGGACCTGGCGGATTTGTACCTGGACGGATTTCCTGAGGAGATGAGGCAGGAGGCGACGGAGATGCTGGAGCTGTGCCTGAGGACTTACCCGAAGACGCGGAGGTCGGTGCTGGTGAAGTGTCGGCTTGTGGATTTGTACGACGTGAAGGATTCGCGCAGGGCGGAACTGGTGAGACAGCTCAAGAATGACTCGGGGCTTCCTTCGGTACTGAAGTCCTCGTTGAAGTGAGTAATATGCGTAAAAATCCTGATTGGATTAATTGACAAAACGCTAACACGGTGTAGAATCTGCACATCCTAGTTCTGCGTGTATTACTTAGTAATAGTATTAATCTTTTATTTTTTGGAAGGAGTGCTTTGTTTTTATGAAGAAGTTTTTGGCATTATTCGTAGTAGTTATGCTTCTTGTTGCGGCAGGGAGCGCATTTGCGGCAGATTCCGGGCATGGTGGCAGTACTACTCCATCTAATCCCTACAGCGGCAACGGCAACAGCAACAGCAACAACGGCACCGACACCCCCGGCACAGACACCCCAGGCACCGATACACCTGGTACTGACACACCCGGCACTGACACACCCGCAGGCGTAGCGGTTGTACCCGTAGCCCCGACACTCAACCTCAGCAACCCCGCAGTTGTTCAGGCAATCCTCGCAACGTTAGGCGGAAGGTTCGCCAATGCACCCGTTGAGGCACTTTCACTCGCAGGTCTTGCTCCGCGCAGTCCCAGCGATGTACCTGCAGCAACCCGTGATTCAATCACCAGAAGCGGCAGAAGAATCGGACTGGTTCTCCCTGTACTCGTAATCACCAGCACGGGCGTTAAGGTCTTCGGTCTTGATATGAGTGCTCTGACAGTTGGCAACTTGCTTTTCCTGATGCTCAACCCCAGAGCCGCAGCAGTGTCCTTCTTTGCCGCAGACGATGATACAGATGCAGCACCGACGACCGCAGCACCTGAGGAGAAAGACTACTCATTCCTCGATGCAGACGGCAATGAGCTTACGACGGTTCCTCCTGCAGGCACTACAGTCAACGTAGCGGCATACATGGAAGCAGGCAATACCTACGAGCCTATCGTTACGGTAGCTGATGCGGAGACTCCTGGCACAGATACCCCTGGTACTGACACGCCCGGCACCGACACTCCTGGCACAGATACCCCTGGTACTGACACGCCCGGCACCGACACTCCTGGCACAGATACCCCTGGTACTGACACGCCCGGCACCGACACTCCTGGCACTGATACTCCTGGTACTGACACTCCCGGCACTGACACGCCTGGCACTGACACGCCCGGCACTAACACTGAGCCTGACAACGATGTAGGCAGCTCAGGCGGCGGCTGCGACGCAGGCTTCGGCGCACTGGCTCTTGCAGCTCTTGCAGGTTTTGTAGCACGCAAAAGGTAATACACACTAGGCAGATTTTTAACACGAACTAGCAGAACTCCCTCCTTGTTCGAGAGTGAACAGGGAGGGATATTTTTATGCGCTATAATTTGTTTGGAGGTGCAAAGTCTTGAATCACTATATATGTTTCGACGCAGGAACCCAGAGCGTGAAAGTTGCTGTGTATGACGAAAATGGAGCGCAGATCGCCGCAGAAGTGAACCCCACAACGCTGAATTATCCCAATCCCGGCTGGGTTGAGATGGATGTTCACGAATATTACACGCTGGCGTTGAAGGGCATGAAGCACTGCGCGGAAGCCATGAAGGAGAAGGGAATTGACCTGTCCAGCGTCAGGGCAGTGATGGGCGACGGAATAATCTGCGGCATTGCTGGAATAAATGACGAGGGCCGGGCAATCACTCCCTACATCAACTATTTAGACTCGAGGACACAGGAAGACGCGGATTACCTGGCCGCGCAGAATTTGGACATCTGGGCGCGCGAGACCGGCAACCCCGAGCCGCTGTGCCTGTTCCCTGCAATGTTCGCGCGATGGCTCCTCAAGAATGACCCGAACGCCAAAAATATCCGCAAGTTCGTGCACAATGCCCCCTATATCCTGATGAGGCTTGCGGGCCTGAAGGCGGAAGATGCTTTCATCGACTGGGGCGCAATGTCCGGCTGGGGATTGGGCTACAAGGTTGAAGCTAAGGAGTGGTCTGACGAACAGCTGGGCATTCTGGGAATTGACAGGGCATTAATGCCGCGAATAGTCAGGCCGTATGACGTTATCGGAAGGTTGTCGCGCGAGGCTTCGGAGTTCACGGGATTCCCTGAGGGGATTCCGGTTTGCGCTGGTGCCGGCGACACGATGCAGTCCCTCTTGGCCTGCGGGGTGTACGAGCCGGGGCACGCTGTGGATGTTGCGGGGACGTGCTCGATGTTCTGCATTTCGACAGGCGGAATTGTCCCGGGCCTCAGCAGGAAGGGCAATGCGTTAATCTTCAACTCCGGAACACTGCCTGGTACATATTTCTACTGGGGCTTCGTAAGGACAGGAGGGCTTGCTCTGCGGTGGTTCAGGGATAATATCTGCAACAGGCCGGGCGATGATGCGTATTATGACATTCTCAGCGACGGAGCGAAGAATATTCCGGCGGGGTCTGACGGAGTACGATTCCTGCCGTGGCTGACAGGAGGGCCGGAAGGTTTCCGCGAGGTTCACGGGTGCTTCATCAACATGGGCATGAACACGAATCAGTTTACGCTGTGGCGTGCGGTGCTAGAGGCGATTGCGGGTGAGTATTCGGAGATTGCGGAGAGGTGCAGAGCCGCGGGGACTCCGGTTGACCGGATAATCATCACGGAAGGCGGTAGCAAGAGTGAGCTATGGAATCAGATTAAGGCGGACATGATAGGTGCGGAAGCTCTTACGCTGAAGACCGGAGGGGCACTTGCGCTGAATGCTGTTATCGGTGCATATGCTGTCGGAGATGTGGAGGATGTGTACGCTAAATTGCGTGAGGGATTGACGGAGACGGGGCATTACGTACCTGGAGAGAAGCTGACGCTGCCGGATATACCGTTTGATGTGAAATAACTATAAAGCCTCCTCGTGGTGTGAGGAGGCTTATTTTATGTTAAGCAGCTGTGAATTAGTCCATCAATTCAGAAATTCTCCTCACAAATTCCCGCCGTATATTCTCGTCCTCGCCGAGACCGACAAGATAACTGCTAACATCAGTATATCCTTCAGACTTCAGGACATTAATCCAGGATTCAGGATCATCTTCACCCGCCAAATCGTTATGTGCGTGATCTCCTGCAACAATCATTAACGGACTCAGCACCAGCTTCTTCACTTCGGGATGCCGCTTGAGTTTCGTGATAACGTCCCCGATTTTCGGAGCGGCCTCGACAGTTCCGACGAAGAATTTGCCGTAAGCCTTAGTGTCCAGAGCGAGCTGCAGCTGTGAGTACATTGCATTGGCGAAGTGCTCGGGTGTTCCGTGTCCCATAAGGACAATTGCGGTATTATCGTCCTGAAGCTGAGAGTCGAAGCGTTCGAGCAGGACATCAGCCATTCCTTCGCAGTCCTCAACCCCGCACAAGAAAGGCACTCCCAATTTCAGCGTCTTGAAGCCGTATTTGCCGCTGAGACTCCCGAAAGCGTCAGCTACTTCGGCTATCTCGTCGAACTCTTCGCCAGGTATCATGTGTGTCGGCATAATGTACACATCACTAAAACCTTCATCGTTGAGCTGGGCGAGAGCTTGAACGGGATTAGGGATAAAGTCTTTTGACTCGCGGGCAAGTTTGCGGCGAATAATGTTAGATGTGAAGGCAAGACGGACTTCGGTATCGGTAAACTCTTTACGTGCAGAATCTACTAAGGTGTTTATGGCCTGGCGGGCTTCCGGTACAGAAGTTCCGAAGGACACGACGAGAATAGCTGATTTTTCGTCGTCAGCGAATGAACATTGCGGAACAACGAGCAGCAGGGCAAAAGAAATTGCGCATAAAAGTTTGTTCATGGATAGACCTCCTGAAAAGTTTATGTGTAAGAGAGATTATACACTTCGCGAAATAATATATAATACTGATAAATTTCAATGAGGAGATAGATTGATGGTACTTGCGGCTATAACGACATACAAGCGTGCTCCTGCGATGGTTGAGCGGGCATTGAGGAGCGTGATTGCCCAGACATATACGGACTGGGAATGTGTAGTAGTGGATGACAGTCCGTCTGATTATGAGCTGCGCGGAGAGGTCAGGAAGATGGTTAAGGGTTATGCGGCTGTGGACAGCAGGATACGCTATGTGCCTCATGAGCATAATCGCGGCGTAAGTGCTGCGAGGAATACAGCTCTAGAAATCGCGGGGGGGGGGGGGGGGCATGAATTTATTGCGTACCTCGATGATGATGATGAATGGCTGCCGGAAAAATTGGAGAAACAGCTCGCTAAGTTCAAAGAGTGCAGTGAAGATACTGGTCTGGTTTACTGTAATAGTTATATTATCGATGAGGACACAGGCAACAAACGTTTAATGAGGCATACCAGCAAGAAATATGAAGGCAATGTTTACACCAATCTTCTTAGAAAGAATTTTGTTGACATAATGGCTATGATACGTTCTAAATATCTTGCAGAAGCTGGAGGTTTTGACGAAACTATGCCAGCTTTTGAGGACTGGGAAGCATGGCTCAGGCTAGCTAAAATTTGCCGTTTTGCTTTCGTAGATGAAGTGCTTGACAATGTTTATCAGGGAGGAGGCAGAGCACATGTGAACGTAGGTAAATTTAGGGTACTTGCGGCTCATGAGATTATTACCGAGAGACATAGAAGCTACTTAACACAAGATCCATACACGTACTGGTTTAGGTTGAGGAGGACAATAAAAGAGTATCCAGCTTGCGGCCAATACAGAAAGTTTTTCTCGGAATGGTTAAAGCTAGTCTCATTACAGCCTTTGCGGGTATTCTGGAATATATTGATTCTGCCGGCAGCTTGGATATATTTTCCGCTGAAATATGCTTTAAACAAGAAATGTTCCAAACTGTTCTACAAACTTAAATGGTTAAAACAAAAATTGAAGGGAGAATGCATTAATTGATACCGACTAGAGAACAGGCACTAGAACTTTTGCGCAAATACAACAAAGAAGAATCTCACATTCACCACGCTTACGCCGTCGAAGCAACTATGCGCCACTTCGCAGAGCTGTTCCACGAAGACCCCGACCTCTGGGGAATTGTCGGCCTGCTCCACGATATTGACTGGGAACAGACGACAACTACCCCAGAGCGTCATTGCCACCTGGCACCCGACATGCTCAGGGAAATCGGAGCCGACGACAGCCTCATTCATGCTGTCCAGTCTCACGGCTGGGGAATCTGCACCGACGTTGAACCCTCCAATAACCTCGAGCGCACACTCTTCACTATTGACGAACTCACCGGCCTAATCATCACTGCCGGACTGGTCAGACCCTCAAAATCCCTCGCAGACCTCGAAGTCAAGTCCGTCAAAAAGAAATGGAAGGATAAGGCATTTGCTCGCGGAGTGAACCGTGAAATCATCAAGCAGGGCGCGGAAAAAATGAACATGCCCCTTGATGACGTGATTAACGAGACGATTTTAGCCCTAAGACCTGTCGAGAAATTGATAGGCATGTAAAATTTTTCAGGAGATGATGTAGTAATATGGCTGTAAGAATTTTGCTCGCTGACGACCACCCTCTCACCCGTTCAGGTATCGGTGAGTTCGTGAAGAGAGAACCAACATTTGAGCTTGTCGCCGACGCTGAAGACGGCATCAGAGCTTGGGAACTTATTCAGGAATTGCGCCCTGACGTTGCACTGCTGGATATAAGAATGCCAGGACTTGACGGCGTAACTGTTGCGCAGAAGGTCAAGAACGAGGGACTCCCGACAGCTATCCTCATGCTCACGTCATATGACGCACAGCAATACGTTATAGCTTCGCTCAGAGCCGGTGCCCGCGGTTTCGTCCTAAAGACCGTCAGCCCGAAAGAGCTTACCAGCGCGATTAACACTGTCGCAAAAGGCGGACTGTATCTAGATCCCGAAGTAGCGTCGGTGATGGGAGAACAGGACTTCATTCCGGAGCAGCTTTCAGTGAGAGAACGCGAGGTGCTTCTGCTCGCCGCTAAAGGACTGTCCAGCAAGGAAGTCGCCCGAAAATTATTCATCAGCGAACGCACGGTCCAGACACACCTTGCCTCGATTTACGACAAACTGGGCAGCCGCAACAAGACCGAAGCTCTGCTGTTAGCACTCAAGTACGGAGTCGTTACTCTGGAGGAACTTTTGGAGGACGATTAAGCTCCTCATGTTTAAGCTGTTTTCAAGGCCAAGATCCCACTTCCTGGCCTTTTTGTTATGTGCGTTGATTCTGCCTTCTGCCGCTGTGGTAATCGTTGCCGTCGCCGGAATGGTCAATCAGGAGAGCGCAATGGAAGCTGCAGTAAGTTCCTACGTTCAGGACTTGGCCGAAAGCATGAGCTATCATCTCAGTTCCGACTCTGACTCGTGGACGTTCCAGATGCTAAGTGATTTCACGCGCTACCCGTTTTTCTCGTGGGGGCCGTCAATTCCCGGTTGGGTTGCACTGACGGATCATGACGGCAAGGTAATTATGGCCTCACCCGGCGCAATGAACATCACCGCAATCTGGAAGCCAGACCTGCCCATCGGAAAAGCCATCAAGATTGACGACAGCCAGGGAGCGCACTACACGCTTGCTGTTTATCCTGTGAAAAGACCGAGCGGAGGCTATGTTATCGCCGCAGTTTCGTGGACTAACCTGCTCGGCGGACTGGTGAGTGTTGTGCGGTTGTGGCCGATCCTGATTATGATTATCACTCTGGCAAGTTTCGCGGCAATACGCATTCTCTGGAGCAGGCTGGTTATTCCGTTAAAGACTCTCGTTGCGGAAATCGACAACATGACGCTCGGAAAAGATGTCCCCGACAAGCTCGAGGAAGGCGCAATAATGGAGATTGAGCGTGTCCACAGCGCATTAGTCAGGTCAACGCAGGCAGCGATAGAGCGGGATCACCTGAGAACGAGCTACGTGAAGGATGTTGTTCGTGCGCAGGAACAGGAGCGCATGGACATGGCGCGTGAGATTCACGACGGGCCGCTTCAGGACATTACGGCACTGCTGCAGCAGATTCACATGGCACTCGATGAAGAGGACAGCAAGGATGCGAGGATTAAGCGTGCAGAAATTATCGCCAAGAGCGTTGTGCGGGAATTGCGTTCGCTGTGCGATGAACTGGCTCCGCCTTGGATGGACTTGGGTTTTGCTGAGGCGGTTACGGAACTGGTCGAAAGGTTGTCGCAGGTCTACGATATTTCGGTGATTGCGGATTTTGACGACGGGGTCAGGGAACTCGACATCGACAACGAAAAGATACTCTCAGTCCTGAGGATAATTCAGGAGGCTGTGTCTAACGCTGTGAGGCACGGCGGGGCGGACGAAGTTGACGTGTATCTGCGCAAGAACGATGACGTGGTTATCATGAACATATCCGACAACGGGACGGGCTTTGACGCGGGGAACATCAACCCTGAGACTTTGAGGGTAGAGGGACATCGAGGACTGGCGAGCATGACTGAACGAATGAGCCTGATGGGCGGAAGCCTGAACATAATATCTTCGCCGGGGAAGGGCACGGAGATACGCGCATCGTTTAAAGCAGTGTAATCAGTTTTCCCGCGCAAGTCCTGCCCTGAAGTTCTCCCTGACCTCAGAAATACTAACAGCCTTGCCCTGCCTGATTACATGCCAGACATCGAATCCGTTGAGCCTCTTGGCCTTGACGTTCCTGGCTTTCGCCGCACAGGAATGCATGTCCAGAATTTCGCCGTCATAGAGCAATTTACCGTCGGGCTGGAGCTGTGCGCGGGGCTTGCCGTCCTTCAATGTGAACCATTCGCCAGCAGTGAACGCTCCCTCACGAATCATTTCCTGCATAGTTACGCGCAAGGGCTTCCGGTCAAACACAGCACGAGCAATATCCGAATCCTCAAAGCTCACTTCTTCAAGCCTTCTTTGCCCGTATTCGCAGTAAGTCTTTTCGCGCTCAATCATGATGAATTTGCGTCCAAGTTTCTTGGCCGCCGCCGCAGTGGTCATTGTTCCGCCGAAGGGGTCCAGCACGACATCCCCTAAGTTCGACGAGATTGCTATTATACGCTCAAGAAGAGCCAAAGGTTTCTGGGTATTGTGGAGCTTGCGTCCTTCTGAATCTCTGAGCCTCTCGTTGCCGGAACACACAGGAAACGTCCAGACTGAGCCGAGCTGACGGCCGCCGTTTAGGTGCTTGGCGGTCTTGTAGTGGAAGGTGAACTTTGCGTGTTTGTACTTGACTGCCCAGAGCAGGGTCTCGTGCGAATTGTTGAGCCTTGAACCGGTGAAGTTGGGTGTGGGGTTAGATTTTTGCCAGATAATATCGTTGATGAACCAGAAGCCTAATCCCTGCATGACGTTCCCGAGAGTGTAGATACACTGCATTGATCCGATGACCCAGACTGAGCCGGAGGGTTTGAGGAGTCTGCGGCATTCAGCAAGCCACTTGCAGGAGAACAGGGCGTAATCACTCAATGAGGTGAATTTATCCCAGTCATCATTACATCCGTGAAACTCTGTGCCTTCGGGTCTGTTGAGGATACCGTTTGTCTGCATGAAGTAGGGAGGGTCGGCGAAAATGAGGTCTATGGATTTATCGGGGAGCTGCTGCATTTCGTGAATAGTCTCGCCGTTGATGATTGTGTTGTACATGAATGGACACCTCTTAACGTATAATACAGATATATTATAAATTTACGAACTCACGCAGATAACACAAGTTTTACAACTACATTTACAACTACAAAAATGTTCCCTAAACCAAGATGTTATGCTGATTTACGACGCAAGTCTTCGCAACAAAAATCCCTCCCGCAAACTTCACAGGAGGGACAGAAAAATTGCTCTCTCAGCTCTTACGCAATCACCATCAGAATATCTCCGGTGCTCACGTTGTCGCCGCTCTTCACGCGAATTTCCGTAACCTTGCCTGAAGCCGTCGCAAATACCTCGTTCTCCATCTTCATGGCCTCGAGCATAAGCACCAAATCTCCGCTGTTCACGCTGTCGCCTACGTTGACCTTCACGCTGAGAATCTTTCCGGGCATCGGTGCCGTAACTGTCATTGCATCATCAGCAACAGGTGCCGGTGCTGCAGGTGCCGCCGGTGCCGCCGCAGGTGCAGGTGCCGCCGCAGGTGCTGCAGCAGGTGCCGCCGCAACAGGTGCAGGCATTGCTGCGCCCGCTCCAAGTGCCTCGACCTCTACTGTGTAGGCCGTGCCATCTACTACTACTCTGTATTTATTGCTCACGATTAACTTTCTCCTTTCGTTGTTATTAATGCCACTTGCGGTTAAGCCTGTTTGCATTCAGGCTCAACATTCCCGCCGCTTTCCATCTTCTCGTCCAGAAATCTCCGCCGCTCATTCCCTGAATGTACATCTCCTGCGTTTCGGGACTCACTGACAAAATCCTGAAGTCAGAACTTCCGGTGAACTCCACTATCGCCGCAGTTATTGCCGCTACGATTTTTGCCTTATCCCCCGAAGTTTTTGCCGGTGATGGCTTCGGTGATGACGATGCTGACGGCTTGGCGGGGCCAGGTAAAACTACATCATTTTTTTTTTCGTCGCCGCCTGCAAACAGCTTCATTCCGTAGATTACGCCCGTGAGCACTAACAGTACTCCGAACACTATCGAGAATGCTACTACGCTGACGTTAATTGCTCCTGCTATTCCCTCGAAATGCATTTACTTTTCACCCTCCCTTTAGTGCGGAATTACTCCGTGCTTCTTGGCCGGACGTGTCTCGCGCTTGCTCTCCGTTACCTCGAGCGCAATGTACACTGCCTTGCGTGTCTCTTCCGGCATAATTACTTCATCAACGTAGCCTCTCTCTGCGGCCCTGTACGGATTCGCAAAAGCCTCACGGTACTCGTCGATCTTCTCGTTCATCTTCGTGCCCGGATCTGTAGCTCCGTCGATCTCCTTCTTGAAGACTATGCGAGCCGCTCCCTCAGCACCAAGTACTGCGATTTCCGCCTGCGGCCACGCAAGAACTACGTCTGCACCGAGCGACTTACTGCCCATTGCAATATACGCTCCGCCGTAAGCCTTGCGCATCACTACCGTTACCATCGGAACGCTGGCCTCGCTGTAAGCGTAGAGCAGCTTTGCGCCCTGACGGATTATGCCGTTGTGTTCCTGGTCTGCACCGGGCAGATAGCCGGGCACGTCCACAAACGTAACGATCGGCAGGTTGAACGCGTCGCAGTGCCTCACGAAACGCGATGCCTTGTCCGAAGCGTCAATGTCCAGGCATCCAGCGAGAACATCTGCGTTATTCGCAACTATTCCGACAGAACGTCCGCCTATTCTTCCGTAGCCGATGACGATATTCTTGGCCCAGCCTGCCTGTACTTCCGTGAACTCTCCGTCATCGAGAATTTTCGTAAGCACCTCGTGAACATCGTAGCCCTTGTTGGGATTCACCGGGACTATTGTGCGAAGCGCGGGGTCTGCACGGTCAGGGCTGTCATTGCCAGGCTTGAACGGTGCATCGTCAAGGTTGTTGAGAGGAAGATACGACAGAACTTTACGAACCTGCGCAAACGCTTCCGCCTCGTCTTTTGCCTCGAAGTGCGCAACTCCGCTCATGGTGTTGTGCGCTTTCGCTCCGCCAAGCTCCTCACTGGTGATTGCCTCGCCCGTTACTGCCTTGATGACCTCCGGGCCGGTGATGTGCATTACGCTTTCGCCGTCAACCATGAAGATATAGTCAGTGAGTGCGGGGCTGTAGACCGCTCCTCCTGCTGTCGGGCCAAGTATTACGCTGAACTGCGGGATAACTCCGCTCGCCATAGTGTTGCGCTTGAAGATCTTTCCGTAGCCGTTCATCGCGTCCAGTGCTTCCTGAATGCGTGCACCGCCCGAATCATTCAGGCCGATTACCGGACATCCAGTCTGCATAGCCATATCCATAACCTTGCAGATTTTGTCCGCGTGCTTTTCGCCGAGAGACCCTCCGAACACCGTAAAGTCCTGGCTGTACACGAAAACCTTGCGGCCGTCGATTGCTCCCCAGCCGGTTACTACACCGTCGCCTAAGGGTTTTTTCTCCTCGAGGCCGAAGTTGTGGCACCTGTGCGTAACGAACTCGTCAATCTCCACAAATGAGCCGGGATCAAGAAGCTGCGCCAGTCTTTCGCGGGCAGTGCCTTTGCCTTTGGCTTTCTGCTTGTCGACGGCTTCTTTTCCGCCGCCTTCCAGTGCAGATTTGCGCTTCGCTTCAAGTTCAGCACACAGCTCTTCTATTGTACGAAGTCCCATTTCCGACAAGCTCCTCCTTTATAAATTGTTTGTTGTGATTTGAATGCAAGTTAGAATATCATAGAAACTATTTCATTGCAAAGATTTACGGCCAGCTGTGTATATGCCTGTGACTCTCCTCGCTGATATAGTGATTGTGCATGTGTGAGTGCCTGATTACATCAGCATGAAGCATTCCGCCGTGCCTGCGGTAAATCACGTGACAGTGTTCGTGAAAATGTCTGTGCTTCAGCGCATCTATTACAGCAAGAAACGCGCCGGGTATCATCAACAGAAGAGCAGCAATGTACCTCAGCGACAAATCTTCACCCAGAACGACGAACGACAGCAGAGAACCTATGAATGGTGCCGCAGCATAATACGCTCCTGTTCTCGCCGCACCTAATACATTTTGGGCACGTATGTACGTGAATATGCTCAGCCCGTAAGCAATAAATCCCAACACCAGAGCAGGCAGTATATATTTCGCATCAGGTACTTCCTCACCGGCAATCAGTGCCGTAATTAATGCTCCTGCACCAGAACACAAACCTTTAACCGTAACAATCTGGTATGTACTTTTGCCGGCGATACTTCTTGTGCAGTTATTCTCAAGTCCCCAGCACAACGCGGCTCCCAGCACAAGCAGAGCACCACGCGAAAACTTCAAACCTTCAGCTCCATCAAAAGATAATATTATTCCAGAGAGAGTAATTAGGGCAATTGCTGTCCAGAGACGGCGCGACACAGGCTCACCAAACGCGAGGAGCGAGAACAGTGCCGTAAAAACTATCTCGAAATTTCCCAGCAATGATGCATTAGAGGACGTTCCGAGATTCACACCTGCCATCAAGAGAATCGGCGCAATAATATCAAGCACTACCATACCGACCACATAAATCATGTCCTGCCTTCCGAGATGCCTTGTACTGTCTTCATCCCGGAAATGGAACATGTAAATTATTCCGACTCCCAAGCCCGCACCGATATACATAAAGCCTGCCATAAAGACAGGCTCTATCTTATCCAGCAGCAGCTTCGAGAAGGGAAGACCGGCGGCATAGTACACCGCCGCGCTCAATGCGTAAATTACTGCGTGAAATTTTCTGTTCATTCTTTCTGCTCGAGCCTTAACATATCAATATTTGCCTTGAGCATACTTATCATTCGCGCCATGTTCCGCATAATTTCCACCGCGTTGTTGGCGTTCATCTCTATGAATCTCGGGAATGTCTCCCTGTCCACCTTCAGCAGAAGAACATCCGTAAACGCAACAACCGTGTAGAAGTTCGGCTTCCCCCGAATAAGCGCATACTCACCGAAACTCTGCCCGTCCTTGAGCGTGCCCAAAACGTACTCGTCATCAGTTCCGTAGCCTAAATAGCATATTGCCTTGCCCGAAATTATCTTGTACATCTCGGTGTTCAGCTCCCCTTCGCTGATTATCACGTCGTCCGCCGAAAACTTGACCACTTTGGCCGCGTCCATGCCCATACTGCGCTTTACGACCTTCTCCTTGATCTGCTCGACTATGTTATCCGTCAGGGTGAACTGGGACAGCAAAATATGGCCGGTTACTCTGTGTGAAAGCGGGGCAGTCTTGGTGAGAAATGTTTTCTGGAGAAACTTGGTATCGCTGCTCGTGATTATCATGAAAATCTTGCTGTCCTTGAACTGCTTATCAACAAGGTCTGTGAACATGCCCAGAAATACCGGGTCGCGTTCGCACAGTTCACCGAACTCATCTATCACGACGATCACGCGCTCCTGCTTATTTTCCTGTTCTTCTGTGTCTCCGAGCTGGGCTTGCATAAAATCCTGGAGTTCGTAGTTCTCGGCATAGTCGGAACTTTCGCTTGAGGAGCTTCCGCCGCCCTGTTTGTTACTGATGTATTCAAATGCGGAGTTCCAGAAGGGGAAAGGTTCATGCTGTTCGTCCTTGTAGTGGGCGAGAATTTCCCTCGAGAATCTCTGAAGGTTGGCGCGTCCGCTCTCGCGCGAGGCTGTGAAGAAAATAGTGTTCTTATCCCTGCAGAATCTCTCAATAAGCGTAGTTTTGCCGGCACCTTCGCGCCCTGCTACGATGAAAATGTGAAAGCCGTCCTGCATATAAACGCGTTCAAGCTCATCAAGTTCTTTCTTGCGTCCTATGAACATAAAGCTGCTCCTTTCTTACGCCAGGTTCTTGCGGATTTTCAGAACGTTATGGTTATCGCGGTACTCATAGCTTACGGAGTTCATGCTCTTCTTGACGATGTAGATACCCAGTCCTCCGACTTCGCGGTCCTCTGCACTCAGCGTAATATCCGGGTCTTCATGCTCGAGGGGGTTGTACGGAATACCGCTGTCGGTGAACGTTATTTCTGCGTCGTTGCCGGTATGCTTGAGCACTATCTTGGCCACGCCTTCCTTGTTCTCGTAGGCATAATGTGCTATGTTCACGAAGATTTCCTCCGTAGCAATGTTGATCTGCGCAACTACTTTAGGCGTGCATTCCCATTCTTCAAGATGCTGGTCAATAAATTCCAGCACCTCATCGAGTTTCTCTATCTTGGCTTCTATAACAAGTTCATGCATTTCGTCAGCACTTCCTCCCAAGAATTGCAGGCACATCATCGTAACATCGTCGAACTGCGGAGCCTCGCCCGTAAAGTCGTCAACATCTTTCTTCATGATGTTCAGGACTTCGGAGGCACCAAGCCCTATTGTCGAGTTCAGCTTATCGAGCATTCTTTCTGTGCCGTAAAGTTCTTCGTGAATATTGGTCGCTTCGGGCACACCGTCAGTGTACACATAAAGGTTGTCCCCATGTCCCAGCGTAAACTCGCTCTCGCGGAAGTTCAGGCCCTCCATCGTGGCAACTGCTGGACTCTGCTTTGTCTTGAACAGCTCATATTTGCCGTCGGTTCTCCTGATTGCGGGGTACTCATGGCCGGCGTTCGAGGCGATTACTTTTCCTGTATTCAGGTCAAGAATACCGAGCCACACCGTTACGAACAAGTCAGCTTCATTTCCCTCGCATAACTGGTTGTTGACATCGTGGAGTATTTCTCTCGGGCTGCCTCCTAATTGTGCACGGTTCTTGATGAGCGTTTTGGCTATGACCATGAACAGCGCGGCAGGGACTCCTTTTCCCGAAACGTCAGCCATCACCAGAGCAAGGTGGTTATCGTCTATCAGGAAGAAGTCGTAGAAATCTCCGCCGACTTCCTTTGCCGGAGTCATACTCGCGTAAATGTCGAACTTCTCGTGATTCGAGTAAGGCGGCATGATTCGCGGCAGCATATCGGCCTGAATCTGCGTCGCTATATCCAGCTCGGCACCTATGCGTTCTTTTTCGGCGGTAACTGCGGCCAGGTTCTTGATGTAATTCTTGAGGGAGGCCGCCATATCGTTGAAGCTCACTGCGAGGTCGCCTATCTCGTCATTGTCGCGGACTGTTGCCCTGTAATCCAGATTGCCGGAGCTTATTTCCTGAACATCCCGGCCAAGTGCAGCAATAGGAGTAGTCAGCTTCTCTGAGAACTTGTGCGCAACCAGAGCCACAATCACGATAATCACCGCAAATGCCGCAAGGAACAGCATCATCGAGTATATGATGTTCCTGTTCACGTCGCGGACCGGAGCAAGTATCACGCTCTCAGGTATTCGGACGCAGAACTTCCAGCCCGTTGACCTTATGGGAGTGCAGGCAAAATATGTCCTGTTCTCTGAGAGGAAGACTTCTGTCCTTCCCGCGAGTATTCCCTTAGCAATCGTGTCGGTCATGTCTTTTTCCTCGCTGAGTGTGTGGACTTCCTGTGTACTGCTGTCTGGATTGTTAATTATCCTTCCTGCTCCGTCAACCAGAAATGCGTATGCCCCTTTTCCGAGTTCCAGCTCAACGATTGCGCGGTACAGGTCAGAAATCATTATGTCCATGCCGACAACACCTGCAAACTCCCCTTCTGCATCATAGAACGGAGCTGAACAGGCTATCATTGCTCCGCGTCCGTAAGTGTCGTAGTAGACATCGGTGAACGATACACGCGCGCGCTTCTTCCCCTGCGAGTACCACGCTGAACCGTAGAAGTCGTAATAGGACTCCTGTCCGTCCTCAACTGCCGACAGTTCCGAGTCAGGATCATAGTCCAGCATTGCGCCGGTTTCTGTTCCCATGTAGACAGTGGTGATTATCCTGTCAGACTTCATGACCGGTGCCCAGACACTCTTGACGTTGCCGAGAAGCCCGAACTCCTGCTTGAGGTTTTCGTAGGACAGGCTCTCAGAGGCTATGTACCTCTGCATTGCGTAAATCCCGGCATTCTTTGCGCTCGGCGGCAGTACTTCACGCGGCACGTAAGCTGAAGGCTCGTTGTACAGGCTGTGAATATAGTCCGCGAAGTTCCTGACGTATCCGGCGTATCTTCCAAGTTCCGAGTCTGCGAGGGCGGCCTTGCTCACAACTATGTTGCGGAGGTTGGTCTCCATCTGGCTGATTAATGCCGTCTCGCTTGACTGCTGGATGTTGGTCATGCTTAACATTCCGGCTGTACTCGACAGCAGAAGAGCCGCGCATGAAATTGCCAGAACCATATGAAGCACCTTGCTTCGGATGGGCCGGCGTTTATTTTGTGTGTGCATAATCTGTTTTCCTTTCCTAGACGACTACGTGAACATGATTCCTGCTGCCTCTGCGGCTGAAGGATGCCCGGAGTGCACGGTGCTTTATGATTTTCAGCCCCGTAATATCAAGCACGTCATCCCCTGCAGAAATCGTGAACGGGTTATATTTTGCCCCGCTGTAAGACAGCTTCATTGAGACAGCCTCGCCGTAAATTACTCTGACGTTTATCACCGTGTCAGGGAGTGCGCCGAATATCCTTATCGACAACTCTTCAAGCAAGCTCTGAATCTCGAACACCCGCTTCATCGGAACATCGTGCTTTTCGCCTGACTCCTCAAAAATGCTGTTAGCTTCGTCGAGGGACTCTGCTCCTGGCGTAAGGCTGAAATCAGCGTCGCAGGCCAGGCTGTACCCGGCAGGAAGCACCGGCTCAACGGACAGCAGACTCCCTAAGAGAATATTTACCGGAAGGGCAATGAATATTCCTGTGAGGATGTACGACGCGGCGACTCCTACATCGAGGCTCAATGCTGACAGAACAAGCACGAGCAGCAGATACGTGATGTAGTGTCCAGGCTTGAGGAAGCGTACGCTGTGCGTGCCGGAGAAAGTGTGCCAGCCGTAGAACATACCCAGCCCTGCAACGAGAATATACGTGCATTCAGCAGCAGCACCTGCGGGCCAAGAACCCAGAGCTAGGCTTCCGGCTATACAGCCCAGACAGCACCCGACGGCTCCGTACATTCCGAAGAACAGGCCCAGAGTGAACGGCAGGAACGTCTTTATCCCCGTGTGAACAGGCAGGAGTCCCGTGAGCTGAACAGGTACGTCCATCAGGAAATACATTACAGCGGATATTGCGGCGAGATGAACACCGCGCTTCATGTCCGAAGTGTTTATTGACGGCCGGAAAGCTAAGACCTTTCGCACCACATTCATGAAGTTCGGCTCGGTTATCAGGAGGCCGAGAACTATCATTACTCCTCCTGCGGCCTTTGACGGGGTGATTGCGTCGGGAACTGTGCCGCTTATTACTGCCTGAAGAGGGGACAGAAGCATAGTGATGATTATTTCTGTCGAGAATATCAGCGAGGTGCTCAAGGGACTCACGTAACGCTGTGCGTAAATCTGCACTATTGTGTACAGCCCGCGTATGAAGAAGCTGATGAATATCACGCTCCCCCAGAACATACCGTCCGCCGGAAGAGAGAATGACGCTCCAAATATCAGTGCATCGGCCCCCCAGAACGCCAGCGAGAACACAAAGCAGAAGAACATCTGTCCCATCGCCAGAATTGACGGGTTCGACGAGACTGCGTAAGCTCCCGCCGTAATGATGTAAAGCGCAAACGCAGCATCAGCCGCAATCAGGTAGAGTATGTGAACGTTCGCCAGTCCTGCCAAGTCAGCCCCTGTCGCCAAGAACACACCCGCGAACACTACCGCAACACCTGCCGTCATGTTGAGCGTCGGCTTGCGGTGCAGGAACACGGCCTCAATCGCAACAACAAACACGAAATACACCGACAGAACAGCCGCAGTATTCGTAGGCCCTGCACCACTTGCGCCCAAGAGCATGAACATGTTGAACGCCACAAGCTCGGCGGCCAAGACCATGCTCTGCTTTACCTGCCTTGCGTCGAGACGGAAAAGCTCCCCGAAGAAGAACGATAACGCTATCAGGAAGCCGACAAAGTTAGTGATGCACAGAAAAGCAAAATGCGGCAGGTCTTCCGGTACTCCCGCAAGGAACATGTACTGAGCCGCCGCAAAACACGTTATTATCAACAGCGATATGCTCGCTTCTAGCTTGTTCATGTTATTTCGTAGGCAGTTACCTTCTCGATGAAGAAATCAGGTCTGTATGACATCTTTGCACGGCGCATACCTTCTTCGCCGCAGTCTTCCTCGCGGTTTATCCAGTTGAAGCCCGCACAGCACCGGGCTACGAGTTCGCGGACAAGAACGCAGTATATATCCTGAACGTTCACGTCCCCCTTCTCGACGAGCACGTCATAATACCCGCCGGACATCGGTGCACCGAAAGCGTAGCCTGCTATTTTCCCGTCAAGGTACACGACGATTCCCGACAGGCCAAGTTCTGCGTAATGCTCAAGGAATCTTCTGTCCGCAACATCTTCCTCGATCAGTGCATCCTTCATGTACATTCCGCGCTCTATCCTTGAAGACAGCCAGCGTTTCTGGAACTCAAGCAGTGCAGGAATAATTTTCGGTGTTATCAGCTCTATGCTTACCCTACCAGCGTAACGCCGGAAGAACGTCCTGTAGTCATACCGCCTCGAAGCAAAGCCGCTCCCCGGGTATGAAGCCAGGTTTGCGGCTGAATGTATGTACTCGTTGTAGTCTCGGTTGGGCTGACCTCTGAACCTGCCGGGCAGTATCTCCTGAAGGATTGCCCATGAAGACGCAGTGATCGTGTCGAACCTTACCGCAGTGTTATGGCTGTGAGCGTCATCAATAACATTGAGGACAGCCCTGCGCAGGTCATCTCTTCGTGAATAGTCTCCAGAAGGAAACAGATAGACTCTTTCTTTTGGAGTGCCGCGTTTCGAGCGGAAGATGTAGAGAAAACCGTCTTGCTCGCAAATTCTGTCCCCGTACTTGCCCTGCGTACCGAACACGGACATGAACGAGTGCTGGCAGGAGTGTTCCCCCCACTTAAAAAAGTAACCCTCAATCATCTTGCGGTCACTGAGGGTTACAGACCTGAAACTGAGCATAAAGACTAATTCTCGATGTTGAGGATTTCGTCGAAGCCCGTTACCTTGAAGATTTCCTGAATTTCCTGGCCCGCGTTCCTAATCGACATGCTGCCCTGCTTGTTCATGGTCTTCTGGGCCTTAAGCAGTACACGAAGGCCCGCTGAAGATATATAGGCGAGTTTCGACATGTCAAACACAAGCGACGTTACGCCCGTAATGCCGGTGTTGAGTTCTGCTTCAAGCTGGGGTGCTGTGGTGGTGTCGAGACGGCCTTCAAGCGAAATGCTAAGTGCATTGCCTGATGCTGTCTTGTTAATAGTAAGTGCCATAGTAAAACCTCCAAATGGTGCACACAAAAGATGCACATGAATAAATTATTGTGTAATGGATTTCGCGTAAATTAACATTTTTTCGCGGGGGTGTCAATAATCTTACTCTCTGGACAGAGCAACAACTTGTTGTATAATAGCCCAAAATTTTTATTACCCCATAATTTAGCTACAAACCAGTCGGATAATAGAGTTCACCTGAAAAATCTAAACCGGAAGGAATTTTTTTACTGAGATGCTTAACCGTAAACTTTCAGCGTCAATCCTTGCTGTATTGCTGTGCGTACCTGCCCTGTCATTTGCGGCAGAGAAAATTGACCCTGTCCTTGCACAGTGGTCTCACGAGACCGAAGTAAGGGACAAGGACGGCGACCAGACCGTAAAAGTCAAAGCTACATACTATTCCAACGAGTACGTAGAGGCTCTCGTAGCTTCAGAGGCCGAAAAAAACCTCTGGACTGCCGACGAAATGGAGAACTACAAGTACACGCTCTTGAAGAACCTGAACTTGGGCGAGTCCATTCCGTTCCACATTGATATTAACGTCAGGGGAGTACCAATGTATGCCGGGCCGTTCGACAAGCACATTACAATGATGGTCGGCAAGAACAAGTATTCGCCTATCGACTATGACAAACGCTTCAACTTCAAGATTCAGGGTTCTCGTGACGGAATGGTGTTTTTCCCGCGCTATGACCCAAAGACCGGAAAGGAAATCCTCGACGGCGCAAAGGACGTAAGAGTCATCTTCGACAGCGCAATTAGTATGGCGATGGCGACCAGAGGAGATGTTACGTGGGTGTGGGATCTCACGAAGGACAGAGCAAAAATCGGCGGAGGCAAGGCCGCAAACAGGCTCGAAGTTGACCGTCTGCTCAAGCGCAACGAGAAGCTCAACGCAGACCGCGAGGCACTGCGCAAACAGCTTGAGGCACTGGACAAGGAAGCCGGAGAAATTAACACGAGAATCGATGAGCTTCAGTCTGAGTAGCATAACGAAATTCACGAATAGACGAAAAGCGGGCTTAATCGTTAAAATATGGGAGTAATTCCACAAAATTAAACAGCTCACACGAAAGGAAGAGAGTTGCTATTATGATTAAGATGGACCGTATCGCTGTACTTACGAGCGGCGGAGACTCGCCGGGAATGAACGCGGCAGTCAGAGCCGTTGCCCGTACCTGTATGTTCAACGATAAAGAGTGCATCGGAGTAATGCGGGGATATGAGGGCCTCATCGAGGGAGATTTTGTGCCCCTTGACCGTGCGGCAGTCGGCGGGATAATCCACAAGGGCGGAACTATTTTGAGGACAGCACGCAGTGAACGCTTCAGGACTCCCGAAGGGCGCGAAGAGGCACTTGAGCAGATGAAGAAGGCAGGAATTGACGGCCTGGTAGTCATCGGCGGAGACGGGTCATTTCACGGGGCGAAGGCCCTTCACGATCTGGGCTTCCCGACGATAGGCATTCCCGGGACGATCGACAATGACATTACAGGCACCGACGAGACCATAGGGTTCGATACAGCTGTGAACACCGCGCTCGATGCCATCATGAAACTGCGCGACACCGCTTCCAGCCACGAGAGGCTATTTGTGGTCGAGGTGATGGGACGCAACGCCGGCTTCCTCGCTCTGGAAGTTGCAGTAGCGACAGGAGCAGAGTACGCAGTAGTTCCGGAACTGCCTCTGAGCATCGGTAACCTGGTCAAAATTCTCAAGCAGTCCCACGAACAGCACAAGACCCACACGCTGATTATTCTGGCTGAGGGCGTGATGACTGCGGCAGAGATGCGCGAACAGCTCGCCGACGCTGGCGGATATGATGCACGCGTTACGGTGCTGGGGTATATTCAGCGCGGAGGACATCCGACATCGTTTGACGTTGTGCTCGCTACAAGAATGGGAGCATTTGCTACGGAAAACCTCATGATCGGCAAGTCGGGAATGATGGTCGGGAACATCAACCATAAGCTCACCCTAAGCCCGCTCGAGAGGGCATGGAGCGAGCATAAATCCTTAAGTCCGGAGATGTTGAGCCTGATCAACAAAATGAACTAGTGCTTTACCTTTGGGGGAAATCAATTTTTCCCCCTTTGTCCTTATCCACAACATTCACACTTAAAAGGAAGATCACATGCCAAGAAGGAAAATGACAGAAATGGAGACACGAACCACTTCAGGGATGACTCCTGAGGAGCTTAGCGAGGAAGTCCGTGCGATTCAGGAGGAAAGTTACGGCGACAGGTCTCAGGATATTATGGAGCCGGAAGAGCTTGATGAAACGGAAGAGCCTATGCCCTACAGAGGCGGAAGACGCGAAATGATTCAGCACCCCAAGCCCAAATACACGTACGCAATGCTTGCGTCGAAGGGTGCACCGGACTTGAGGAAGCTGGCGAAGGAATTTGACGTTAATGCTCCGGTAACTATGCGCAAGGACGACGTGATTATCGCCATACTGAAGGCGCAGGCAGAGAGCATGAACTACAGGTTCGGCGGCGGTACGCTCGAGATTTTGCCCGAGAATTTCGGGTTCCTCAGGCCGAAAGGAATGCTCCCTACCGACAGCGACGTATACCTGTCCAGTTCGCAGATAAGGCGCTTCGGACTCAGGAACGGCGACGTAATCTGGGGACTCATAAGGCCGCCGCGAGAACAGGAACACTACGAGGCATTATTGAGGGTTGAGACTGTCAACTTCACTGACCCCGAGCACTCACGGAACAGGGCAGTCTTTGCGCAATTGACCCCTGTTTTCCCGAATAAACGCCTAAGCCTGGAATATGACTCGAAAGATTTAGCGACTAGGCTTGTAGATATGTTCGCACCCATCGGACTTGGCCAGAGGGCACTGATAGTTTCGCCGCCCAAAGCCGGAAAGACCACGCTCCTCAAGCGCATAGCGAAGGCCATAACCGCAAATTCACCCGACGTGATAATCATGGCACTGCTCATCGACGAGCGTCCCGAAGAAGTTACGGACATTTCGCGCTCAATCGACGGTGAGGTTATCGCGTCAACGTTTGACCGGCCTTCGGACGAACACATCAGGGTAGCTAATCTTGCGCTGGAGAAGGCCAAGCGACTCGTGGAGGCCAAGAGAGATGTAGTTATCCTTCTGGACTCGATTACGAGGCTTGCCCGCGCATCAAACCTGACCGTTCCGCCGTCAGGACGTACTTTGTCGGGAGGACTTGACCCTTCTGGACTGTATTTCCCCAAGAGATTTTTCGGTGCAGCACGAAATTTCGAGGAGGGCGGAAGCCTTACGATAATAGGTACTGCTCTGACGGATACAGGCTCAAGGATGGACGACGTTATCTACGAGGAGTTCAAGGGTACGGGCAACATGGAGCTGCACTTATCGCGAAAACTGGCGGATCAGAGAATTTTTCCTGCGATAGACATAACGAAATCAGGTACACGCCGTGAGGAATTACTGATGCCTGAAGAAGAACTTAAACGTTTATGGATATTGAGGAAAAGAATTGCGGGGGTCGATGAGGCCGGAGCACTGAACCTGATACTGGACAAGCTGAGACAGACAGAGAACAACAGCGAGTTTCTGAGCTCAATAAAACTTACCTGATACACGTTCCCAAAGAAGAATAAGGAAAAACCCGCCTTACGAATTAAGACGGGTTATTTTTTGTCTGTAATTATGGAGCCGGTGAACAGATTCGAACTGTTGACCTGCGCATTACGAGTGCGCTGCTCTACCTCTGAGCCACACCGGCGCAACAGGGGAAATTTTATCAGCCCATGAACTTTTTGGCAAGCGGTATAAGCAGTGCCAGAGCATACACATTCAGCATAAGCCCCGAGCATCCGCCGCCTCCGCTGTCCGCATTTCTCTGGCCGTATGCTTCGTTCGTCGGAGTGTAGTCCGTATAATCGTTGTAGTCGTTGTTCTCAGTGCTCTTCTGCGGAAGATTCGTCGTGTTGTCCGAAGTGTTAGGGGTATTGTTGGTGTCCGTTTCGTCCGAGTTATTCGTGTTGTCCGGAGCTGCCGTGTTAGCCGCCACGTAATCCAGCACTGCCCTTACGTCAAGAATACCGCTCGCACTCGCCTGAACTTCCGCACTGGAAATTTCACTGCCGTTTATCACTGCCTGCTTGAGCTGATAGGCCGTAAGACCTGGCTTCATTGAGGCAACAAGTGCAATTGCTCCGGAAACATGAGGTGCGGCCATCGATGTACCCTTCATCGTTGACGTGCTGATACCGTCGCTAAAAATCGTCCTAATCCAGCTGCTTTGAAGCCACGTGCTCAGAATATCAACGCCAGGCGCAGAAATCGTTGCTCCCGTGTTGCTGAAGCTCGCGATAACTCCGTCCTTGCCCAGAGCAGAAACCGAAATCATGTTATCCAGCCCTGTAAACGACGGCGGATACACATATTCTCCAGGACCGTAGACCACGCTTCCGCCCGAACGCTGGGTTGTCGTTGTAGGTTCGCCTATCACCGCAGAATAATTCCCCGCCGCAACAACTATTACGGCCTTGTTCAGTTCGTCCAGCTCCTTGAATGCACGCCACAATGGCATTTTTACCAGGTTATCGTGTGTCGGAGCTGTCGGTATGTACGTCTCAAGAGAAAGATTAACCGCGCAAATGTTCACTCCCTGCTTTATCAGGTTTGCCGCGTAATTCATGCCGGATATTACGTTGCTGTACGAGCCAGTACCTTTATCGTCAAGTGCCTTGATGGGAATCAGCTTAACGTTCCAGCTTACTCCGGCTACACCCTTTCCGTTATTGCCGGCCGCTCCGATTATTCCCGAAACATGAGTCCCGTGTCCGTAGTCGTCTTTGGGCGAGTCGGAGTTCGTGTAGATTACGTTGGTGCCGTATTCAGTCGCAACGTTGTCCGTCAAATCCGGGTTAGTGTCATCGATTCCGGAGTCTATCACAGCTACGTAGACATCACTGCTTCCTGTCGTTATGTCCCAAGCTGACGGAGCATTGATATACTCCATTCCCCAAAGGTCTTTCATGTAAGAATCATTAGGGGTAACTGCGGCCCTGACAATGTAGTTTGGAGAAGCCGCAAGCACTTCGGGATTATCGAGGAGCTGCTGTGCGAGAACGTCTGCAGACTGTGAATCTGAGTGCAGAAGGGCGTAAATTCCCTTGCCCGAGTCTGAGAGGGAGGAATACACTTCTTTGACCTGAGTCCCGGAATTTGCCGCAAATACCTGTGTGCGCAAAGCGGAAGCCTGAACTTCTCCTGAAGTGTCCGAAGGCTTGAGCACCACAAGAACATCACCGGGGATGTATTCAGCGGAATATGCAGGAACAGCCAGCGCAAATATCATAGTCATGCAGAGAAAAATTTTCTTCATAAAATATCATCGCCTCACCTAATTTATGGGATAATTGGCAAATTATATAACACCATTTAGGAGGATTCATGATTAACAACGAAAATATACTTATTATCAACTGCGGTTCACAGTTCACCCAGCTGATAGCGAGAAGGCTTCGAGAGATGAAGATTCACAGCGTAATTCTGAACTGGGACGTTGATTGCGCGAAGGCCGCTTCATTCTCGCCGTTGGGTATCATCATTTCCGGCGGTCCTGACAGCGTGAATGACCCTGACGCAATCACGATTGACCCTGCGATTCTGAAGTTAGGGTGTCCTGTTCTGGGGATATGCTACGGAATGCAGTTATTGTCGAAACTCACCGGAGGAGTAGTGAGTTCCGGAGGAAAACCTGAATATGGAGCAACGAGCATCAACATCAAGGGAGCATCGCGTCTCCTGAAGGGCATTCCCGAAAGCATGAACGTCCTGATGAGTCACGGTGATAACGTCTCACAGCTTCCAGCAGGATTCTTGCCTACATCTTCGACTTCCGGCGGAGTAGTTGCGTCAATCGAGGACTCTTCACGAAAACTTTACGGCCTGCAGTTTCACCCAGAAGTTGCTGCTACGGAACACGGCACGGAAATTTTGAGGAACTTTGTGTTCGGAATTTGCGGGTGCTCGGGAGACTGGGACTTGGCCGACTGGGTTGACGGGACTGTTGCGGGGATTCGCGAGTCTGTCGGAAATGATAGGGTAGTGTGCGGACTTTCCGGCGGGGTGGACTCGAGCGTGTCGGCAGTCTTGGTGAACAGGGCGGTCGGCGAAAATCTGCAGTGTGTGTTCGTCAATCACGGACTTATGCGCAAGAATGAGCCTGAACAGGTAATGAGCCAGTACAAGGCACTCGGCCTGAACGTGAAGTATGTTGACGCATCCGAGAGATTCCTTGCTGAACTTGCGGGAGTAACTGACCCTGAGAGGAAGCGCAAAATAATCGGAAAACTATTCATTGATGTGTTCGAGGAAGAGGCCGGGAAGATTGACGGAGCAAAATGGCTTTTGCAGGGGACGATTTACCCGGACGTAATCGAAAGCGGCACAAAGAAGGGAAGTGCTGTGATCAAGTCGCACCACAATGTAGGCGGACTTCCTGAGCACATGAACCTGAAGCTGTTAGAGCCGTTGAGGGACTTGTTCAAGGATGAGGTGCGTGCACTTGGCCGGATAATCGGAATGCCCGAAGAGATAATCAACCGCCAGCCGTTTCCTGGACCTGGTCTTGCTGTTCGGTGCTTAGGGGAAATCACGAAGCAGAGGCTTGACACGCTGCGTGAGGCTGATGCGATTTTCCGTGAGGAGCTGAAGAACGCGGGGCTGTATGCGGGAATCTGGCAGTCATTTTGTGTGCTGCTGCCGGTGAAGTCTGTCGGAGTTATGGGGGACAGCCGGACGTACAACGAGGCGGTTGTGCTGAGGGCGATACACTCGCAGGACGCGATGACGGCGGAGTGGGTGAGGATAGACTATGACGTTCTGGATCGCACGGCCAAGAGAATCTGCAACGAGGTGAAGGGCATCAACAGGGTAGTGATGGATGTAACGTCGAAGCCGCCCGCAACGATAGAGTGGGAGTAACTATGCCGTATGCTCCTCCCTTCAGCCTGACGGAATACATCACTGTTCTTGTGGGTGAAGTGTGCGAACTTGTAGGGAAGGCTGAGGCCGCGAACCCGAAGGTTCTGACCGCACCGCATATTCGGAGGGAGAACAGGATACGCACAATACATTCATCGCTTGCCATAGAGCAGAACAGCCTGACGCTCGAACAGGTTACGGCGATAATCGACGGCAAAAGAGTTCTGGGCAGTCCTGTAGAGATTCGGGAAGTGCAGAATGCATACGAAGCCTATGAACTGACGCTGAGCCTCGACCCCGAATCACCTGACGACCTTCTGAGGGCACACGGTCTTATGATGAAGGGACTTGTGCCGGAAGCGGGAAAATTCCGTTCCGGCGGTGTCGGGGTGTCCGATGGTACGAGGCTTGTACATATGGCTCCTCCTGCCCGTCTTGTCCCTGAACACATACAGAATCTTTTTGCGTGGTACCGAGCTTCAAGACTTCATGCGCTGGTGAAGAGTGCGGTGTTTCACTACGAGTTCGAGTTCATTCATCCCTTTTCTGACGGAAACGGAAGGATGGGGCGGATGTGGCACAGCCTGCTTCTGGGAAAGTGGAAGGGTATATTTTACTGGCTGCCGGTCGAGGAGCTTATACAGTCGAGACAGAAAGAATATTACGATGTATTGGGCAAAGCGGACAGGAAAGGTGAATGTTCAGCGTTTGTTGAGCTGATGCTGGAGGTAATTCGGGACAGTCTGCGGGAGATTTGACACTGGTATTTTGAGCTGGTAGGATAAGTTTATCCACAATTTCAACAAAATCTTTCAGCAAGGAGAATCTATTATGAACATCAAGCGGGTAATGTTTGCCGCAGTAATGATGTTGCTGGCAATTTTCAGCGGGATTGCTTCGGCGGCATATTACGACGAGGGCAACAGCGGGGACAGCTGGGAGACGGCGTACGTACTGAACACGTCGAGCGACTTTATGCTGTTTAGGAACAGGATTCTTGCCGGATCGGACGATGCAGGAAAGTACTACAAGCTGAACGCTGATATAGTGCTTCCGCGAATGAAGGAGTGGCAGTCTCCGCATTTCAGAGGCCATCTTGACGGCAACGGCCACACGTTAAGCATGGACATCTATTATTCTGACGGCGGAGTGTTCAACAAGATAACCACGACAGGAACGGACGCGGCGATTCGGAATCTGACGCTCAGAGGAAAATTCTCGTACGATAATCACGGAGCAGGTTTTGTGTTTGAGCTTGCTCAAGGAATAATCGAGAACTGCACATTCAGCGGCACGGTAGGTATAGGTTACGGTGATGCTTATGTGGTGGCGGGAATTGCGCACACGCTTCCGTCGGGCGGCATAATCAGGAATTGCACGGTGAGCGGAACCGTAACTGCAAATGTAGAATCGTGGCTTTCCAGCAAGTATGAAGTTGGACAGAAGGCCGGCGGAATTGTGGGTTATCTTGAGGGCGGGCTTATCGAGAACTGCACAATAGCTTCCGGTGCGACTGTAACGGGAAGGTTCGTAACCGGAGGAATTGCGGCGGTGCTGAAGAACGGCACGATCAGAAATTGTGTTGTAGAGGCCGGTGCGAACGTAACAACGCCTCTCTCAACTGACGACAACCAGACAGACGGTAGCGTCGGCGGAATAGCTGGGTACAAGTCCAGCAGTACCGCTATAGCGGCGATCATCAATTGCAGTTCTGACGCGACACTTTCTGCGCCGAGATGGGTAGGCGGGATTATTGGTTATGCTGAATATTCGGACCCTGTGCTGAGCGGTAACAAGTTCATGGTTGGTGCTGCGACGCAGGCGATCGGGAACAAGACATCGGGGATAGCCATTAACGAGCAGAATTTTTCGGATGATGTGTTCAGGTCGTATGTGAGCAGCAATTGTGATACAGACAGCGACGGTTACCTGAGCGATGCGGAGATTGCTGCGGTAACGCTTATAAATGTAGACGGCAAAGGTATTGCATCATTACATGGAGTAGAATACTTCAGTGCTTTGACGGAGCTGATCTGTAACAATAACCAACTAACAACGCTTGATGTGAGCCAAAACACCGTTTTAACAATTTTACAATGCGATAACAACCAACTTACTGTACTTAATGTGAGCTATAATACCGCTTTAAGTGCATTGTCCTGCGACGGTAACCAATTAACCAGTTTGGACTTGAGCTATAACACTATTTTAAGCGGTCTGTGGTGTAGCGACAACCAACTAACCAATTTAGATTTAAGCCATAACACTGCTTATTTAGCAATTTTGGAATGCTACAAAAATAAGTTGACTGCATTAGATGTAAGCAGTAACACCATCTTGACATCACTATGGTGTTACTCCCAAGATATCACCATCGCAAGCGCAGACTCCACTGGCGACTCCACTTACCCCTACTCCCTCAACCTATCCGCACTCGATGCATCCTTCGACATCTCCAGAGTCCACAGCCTCGACATCAGAGACTCCGAAGGCTCAACCATTGAGCACAACACCGACCCATCCACAGGCATCATCTCCTTCGCGTCCTACCCATCAACCGTCGCATACAGCTACGACGTGAGGCACCCAAACGATACCCAGTACATGGACGTAACCATCAACGTCAACGCAAGCAGCTCTCCTACTCCAGACCCTTCACCTGTCCCAAGCTCTGGCGTTGCCCTCGACTCCTCAAATTTCCCCGACCAGGTCTTCAGGGACTACCTCACAACAGAGTTCGACAGCGACGGCGATAACTACCTGTCCACAACCGAAATTGACACCATCACAAGCATCAATGTCAGAGCAAAAGGTGTGTCCGACCTCACAGGCATTGAGTACCTCACCTCATTGACGGAGATTCATGCGTACAGCAACGACATTTCCGGGAAACTGGACCTCTCTGCTAATACTCAGCTCACAGACGTAAATCTCAGAAGGAACAGCCTTACTTCGATTGACGTTACCGCAAACACTGAGCTGGCATATCTGGATCTGGACGAGAATAATATTGTCGAGCTTGACGTTACCAACAACACAAAACTTATTACCCTTGACTGCTGGCATAACAACTTGACCGAACTTGACGTAAGCAAGAACACAGAACTAACCGCTCTCTACTGCGGCTACAATGAACTGACCGAGCTTGATGTGCATCTGAACACCAAGCTGGAAACGTTAGCCTGTCCTGCAAATAACATCAGCGTCCTCGATGTCGCCAGCAATACAGCATTAACCACACTGTGGTGCGACAGAAACAACATCTCGACTCTCGACGTTACCATGCTTCCGAATTTGACCAGGCTGGAATGCGGCAATAATAAGCTCTCAGTCCTCGACGTAACCCGCAACACAGAACTTGCAGACCTTCAGTGCGAGGAAAACCAGCTCACAGCCCTCAACGTCAGCAGCAACCCGTTGCTCTTGAGGCTCCTATGCTACGGCAACAAGATTACGACGCTCGACGTTAGCAGAAACACAAGCCTCGTAGTTCTGAATTGCGGCGATAACAGCATTCCGCTTCTGGACTTGGCCGCAAATACACACCTGGACTCCGATGACCTCTACCTCAATTCCAGAATCAATAACATCACTCCTAACGACAGAGGCAAACCGTATCGTACCTCCAGATTCTCCGGCCAAGTACTCACCCTCTCCAAACCAGAAGAGTCCGGCAATTCGGAATATCCCTACGCAATAAACCTCGCAGATGCCGCCTCATCTCTGGGAGTTCAAGCAGACTATGCCGAATTTGCCGCAAGCGTCTACAGCGTCGATGTCAGGGACAAAGACGGAAACAGCGTCGCCTATTCCTTCGACCCTGCGGGCTATTCTTTCCTGATGGCCGATATGCCCCAAAGCATCACATACTTCTACGATGCCGGATATTCGGGCTATGAGGAGTTCAGCTACTCATCAATGGACGTTACTGTGAATTTCGGCATGAAGGCCTCATTAACGCCTTCAACCCAGACAGTTGCGGCAGGAAGCAGCATTTCTCCGATAACTCTTTCTGTCGAGAATGCCTCATCCTCTGGTTATGACGTTACCTTTAGCGAGCTTCCCTCCGGCTTGTCGAGATCTGACAACGTAATTTCCGGAGCAATCTCTTCTGCCGGAACTTACACCATCACCGCGACAGTTATGGACTTGGGCGACAGCAGTACGGTATCGGCCACAGCGACAATCACGGTAACAGGCGGCAGCAGTGAAGTACCTTCTCCTTCTCCGTCTCCGTCAAATACGACTAATCCATATGAACCTGGCAGGCAGTCGAACAATACCAATCAGAACACAAGCAGGGATGTTCAGCCGGAAAGCAGGGACATTGACATTGACAGCAGGGATATTCCTTCGCCGGAGCCTGATCCTGTGATTCCCGACCCTGTAATACCTGACCCGGTAATACCCGACCCGGTGATACCTGAAGGCAGTTCTTGGGAAAACCCCGTCAAACTTTCATCTGCCAGCGAATTTTTGGCACTCTTCGGCAGAATCAACAACGGCTCCGAACCTGCAGGAGCGTATTATGCTCTAACCGTTGACATAGATATTTCTGACGCTCAGGACTGGCAGGGAATAGGCACCGAAGCTCACCCGTTCACAGGGCATCTTGACGGCGGCGGACACACCATCACTGTCGTAATATCGAGCGGCCTGTTCGGAGTAGTCAGTTCCGACGGAATTGCTATACGCACGCTCACAGTACATGCTGTAAGCACGCAGACTTCAGGCTATTCTGAGTTTAGGGCCTCAGCGCAAACGGAATGTGCTGGCGGAATTATCCGTGAACTGCTCAACGGAACTATCGAGAACTGCGCATTTTCGGGCACTGTGTCGGCGGAAGGCGAGAACTCGTCGGCAGGAGGAATTGTCGGCGAGCTTTCCGGCGGAAGAGTCCATAATTGCAGGGTTATGGCTGATTCGAGGATTAACGCTCAACATTCAGCCGGAGGAATTGTCGGTTATGTGTATGGCGGCGAAATTACGGAATGTGTGTCGCGTGCGGCACTCAACGCTGAATATTCAGGAGGCATTGCTGGTTATGCGGAGTCTGAGCGCGAGAACATCAACAGCAACGATTTCACGCAGTCATTCGAAGTCGGCAGTGATGCATCGAGCCTTGAGCTGACTCCTGCTGCTCAGAGCGTGGAGGAAGGGTCTGCTGTTACTGCAATAACTTTCAGCACTGAGGGTATCGCCAGCTGGAGCTTCGTCTCTGAAGTTTCAGGACTGTCCTCCCGTGATAATGCGATAACCGGAACGATTCCATACGACACTCCTGCGGGAAATTATGCAGTCATAGTGAACGCAGTCAACAGCGACGGAACCAGAATTGCCGGTCAGGTAAACATCACGGTAACTCGCATAAACCGCAACGGAAGCCGTAATTTCATGGACTACACATTCGAAATTCCGGATGTCCTTCGCAATGGAATAGCAGCATATTTCGGAGAGAGTGAGATTTACCAGCTGACAGCCCAAGAGATTATTTCCAAGACGTGGTCGCCGGAACGTGCTGATATTCAGGCAATTGCGGATATGAACTTGCGCATAGTTCTGAACCTGCCGGAAATTAGGCCGGTTAGGTCTGGAGTGTACTTGATGAGGCTGACTCTGCTTGACGTTGATGCTGGATTGGCACTTGCCCTTCACGGAATAACAGGGAGCAGTGAGGTAAATTCCTCTGCACTTGAGGAATTGGAGTACGCGTTCTTCGACGAGAACGGCCGGGAAATTAAGGAAGTGCCCGTCGGGAAAGTAGTATATGCGGCACTCAGGCTGAGTTCAGGACGGACTCACAGGAGCGTAGTAACTGCACCTAATGAGCTTGGGCTGGGGACAATTCAGCCTATATATCCTGACGATGCACTGATGGAGAAGATAGCGGAAACGGTGAATCTCTCTGCGGATCAGTTGAACTTGCTGCAGGAGGGTAATATCCTTGAACCGCAGGAGCCGACTCAGGCGATGAGGGATGAGATGACAAGCCGCGAGAGTGATGTTGTCGGAAAGATGAACACTCTTGTAGTCAGCAAGGACGGGTATTATGTGTTCAAGGTTATTCTGTCTGACGACCTGTACGAACAGTATGTAGAAGGCGTGAAGGCAGAAGACTTGAAGGCATATGTGCTCTACGACAATGGAAATACTGAGGATTCGCAGGTGAGTGCATCGTTCATCACGGGATTACTTAACACGTGGGAACTGCTGTCACTTTCGGGCGAGAAGCTGGAGTTTGGTGCTAAGGAGTTCTTGATGGTGGGCTTCCTGAATGCAGGTACACCGTTTAGCGTTTACTTGACGAAGCTGATTATTGCGCTGCTGATGGGCGGATGCGATGCCGGATTAGGCTTATCAGGATTTGCTGTGCTGGCCTTGTCGGCAATATTCATCCTGCGCAGAAGAAGATAACTCAATTGCACTCGAAACCGGGGGACAAAATCTCCCGGTTTTCTTGTTTATGTTATACTTACCACAAAATCCCATTCACATACCACAACTTAACACACATTAAGGAGGACTCTATCCATGAAGTTACCTGAAGGTTTCTTGTGGGGAGGAGCTACCGCAGACTTCCAGTGTGAAGGCGGAGTCAATGAAGGCGGACGCGGAATGTCCACTCACGACTTCGAGACTGACGGAAGCGTAGAACACCCCAGATGCACAACCTACCGCCTGCCCGACGGCACGGTCGGCGAAGCTCCCAGCTCCTTCCTCAACCCCTCAAGCCTCCCCGACGGAGCAGTCCCATACATTCGGGACGACAGATATTACCCCAGCCACAAAGCAGTCGACTTCTACCACCACTACAAGGAAGATATTGCGCTCATGGCAGAGATGGGCTGCAACGTCTACCGCTTCTCTGTCTGCTGGAGCAGGATTTTCCCCACAGGCGAAGAGGAGTCACCGAACGAAGCGGGCCTGAAGTTCTACGAGGATGTTCTTGACGAAATGGCCAAGTACGGAATGGAACCACTAATCACCATTCAGCACGACGAAATGCCCGTGTACTTGGCCGAACACTATGACGGCTGGAGTTCGCGGCATGTCGTGGACTGCTACGTCAAGTACGCTAAGGCACTCTTCGAGCGTTTCGGCAAGAGGTGCAAGTACTGGCTCACCTTCAACGAGATTAACGCGGTCAGAGGGTTTGTTGCGTGCGGGACTCACAAGTGCGACAATCAGACCCACTACAACGCCGCACATAACATGTTCCTGGCTTCGGCGCTTGCAGTGAAGCTCGGACACGAGATGATGCCCGGCTCGCAGTTCGGGGCAATGTATGCTTCATCCGAACTCTACCCCGCGACATGCAAGCCTGAGGATGTCTTCAGGAGGCTCCAGGCCAGAAGGGAGACTCTCTACTTCATCGATATTATGGTGAGAGGCTATTACCCGTCGTATTCGGCGGACCTGCTCGGACGCAGAGGCGTAACACTTCACACGGAACCCGGCGACGACAAGATTTTACGTGATGGAACGTTAGATTTCGTGAGCTTCAGCTATTACCGCTCAAACATCATCAGCACAGAGACCAAAAACTTCAACGTTCTGGGCGGAGACCTCAACCCCTACCTTCCCAAGACCGACTGGGGATGGCCGATTGACCCGATAGGACTGCGCTTCCTGCTCAATGAGTACTATGACCGCTGGCAGAAACCGTTATTTATCGTCGAGAACGGGTTAGGCGCAATCGACAAGGTAGAGCCTGACGGAAGCATCAACGACGACTACAGGATAGACTACCTGCGCTCGCACCTGCAGGAGATGATGAAGGCAGTCTGCGTTGACGGCGTGGAATGTCTGGGCTATACGATGTGGGGGCCGATGGATCTGGTCTCACTAAGCACCGGCGAAATGAAGAAGCGTTACGGGTGGATTTACGTTGATATGGACGACAAGGGCAACGGCACGCTTAAGCGTTCGCGCAAAAAGTCGTTCTTCTGGATGAAAGATGTTATCGCCACAAACGGCGGCTCATTATGGGAGGAGTAAGAATATGGCGAATTTAGACTATGAGCAGGTAGCGTACGATGTTGTTATGGCTGTGGGAGGCCCTGATAACATCAAGGCAGTAGCACACTGCATGACGAGAATACGTTTCTTGCTGAATGACCCGAAAAAAGCAAACACTACCGACGTTAAGGCAGTTCCCGGAGTGTTAGGAGTGTTCGATGCCACAGGAACGAGCGGCGAATACATGGTTATACTTGGCCAGCACTTATTGCCTGTGTACGAGGCCGTAATCAAGAAGTTCAAGTTTGCGGAAGGTGCGGCGGTCAATGAGAACCTCGACGACATAAAGAAGCCCCTCACGTTCAGCGGGGTAATCTCTGACACAATAGGGTTCATCTCTGCGTCGGTAGCTCCGTGTGTTCCAGGACTGATTGCGGGCGGAATGCTGAAGGTGTTTCTGCTGTTAGGGACTCTGCTCTCCTCGACGTTCGCGAGCACAGGAGTGTACCGTCTGCTCAGCATTGCGGGTGATGCACCGTTCTACTTCCTGCCCGTGTTCGTAGCGTACGGTGCTGCAAATAAGTTAGGCGGGACTCCGGCTTATGCGATGATATGCGCGCTCTCCCTCCTTCATAACAACTGGCTGGCAATCCTCAGCGCGAAAGACCCGATTACTATGCTCGGTGTTCCTGTAAGGCTGATGAGCTATTCAGGTTCTCTTGTGCCCGCGTTACTGCTGGCGTGGTGTGCCGGAAAGGTCGAGAAGTGGCTCAACAAAGTAATTCCCGGCATCTTCAAGGCTATCTTTGTGGGAATGGGCACTGTAGCTATAACGATGGTGTTCGGGTTCACGGCTCTGGCACCTCTTGGCGGGTATCTGGGAATGTATCTCGGAAACTTCTTCGCCTACCTCGCCAACAACATCGGTTTTATCACAGTAGGAGTTCTTGCGTGTGTCCTGCCCTGGCTCATTATCGCGGGAATGCATCACTCGCTTGTTCCGTTCATGGCGCAGTCAATCTCCAATCCCGGATATGATGCGATATTCCGTCCTGCGTTCATTCTGCACAACATGTCTGAAGGCGGAGCGTGCATAGGTTCGGCTCTGCGGGAAAAAGACCCCGAGAAACGTGCGGAGATATTCTCGCTAGGAATCGGCTGTATCTTTGCGGGAGTAACTGAACCTGCGATTTACGGCAACAACCTTCCGAAGAAGACCCCGATGTACGGAGTTATGGCCGGAGGAGCTGTCGGCGGAGTAGTCGCTGGCCTCATGGGAGCACGTGCGTATGTGATGGGTTACTCGACGATTCTGGCAGTGCCTATCTTCCAGGATACCATCGTGGGAATACTTGCTGCAATTGCGACGGCAATAGTTGTTGCGGCGATTGTGGCGTTCATTCTCGGCGGGAAGGAAGCATCGGCGGCCAAGACCATCGACGCGGCCAAGAATATGCTATACGCTCCTGTTACGGGCAAGTACATAACGCTTGAGGAAATCGGCGACGGGGTATTTTCTGCAGGAATGCTCGGTCAGGGATGCGGGGTAATTCCCGAAAGCGCAATAGCATGTTCACCGGTGAACGGCGAAGTAATCTCGATTGCGGACTCGCTTCACGCTCTGGGGATAAAGTCTGACGACGGAGCGGAGATACTGATTCACGTCGGGCTTGACACCGTAGGAATGAAGGGCAAGGGCTTTAAGCCTCTCGTGAAGGTCGGCGATAAGGTGAAGGCCGGGCAGGAAGTATTGAGGTTTGACTTGGGTGCGATTGCGGCGGCGGGGCATCCTGCGACGACGGCAGTCATAATCACGAACTCCGACGACTGCAAGCTGCTGGACTTCAAGACAGGACAGCGTTACGAGACCGGCGAGATTTTCGGAACTGTGGAAGTGTAAGAGAAATTGTGTTATGCCCCTCGTGATGAACGGGGGGTTATTTGTTGAACAAGCCTATTATCGCTGTGATCGATTTCACTGGACTCATCATCAGCGAACGTGTAACACTCAGCCCTATTCTCTTTGTGGCATCCAGAACAGCAATAATATCCTCCGTTACGTTCATGCTCAAGTCCCCGTAGCCAGGACTGAACCGCGACGTAAGATGTTCACCCCCACGCAGTGAAGGCACTATCTCTCTGCTCACAGCCCCGTCAACGAAGTCATCAACCCTCACACTCGCACACGCATCCAGTGCAAGACCGTCGAGCATGTTCTTCCTCTGGGCAAGTGCTATCTGCCTGTCGGTATCGTGTCCGAGCGTCGCCGCGAGAACATAGCACTCATCGCTCCGTGCGGTAAGGCGGGAAATATCCCTGCTGTAGATATACCCGCCTTCGATCTCTATTCCGCCGTCAAAGTGAATTACGTGAAACCTGCCCCACACTATACGCGGAGTTATTACCCCCTCAAGCCGCGTGAATGCCTCGCGAACTGTACGCACAAGCTCCTCACTGCGGCCCTCTGGCGGCACTCGCATATAGCGCAGGGCATCGGTTATGTTCTTATCCGTTGGTCCGGACTTCATAGCGTTTAACGTACAGTATCGACCGTATTCCTGCGTCAATCCTTCTGACCGTGTCGGCCTGGTTCATCGTGTACAGGTGAATACCCTCGACATCACGTGCCAGAAGGTCAATAATCTGCTCCGTTGCGTAGGCGATTCCGGCTTCCTTGACCGCTCCCTGATGGTGGCCGTACGCCTCGACGAACCTCCTAACTCTAGAAGGAACACTTGCTCCGCACATCTCGACTACCTTCGGAATCTGAGCGGCGGCAGTTATCGGCATTACACCGGCAATTATCGGCTGGGTTATTCCCATTGCGCGGGCCTTGTCCCTCCACGCAGAGAATATGTCGTTGTCGAAGAACAGCTGCGAGATTAACGCCTTGACCCCCAAATCACACTTCTCCTTCAGGTGCGCGAGGTCTTCCTCGATTGACGGTGCTTCAGGGTGTTTTTCGGGGTAGCACGCCGCGAAAATGTCGAAGTCGTCGCCGTACTCCTCGTGAATGAACCTGATTAACTCGCTGGCATAATGAAAATCTCCCAAGTCCGATTTGTCCTTGAGGTCTCCGCGCAGCGCAAGAATGTTTCTCACGCCGTTTGCCCTCAGTTCGTCAAGTATGGCCTTAAGTTCAGCCTTCGTTGTCCCTACGCACGTAAGGTGAGCGACTCCGTTTGTGTTGTACCTGTTCTGAATGCCTGAGGCTATCTCTACTGTGTTGTCCCTGCTCGAACCGCCTGCACCGTATGTTACGCTGATTAAGTCAGGGTTGAAGCTCGCGAGGCTGTCTATAACTCCGTAAGTGCCTTCGGTGCTCTTGTTGCCCTTAGGCGGGAAAATCTCGAACGTGTAGCTCGGTCTCGGATGGTCAAAAAAATTCTCCATGTATCAATTAATCTCCTTTCGTCTGATCCAGAAGCCATTTTCTCACTTCATGCATCCTGTACGCATAATCGAACGAGGTCATGTGCTCGGAATATTTCACTTCGCCTGCATCTTCAGGAAGGGTAGTCCCCGCTTTGAACGTCAGGAAATAATGTTCTGACTGGCTTTTCGGCAAAACGTAATCCTGATTCCGCGCGTCAATATCCTGGCGCAGAACAAACGGCACTCCTTCCTGCCTGAACATGTCTATAACTTCCTGCTGGCCTGCTGATGCTTTGTCGTCTCCCGCTGAAGCGACATACACGAACTTCTGCTCCCTGAGTCCCTGCAGTGCGTCGATATTCCACTGGCCGGAAACGAACATGCACGCTGTGAACAGCCCGGGGTACTGTGCTGAAAGTATAAGCCAGGTCATACAGCCCATAGACTGCCCTGTTGCGTAGACGCGTGAAGGGTCAATGCTGTAATTCTGCAAAGCCTGGCGCACAAATCTTTCGGTCAGCCAGACGTAATCCGTTACGACAAATCCGTCATGGTCATCGAGAATCATTTCCGGGTACGTCGGCACAATCACTATGCAGTCATCAGGCCACACTAATGCACCATAGCCCTGCGTCAATGAGAACGAAGGTGTTTTACCTGCCGCGCTTGCGTCCGCAATGAAAAAAACAGCGGGATATTTTTTGTCGGGCGAATATCCCTCAGGAAGATAAAGGTTATAGCTGATTGCGAGGTCTGTAACGTCATCACTGAAGGTCTTTACGGTGAACTTTGAGGCTTTTTCGGCGATAAGGGACTGGAGTATTTCGTCGCCGGATTTATCGGGATGATAGAGTCCCGCCGCAAAAGCAGATAAAGGAAAAACGAGAAGCATAGCCAGCGCAAAAATTATTCGTCTCATTTTTTCTGGCCGTCCTGTCTGTCTTCCTCCCAAGTGATGAACGAATGGTAGTACTTTTCGTCGTCATCATCCAGGCCGCGCGTAATTTCTGTAACGTGAATGTGGGATGCCTTGACCTGCTCGAGCACATAGTCTACGGCAATCATAGGCTCAGTGTGCGCTCCGCATGTGTAAATGTCCAGAGCCATGTAATTCACTTCCGGCCAAGTGTGGCACGAAAGATGTGACTCGCTGATTACTACTACTCCGCTTACTCCGTTTGGGGGAAACTTGTTGAATGATACAGACCATACTTGAGCATGTGCTCTATTTGCTGCTTCGACAAGAATATCCTGCAGCTTGGAAACGTTAGTGATGGTGTCATCACAGCCAGAAACTTCGACGATATAGTGAACACCTTTCGGGGACAATTTAGAATCTCAGCCTCCCTAAAAAATGAAATGTTAATACGAGATTGGTAATAGCTAGAGATTTTATCACAACACTGTGAATTTGAATGAACACGCGCAAAAAAACAGACCCGCGTTTTTCCGCGAGCCTGTACGAGCAATTTTTCTGTCAGTGTTCTTCCCGGGCTTCCGGCCTCAACAGCCACATTCCCCAGTCAAATCTTATCAGCCCGCTCACGATATACAGCGCAAACAGGAATAACGGTGCACTGCCTTTCAGGAATATGAACGACAGCACGAACATCGTCAACAGCGCAAAGAATTTTACGGGGTTAGCTGTTTTCTTGGTGAGCTTCTTCATGTTCGCGTAGGGTATGCTCGAAATCATCAGCAATCCCACGCACACAAGAACTCCTGCCATTGCCCAAGCAGGTAGCTTAGCATGAGCCAGGACAAACGACGACACGAACAGCCCCCCTGCAGGACATGGAAGCCCCTGAAACGGTCCGGGAACATGCACAATGTTGAACCTGGCTAACCTCAGCGCAACGCACAGCGCAAAGAAACACGCCGCCGCTGCTCCCAGAATATACAGCCCCCTAACGCTGACCTGATACATCAGGATTGAGGGTGCAACACCGAAGCTCACAAGGTCTGCAAGGCTGTCGAACTCAAGCCCGAACTGCGAACCGCCCCCCAGCATACGCGCAACTTTTCCGTCAAAGCCGTCGAATATCACAGCAAAGAACACCAGCCACGCCGCAGGTATATATCTTCCATGAAGCACCATCATCAACGAAAATACTCCGCACAATAAATTTCCGCTCGTTACCATATTGGGGAGTATGTGCTTGAACTCCAGGGGCTTCCTGCCTACAAGCCTTCTCCTCCTAAGGAAAAATCTCACTCTCTAATCACTCCTATCAATGACTCTCCGGCCTTAACATTGTCGCCGAGTTTCACACGCAATACTATATCTTTTGGCAGGTACAAATCAACCCTGGAGCCGAGCTTTATCATTCCGTAACGCTGTCCTGCCTCCAGAACTTCGCCGCGTATTAATCTGCAGACTATCCTTCTTGCCACAAGCCCGGCAATCTGCACCATCATTACGCGCCCCCACTGAGTGGACAGGCCGACGTAATTTCGCTCGTTGACCTCGCTGGCCTTCGGGGAGAATGCGGCTATCTTTTTGCCTGGCACGTATTCGATGTAGTCAATCTTGCCGGTGCACGGTGCTCTGTTCACGTGGACGCTGAAGACATTCATGAAGATTCCGACCTTCATTGCTGTGCCGGTGAACGGATGATCTGCTTCCGCAATCTCTACAACTTTTCCGTCAGCAGGCGAGTAAAATTCCCCGTCATTGTAGGGAGCAGTGCGCTCCGGGTCCCTGAAGAACCATATTACCAAACACAAAAGCACTCCCAGAATCAACGCAGGTATCCACGAGATAAACGCGAATGCTCCGGTGCACAAGACCAGAAATAATATTGTAGGCAGTCCGTCCTTAGCGAGCTTCATTTCGCATTCTCCAGTTCTGCCTCAAAAGAAATTGTCCCTGAAGGTGCCGGTTCATCATCACTGCCCGCCCTGTTTATGCTGCAGTCTGCTACGGAATCTCCCTCGTCGAGGCGGACTATTATCGTTCCTGTAGCATGGCGTTTCATCACGGAAATTCCGTCAACCGTCATCCTGATAACCCTTCCCTTCGACGAAATAACCATAATCTCATCAGAATCACTCACCGCGAGGCTTGCGGACAACCTTCCTGTCCTGTCGTTGAGGTCAATGATTCTTATTCCGGCTGTACCTCTGTGGTGGGGCATGAACTCGCTGAACTCTACCCGCTTCCCGATACCGAATTTGCTGATGACCAGCATCTTGTGGCCGTCGTTCACCACGTCGCAGCTAAGTACCTTGTCGCCGTCCTTGAGGCTTATGGCGATGACTCCTCTTGCTGCGCGGCCCATCGCGCGGAACTCGTCCTCGCTGACCCTGAGGGCCTGGCCGTGCCTGGTAATCAGCAGAAGGTCATCTTTCCCTGTAGTGAGTCTGACCTGCGCAATTTCGTCGCCTTCGTCGAGCGTGATAATTCTCTTGGCCCGGTTGTTGTACTTCAGTTCCTCAAAGGCTACACGTTTGGCGATTCCGAGTCTGGTTACGAAAAACGCATAACGCCAGTCGCTTGCGCCTCCGCCGGCAATGTTCACGATGCGTTCGCCATTCGCGGCATCAAGCGGCAGGAAACGCGATACCGGCTTTCCTTTTCCCGAGCGTGCCTCCGGAATTTCGTGGCCCTTCAGCGACATTATGCGTCCCAAGTTCGTGAAGAAGAATAATTCCCTGTGTGTGTTAGTCACGCAGAGCATGGCTACGCTGTCGTCCTCCTGAATGTTTGCGCCCTTTCTGCCCTTGCCGCCTTTTGCCTGCACTCTGTAATAATCTACGGGCTGGCGTTTAATCAGGCCGTCCTTCGAGAGCGTAATCACTATGTCCTCTTCGGGGATAAGGTCTTCGTCCGTAGTTTCCTGGAAGTCCTCGACAATGTCTGTGCGTCTCTTGTCGCCGAAGCGCACGGCCAAGTCCTGAAGTTCCCCGCGTATGACCATATCAAGAGTGTGTTTGTCGTCGAGTATTGCCCTGTAGGAAGAGATGTCGGCGAGAAGTTTTGACTGTTCCTCGTCGAGCTTCGAGCGTTCGAGTCCTGTGAGCCTCTGAAGCCTCATGTCCAGAATTGCCTGTGCCTGAACTTCAGAGAAGCCCAGAACCGATTGCAGGTTAGCTTTTGCTTCGGCGGCATTGTTCGTAGCGCGGATTGTCCTGATTACCTGCTCAATGTGGGTCAGTGCTTTCTTGAGTCCTTCGATGATGTGTTCTCTGGCCTGTGCCTGCGAGAGCCGGTACTCAGTTCTGCGCCTGACTACTTCGCGCCTGTAATTCAGGTATAGGCTGAGTAACTGCTTGATGTTCAGGATTCTGGGGTGCTTATCGACCAGAGCGAGGTTAATCACTCCGAACGTTGACTGCAGCTGCGTGTGCCTGTAGAGCTGGCGCATAACGAGGTTCTCGTCAGCGTCGCGCGAACACTCGATAACGATTCTGAGGCCGTCCCTGTCTGATTCGTCGCGCATCTCGGAAATTCCCTCAATCTGTTTGTCCTGCACTGCCTGCACCATATTTTCGAGCAGGAGGGTCTTGTTGACGTTGTAGGGGATCTCAGTGATGACGATGCGGGTTCTGCCTCTGGAATTTTCCTCGACGTGCATTTTGCCTCTGACGGTGATTTTGCCGCGCCCTGTGCTGTATGCTTCGAGTATTCCGGTTCTTCCGAGAATCTCTCCGCCTGTGGGGAAGTCGGGGCCTGGCATTCTGTGCATGATGTCGCGGAGTTCAGCGTCTTCCGGCTCAATTCCGCTGTCGATCATCCAGCTCAACACGTCAACGACCTCGTGGAGATTATGGGGCGGCATATTGGTAGCCATACCTACGGCAATACCGGTTGAACCGTTGACGAGGAGGTTTGGGAGGATTGACGGAAGCGTAAGGGGTTCCTTGAGGGATTCATCAAAATTCTGGCCCCAGTCTACGGTGTTCTCGTCAATGTTGGAGAGCATGAGTTCGCCGAGCCAGCTTAGGCGTGCTTCGGTGTAACGCATAGCGGCGGGGCTGTCTCCGTCGATTGAGCCGAAGTTTCCCTGACCGTCAACGAGTGCGTAGCGCAGGTTCCAGTTCTGTGCGAGACGGACCATCGTGTCGTAGATGGCGGAGTCTCCGTGCGGGTGGTACTTACCCATAGTTTCGCCGACGATGCGGGCGGATTTCTTGTAGGCGGTGTTGTGCTTGAGGCCGAGTTCGGACATTGCGTAGAGGACGCGGCGCTGAACTGGTTTGAGGCCGTCTCTGGCATCAGGAAGTGCTCTTCCGACGATGACGCTCATAGCATAATTAAGATAGCTGTCCTTAATTTCTCCGACTAATGGTAAAGGTATAATTTTTCCCGCCTCGCCAGCAAAAAGGTCTTCGCTGTTTTGGACAGGCGGGGTTAAGTTTTCGTCAGGCATAAATGAAAAGCTGTCTCCTCTCTGAGATGTAATAGTGGATGGAGTAATTTTAGCATGTATTGTGATATTGAGTTATAATGCACCCAACGCTCGGTGCCTAACGCCTGATTCTGCCCCAAAACGGGACGAAGTAGATGTGAGTGAACATAAAAAACATTTCACCGCAACAGCAACGGAACTAGCCGCGAGAAAATGCAATATAGGTGCGTTATACAGAAAAACTATATATCTAGACTGCGACCTTGTCGTCAATCTTGATATTGCTGAATTATGGCATATTGATGTGAATGACTGCTGTATGGCTGGAGTGTTCGATGTGTTTTCGGCCTCTCTCCCTGACGAAGCCTTGCTGGACTGGATTAACGGCTGCAGCGTCAAGACTTTCATTAATTCCGGCGTACTGGTCATGAACCTGAAGAATATTCGCCGGCACGGTAACTTGTTCCAGAACTCTATGGCATGGATTGAACGTCATGTGCACCTTATGAGATATTCTGACCAGGATGTACTAAATAATTTGTTCTACCGTTCCATCAAGCTGATAGATGAACGCTTCAACAGGAACAACCCCAGAAGTAAACACGAACTCCCTGACAGCATACTTCACACGCCCGGCGGTTCCAAGACATGGAAAATTTCGGGCAATCCTGCTCAGAGATTCTATTGGCATTACTACCTCAAGACTGCGTGGGGAGAAGAGAAATCATGTGACGAACTAGTCGATATTATGTTCAACGCTTCGTTTTTACCGGAGGACGCAGACCTTTGTGGAAACGCATAATCAATAAAGCGTTTTCCATCTTGGGAACTTTGCGTAATGATGTCGTTTACGCCGCCAAAGAAATATATTACGTTATGAAGTACAAGCTCTCACATCCGTAGTCCCGACGCAATCCTCAAAGTCTCCGCATTCTCCTTCACGTCGTGCACCCGCAGCACACTTACCTTCCCCGCCATCATCGCCGACACTGCCAGAGTCCCCGCCAGCCTCTCAGTGCCGGTGAACCTCTTCCTCGAATGTCCAACCATCACAGGACATCCCCATACCCTCAAACTCTCTATGTCCTTCAAGACCGCAAAATTATCCTCCGCATTCTTCCCGAAGCCTAAGCCCGGATCTATCATAACCTGCTCACGTTTTACCCCAGCACTCTCCAGAACCGCAAGCCTCTCACCAAAATATTCCGCAAGCTCCCTGACTATGTCTTCGTAAGGCTCGGACTTGGCCATCGTCTCCGGTCTGCCCTTGATGTGCGACAACACATACGGAATTTTCATATCTGCTATCACTTCCGGCATTCCCCCTCCGAACGTGAACCCGCTAATATCGTTAATCATGTCCGCTCCCTCACACGCAGCTATCCGCGCAACTTCAGGCTTGTACGTGTCCGCCGAGATTATCGCCTCAGGAAAATTCTTCCGTAGATTCTTCAGTGCTGGGAATAACCGCTCCAATTCCTCTTCTTCGCTAACCGGGATTGCACCCGGCCTCGTGGACTCAGCCCCCACATCAAGAATATATGCTCCCTCACTCAGCATCTCTTCAGCGCGTCCAAGTATTTCCTTCTCGTCAAATCGGCTCTCAGGGTAAAACGAGTCAGGAGTAACGTTCAGGATACCCATAATCTTTGTGTCCAGGCTCAGGCTGATTGTGTGTCCCGCAGGTGAAACCATCTCCCAGCTATCAACGTTCATTCCCTTCAAGACTTCCGCAAGCCTCTCACGAAATTCCTTCAGCCCCCAAATATCCATAGCCTTCAACTTCTCCTGAAAGCTCCTCAATTGCGAGGGCGTAGCCATTATCAGCACAGCACTTCTCTCCGCTTTGCCGTCGATTACGTGTTTCGTTACGGCAGCGTCTCCGCCGCGAGCGAGCATCTCCTGCTTCATGAAACCTGCCGCCCTGTAATCCACATCATCCGCGTAAACGTGAAGCATTCGCGATTTCGGCTCAAGATAGCCCAACGCCCTTATGTCTGTCCCAATTTTTGCACACACAGCCTTCATGTCGCTCAAACTCGAAATGTTCACCGGATAAACATTCATAGATTCGTTTTTTCTCCTTTGTTTTGTGGCATGATAAAATCAATTCATATTTTTTCACAAAGGGGAGACTTTCCACAATGAGATTATTATTCATTTTTACGGTGATGCTGTTCGTCATGCCGATAGGCCCGGCTCTTGCCGCCATGCCTCCGCTTTTGCCTATGGAGGACTTTTTCCGTAATCCGGAAACAGCCGCCTTCTCAATCTCTCCGGACGGTACGCGCCTGGCTTTTGCACGTCCTTGGGAACACAGAATGAACGTCTATGTGCGCGAAATTTCGACAGGAGTAGAAAAACGCATAACCTCAGCGACAGAACGTGATATAGCCGGATTTTTCTGGAAGGGCAATGACCGCATAGTTTACGCTCAGGATTCTGGCGGCGACGAAAATTTTCACGTATATATCATTGACATCAAGGGAGGAGAAGCCAGAGACTTAACTCCTTTTGAGAAAGTGAAAGCAGGGATTCTTGATGACCTTGAAGATGACCCCGTGCACATGCTCATAGACATGAACCAGAAGAATCCTGAAGTATTCGACGTGTACAGGTGTAACATTGACACGGGAGAGCTTGAACTTATCGCCGAGAATCCCGGCAACATTACGGGCTGGATGACCGACCACGACGGAAAACTTCGTGCGGCCGCCGCAACTGACGGCGTGAACACCAGCATTCTTTACCGCACAACGGAAGCCGACGAGTTCAGGACGCTTATCACCACAAACTTCAAGGAAACATTTACGCCTATTATGTTTGCGTACGACAACAAGCTGATGTACGTTGAGAGCAATCTTAGCCGTGATAAAGCCGCAATTTTCACGTTTGACCCGGAAAAAAACGAGACCCTTGATCTTGTGTTCGAGCATCCTGAAGTGGACGTAGGAGGACTGCTTCACTCGAAGAAGCGCAAGGTAATCACCGGTGTAGTGTATCTGACTGACAGAAGGCACTACAAGTTCTTCGACGCGGACAGGGAAGAACTGCAGAACGCACTCGAAGCATTTTTCCCGAACTATGAAGTGAGCGTCGCAGATATTGACGACGACGAGCGCAGAGTTGTTGTTAGGACGTACAACGACAGGACGAGAGGCACATACTATCTTTACGACCGCAAGGATAATTCCATGTCGAAACTGGCTGATTTGTCCACGTGGCTCAAAGAGGAACAGATGGCACCGATGAGGCCGATAACCTACTCAGCACGCGACGGCCTGACGATTAACGGCTACCTGACTCTGCCTGTGGGGGCAAGCTCACATGATTTGCCGCTTGTCGTTATTCCGCACGGAGGGCCAAGTGCACGTGATACGTGGGGATTCGACTCAGAGGCACAGTTCCTCGCGAACAGGGGAATAGCTGTGCTGCAGGTGAATTATCGCGGTTCAACAGGCTACGGTAAATCTTTCTGGCAGGCCGGGTTCAAGCAGTGGGGACGGAAAATGCAGGACGACGTTACTGACGGAGTACTCTGGGCAGTTGAGCAGGGAATAGCCGACAAAACGAGACTGGCGATTTACGGCGGAAGTTACGGGGGATATGCGGCACTGGCAGGAGCAACATTTACGCCGGACCTCTACACCTGCGCGGTAAGTTATGTAGGGCCGTCGAACCTGTTCACACTTCTTGAGAGCATTCCGCCATACTGGGAACCGTTCAGGGAGATGGAGTACGAGGAGATAGGCGACCCGTCAAAGGATAAGGAATTGCTGGAGGCAGTATCGCCGGTATTTCACGCTGACCAGATAAAGATTCCGCTGTTTGTTGCGCAGGGAGCTAATGACCCGCGGGTGAACAAGGCAGAGTCCGACCAGATAGTCGAGGCAGTGAGGAAGAACGGAAAAGATGTTGTGTACATGGTGAAGGACAACGAGGGGCACGGTTTCCACAACGAGGAGAATCGCTTTGACTTCTACCGTCAGCTCGAGGAGTTCTTCAGAAAACATTTAGGTTCCCGCTAAAATAAAGTGTTTACGCACACAGAAAGAGTCCCCTGCGGCCAAGTTAAGCTGCGGGGGATTATCAATAGGGAGGAATATCAATGAACAATGAGGACAAGCTAATTCGGTTCAGCATAACGATTCCCGAAAGTCTTTTGTCGGAATTTGAGGAGAGTTATTACTCGGAGAACCTTCAGAATCGTTCTGAGGCAGTCAGGACTTTAATGAGAAGCTATATTTCGTCGGAACGCTGGCGATGTTCGGGAGGGGAGGTGTGCGCTACGATCACGATTGTGTATGACCATCACCTCCCGGAACTTACCCGTCAGCTCACAGCAGCTCAGCACGATTACGGCCAGGTGATAATCTGTTCGACGCACGTGCACCTGAATCACGAGACGTGCCTTGAGTGCGTAATCACTAAAGGCCAGGCTCAAGATATACAGGAGTTAATCGAAGCCCTGAGGAAGATACGCGGCATCAAGAGTCTCAACATCAATGTTACAGCTGAACTTTAGCCGATAGTTATCCAATTTTCCGGCAGCAAATACTTTCTGTCTTCATGGTTATACGCTCCGTCCTTGTACCATAAGCGTACGTCCGGAGCAATTATTATCTTGCCGGGATTCTCGTTGAGCCAGGCACCCCACCAGCTGAATGTAGACACACCCACCACGACATGGCGGCATATCGTCATCAGTGCCATATCCTGCGGTGGAGTACGGCCCTCAATGAACGAGTAATCTGCTTCATGAATCTTTGGGAGGTTATGCCTGCACCAGGCAATATCATCACTAAAGACGAAGAACTTGGGATTTTCCGTGAGACCTGAAATTTTTTCGAGAGCTATTTTCAGGTAATGTTCATTTGAGGCGAGATGTATGGGGTTATCGATTGCCTTATCCCCTCTGCGCACGTGAACAGCTACAGAATTGCATGATTGCACCTTTGCGGATAATTCGGGGCTGAAACATTCGGGAGAGAAGGTGAATTTTCTGCGAACAAGGCCGGATATTTCTGCAAATATCTTTTCTGACTCCCAATAGCCGGAAATAAATGTGTTGTCCTTAATTTTCAGGAACTCCGGCGACCATGAATCATAGTCAGGCATATACACTCCTCTTTCAAGCCTGGCGGTCTTGTTCAGGATTTTGCGTATAACTCTTCTGAACAGGTGGTATCTGCGCAAGGGTTTGCGTATGAGCAGATTTTTCAGGGCAGTGCTGGGAGTTATCTTGAAGGTTTCGGTGAATGACGCTTCTTGTTCGGTAATTTGCGGGAAACACCCGAGGTGATAATGCCTGCCCTCAGTGGTTAGGCTCTCAAAATTCCAAGTCCCTAACTTAAGCTCTGTCTTCAGCCTGGAAGCTGCGGCTAGTCCTGCGGCATACATGAACATCTGATTGCCCATTCCGGCAGAGTGCATGATGTGCGTAATAATCATTTGCGCACACACTTTCCGGCTGAATTATAGTTATTGGGATTACCTGTTAGGAGACAATAAGGCTGGTCTGGTCTGGTCTGGTCTGGTCAAGTTTAGCAGTTACAGCCATTTTGTCAAGCTCCTTCCTGAGAAATTTTGCAGGATTATAGCACACAAAACTTCACTTGCCGCAAAAAGACATTACTTCTTCAGCAATGTGGATTTGCCGGAGCCTGAACGGCAGATTATGTTCACGAAATCTCCGGCCTTGACCTCAAAATTGATGCTGTCTAGCGCAGAAAATTTTCTGTTCCCGCGCGAATATTCCTTGTATAGCAGGATTAACTTTGTCGAGCACCTGAGCAGGTTTGATTTATCTGCGGCCAAGAATTTCCTGATACAGCGCATAAATTTCGTCGGTATTGCGTTCAAGCGAGAAGTTCTGCACAGCACGTTCACGCCCCTTCATGCCCATAGCTGGAATTTGTTCGGGGTGCTCAATGAAGCTGTACATGATTTCCGCTATTTTGTCAGGGTCATTGAGCGGCACTATGTATCCTGTTTCGCCGTCAACGACAATTTCGGGAGTAGCTCCTGCGTCCGTACCGATAACCGGCATGTAATTTAGCATGTACTCAACTGTAACACGCCCGAAGCCCTCTCTCTCCGAAGTTATCAGCCCAACGTCCATATCGCGGAGGATTTCTCCGACATCACTGCGTTCTCCCCAGAACTTCACACAGTCTTCAAGGCCGTGCGAGCGCACAAAATTCTTCACGCTTCTTGCGTAACCTTTTGTATCTTTGCCGACGAAGTGGAGGGTGAAATTTGGAGTTAATGCTCTGAGTTTTTCGCAGGCTTTTGCGGCCATCATCTGGTTCTTGATGAAATCAAAGTTGCCAGTCATGCAGAAGTGTATATGTTTGTGGCTGGGAGGTCGTTTTGTGAAAGGGGCGGAAATATTAATACCATCGTAAATGACTTTGGTGTTTTGAGGACTGCATAGTTTATTTTGGCTGGTGTATATGTCGTAGCTGAATTGCGAGATGACTACGTTCATTGTCGTTCTCGCATGTTTGGCTCTCACGTTATCTTCTGGATAGGAGTAATAATACCCGTACTCCCTGAGATGCCAGACATGAGGAATGTGATAGTGATTTGCGATTGTGTCGCCCATGTCCGTAATTGATGAGTTGGTGTGAATGATGTCGAAATGTTCGTTTTCGAAGAGGCTGAGAACTTTTCTGCGGAAGTATATTGCGTTTAGGAAGTTTTTTACGTAACCCTTGAGCCTGTTGATGAATGTATTTCTGCTGTTTGACCATGAATAATACCTTTGAACAATGACCTCGATGCCATTTTTGCGGCACAGCCTGGAAAATTTGCTCTCCTGTTTTGCTAGCAAGACCGGCTCAACGTTATAGCGTTCCTTCATGTCACGCATCAGTGAGCATACAGCGAAAGCAGCTCCTCCTCCAAGACCATCGTAGTTAGTTACGTAAAGTACTCTTAGTTTTTGGGAATAGTTAGTGCGGTCTGCGGTCTGCGGTCAAGCAGTTTAGCCGAATTATTAATCACTGTCAACGTCCCTTTCCGTGAATTTTATGATATTCTACACCTGTATTACAAAAATTTTGCTATAATTCACGAAAAGTTCAAGGAGAATATGTACCAGTATGACCAAGAAAGAATTTGCTCGCAAGCTGGCAGAAAATATCAGGCAAAATCCATCGGCAGACAACATCACTAAAAATGCAAACCTCCTGCTCGCTTTGCCATCACGCAGAGATGTCGACGATGTACTGCAGTTTCTTGATGATGAGCTTGGAAGTTTCGGCGCAGTTCTAGAACAGTTCGATAACGGAAAAGTCCTGACAGTTATGCAGATGTTTCACAGCATAATAGACAAAGCTCAAAGAAGGGAAAAATCATGATTGCAGTCATCAGTTTATCTATATCTGTAATTTCCCTGCTTGCTTCGCTGCTAAACTATTATAACTATTGGAATCTGCAGAAAAAGTATAATGATATGGTGAAGATACAAACACAGGCGGCTTTAGGTGCTCTAGAGACACAAATACGAACTGCAATCAATGATGCATATGATAAAGTTCTGTCGATGGGGATGAAGTTAGCGCAAGCCCCCGATAATGAAGTGTTTCAAAATGCATATCTTGCAGCGGAAGAAATTTACCTCAACGCCTATGAAGATGCCTGCGGGAAATATAATGACGGCAAGATTGACAGGGAACGGTTCAGGTTAATGTATTTCACTGAGATCGGTAATCTGGTGGACAGAGAACCATACAATAAATTTTATTCCGGCAGCCAGTCCAAATATGACGCAACTCTGAAGGTTTACAATGAATGGTATCACCCGGAGAGAAACTGAAAAAATTATTTAACCCGTTTTGCAGTAAATTCCAGTGAGCTTTTTTCTCGCACGTAAGTATATCTGCAATTGACTAGTGAATTAATTTCTACTATCCTATTCACGTTTCCACTAAAATTTATTTCACTCACATTCACACTCAAATATGTTAAGGAGGTATTATCACGCATGAGCAAAAAGCTGGTTGCTGATCTCATAGTCGATTACCTTGAACGCAGGGATGTCCGTTACATCTTCGGCCTCTGCGGCCACACCGTTATCGGAATGCTCGACGCAATCAACCGCAACCTCGAGAAGGGCGGAAAACTCCGTTACATCTCCAACAGGCATGAAGCAGTTGCCTCAACAGCCGCAGACGGTTATGCAAGAGTTACGCACAAAGCCTCTGTCGTAATGTGCCACTTAGGGCCTGGCATCACCAACGTCCTCACAGGCGTAGCAAATGCCGCGTTCGACTCGATCCCGATGGTAGTATTCGCCGGCGACGTACCGAGCTACTACTACGGCAAGCACCCTCACCAGGAAGTCAACATGCACGGCGACGCGACGCAGTACAGAATGCTTGAGCCTGTGTGCAAACGCTGCTGGAGAGTTGACGACGCTGAAGCACTGCCCGACATTCTGGATAAGGCTTTCAGGCTCGCAGAGTCAGGGAGACCCGGCCCCGTCTTAATTGATATGCCTATGGACATTTGGAGCAGGGAGATTGAGGAAGACCTCTTCGCCCGCACCTACAAGGACAGCCACGTAACAGTGAAGCCCGCACTCGATCCGGCATGTGCAAAGGCAATCGCACAGAAGCTCATTGACGCAAAGGCTCCTGTTATTCATGCTGGCGGCGGAATCCTTCTCGCTCAGGCTTCGGCTGAGCTGGCGGCACTCGCTGAGTTCCTCGACATCCCGATTTCACGTACCCTTATGGGTCAGGGCTGTGTAAGCGACCTTCATCCCCTCATGGTCGGACAGACCGGCTTCTGGGGACTTGCGCACACACACGCATTCACGCTCAACGCAGATATTATTCTTGCGCTCGGAACACGTTTTGCAGAGGCCGACTCGTCAAGCTGGTATCAGGGCGTAACGTTTGACCCCGCTGTAACGAAATTCTTGCAGATCGACATTGACCCGACAGAAATCGGCAGGAACTACCCCGTAGAGATCGGTGCAGTCGCTGACCTGAAGCTCGCACTCGCTCAGATTCTCGAGGCAGCAAAAGCTATCAAGCCCGAAGGCATCAAGAGGCCCGGACTGCGTGAGGGCATCGCGAAGGCAAAGGCAGAGTTCAAGGAATCCGTCAAGGCAATCACCGAAGACCTGCGCTTCCCGATGACCCCGCAGAGAATCCTCAAGGACGTAAAGGAAGCCATCCCTGAAGACGCACTCATCTTCACCGACGTAGGCTGGAACAAGAACGGCGTAGCCCAGCAGTTCACGATTACCATTCCCGGAACAGTTCATCACTCGTCAGGACTGGCAACAATGGGCTTCGGCGCATCGGCAGTTCTCGGCGGAAAGAAAGCTGCTCCCGACAAGATATGCATTGCCCTTATCGGCGACGGCGGCTTCGGCGTAAACCCGACATGCATGGCTACGGCAGTTGAGGAAGGCATAGCGTGCACGTGGGTTGTCATGAACAATTACGCTTTCGGAACAATCGCAGGACTCGAGAACGCGAACTATCACACGCAGTTCGGCACGAAGTTCCACACGCCCGACGGTCAGCCT
>JAFSSM010000036.1 GCA_017451025.1 Synergistaceae bacterium | reverse complement strand
CCTCACGTTCACGATCATTGGGCCGATATTCTCACAGCTTGAGACGTGGGTCTTGGCCGGAGCTCAGATACTCGTGAAGAACCCGATCGGTTCCGCAGTAATGGGAGCTATCTATCCTTGGACGGTCGTCATGGGACTTCACCACATGTACAACGTCATAGAAGCCGGTATGCTTTCGGTTGAAGGCGGTCTGAATACGTGGATGCCCATAGCTTCAGCAGCAAACTTCGCACAGTTTGGCGCGTGCTTGGCCATCGGTTTCAAGGCCCGCAACGCCCGCACGAAGGTTGTAGCAGTTCCTTCCTCAATCTCTGCAGCACTCGGCATCACTGAGCCCGCGATCTTCGGTATCAACCTCCGCTTCTTCAAGCCCATTCTTGCAGGAATGATCGGCGGAACAGTCGGAGCGTTCTACGGAGCATTCACAGGCATCGGCGCAAAGGCTTACGGCGTTACTGGTATTCCCGGCTATCTGACGATTGCTCAGCCCATGCAGTACACGATCCTTCTCGCGATTTCCGGCGGAGTAGCGTTCGTTCTTGCGTGGATTACGTGGCACGAGGAAGAGCCCGAAGCGGAAGCAGCTCCTGCACCCGCAGCAGCAGAGCCTGAAAAGGTTATGGAGTTCGGAACGGTAATCAGCTCCTCAGCAGGCGAAATCGCACAGTGCACAGCAGGCAAGGTCATCCCCTACACCGAGATTCCTGACCCGACATTTGCGGCCGGAACACTTGGTCAGGGCGTTGGTATCGTTCCTGATGATGAGTATGTGTATTCTCCAATCGACGGCGAGATTTCCTCAGTAGCGGAGAGCAAACACGCAATCGGCATCAGCGGCGAAAATGATATGGAAGTCCTGATTCATGTCGGCGTTGACACAGTCGAGATGAAGGGCGACGGTTTCGTCGACTACGTAGCGGAAGGCGACAAGGTCAAGAAGGGGCAGAAGCTCATGAAGTTCGACCGCGCAAAGATCAAGGCGGCGAATCATCCTGATACAGTGGTGCTGCTCCTCACGAACAGCGACGACTACGAAGGCGTGAAGTTTGGCGCGAACCTGTAAGACATTCTGAGAATCACGAGGCCTCCTGTCGAAATACGGGAGGCTTTTTTTAAAGTCAGGCTATGGCTGTTTATGCGTATTTGCGGTTATGGCTTCACAGCTTCAGTTTTATGCAGGGAGGAATATACATGAAAAAATTGTTGTTGTGGTATTTGTCGGTGTTAATCATTGCTGTTTTCTGCAGTGTCTCTTTTGCCGATAGTCAGCCTTGCCCAAATTGCCATGGGTCAGGGAAGACGAGTTGTCATGAGTGTCACGGATCAGGAAGATGTGCATTCTGTGGCGGGGATGGAAAAACCGGCTATGCTCCAGGTTATGGAGTTAGTAGAGGAGAGGAGATACGCTGTTCAGTATGTTCTGGCAGTGGAAGATGCTCGAACTGTCGAGGCGACGGAAAAGAAACATGTTCTCGTTGCTCAGGAAGTGGAACTGTATACGCATCCCCAACCGATGGAGGCGGGAACGATAATAACAACGATGATACCACTGACAACCAGCCCTCGACAAACGAAGGTTTGAGTATTTCCGGCTGGGTTCCAGGCAGCGGAACTGTGGGCAGTGAATACGCCCAGCCGTACGGCATGAGATTTTCTGCAGAGAATGGGACTGCTCCATACAGTTGGAAAATAGCAAAGGGTTTCATTCCGCCTGGAATGTACCTCACAACAGAAGGGAACGGCATCAATGGGTGCAGAATTATAGGCACTCCTCTTTCTGGTGACACATATGATTTTACTCTTGCTGTAACTGATGGCAGCGGCATAACAGTCTCAAAAGATTTAACCGTTACAATAAACGGCGGCGGAATAGTGGAAGATCTGTCCATAGAAGGCGAGCTTCGCAACATAACGCTTGAAGTATCAATGCGCGATTACTGGAAATATCCTTACTATCGTGAAGGAGTAAACGTCGTAGGCGGACGTTCTCCGTATACTTGGTCAGTGGCAGCAGGAAGCATTCCCGAAGGTCTGGACTTAGAGAATGAATCGTGGGCAACATATTAGATATATCTTGGCGGATGGCCTTCCGAAGAATCCACATATGCCGATAATGAATTTGTATTGCAGGTTGTCGATGCTGACGGAAGGACTGCCATGAAGAAATTTTCTATATCAGCTGAGGACGGCTTGCCGTGAGGCTCGTCTAATGTGGAAGTTCCCTATACTATCCCTATGATAAGTGGTAGTCTCGCTGACGGTACAGAAGGTGATGAATATTCAGCTTTGCTTACCGCGAGTGAAGGAACTGCACCGTATACGTGGACTGTAGATTCGAGCACTCTACCTGCTGGTATGACGCTGAGCTGTTCAGACAGTACTACGGGCAGCGGTTCAGGAATGACCGGGAAATATGCCCATCTCACAGGGACTCCTACTGCAGGAGGGCATACATATTTGACAACGCTGAAGATTCAAGACGCAAATGGGGCTACTAATGCCAAGTCCTTCATACTTAAAGTAATGCAGGCATCAATTCCTACATCAGAACAGAATCAGGACGACACCAGCGGAGATGACACAACACCCCCTGAACCGGGCGATAACAGAGAATCGGACGACACCAGCGGAGATGACACAACACCCTCTGAACCGGGCGATAACGCAGCTACTGAATCAGACAGCAGCTCTAATTCTGGCGGTGGCGGCGGCGGAGGCTGCAACTCGGGACTCGTCTCTCTCGGCCTCGCAGCTCTCGTAATCCTCAAGCGCAAACACTAACATTCACGATTTCACACAGGCCTGCTGACTCACCCGGCAGGTCTGTTTTTCCTGCGTTTGACGTAGTGAATCGTGTTATGCCATAATTACCTTACTTTTCACAATAATTCACAAGAAAACGAGGTTATTTCCTATGAAGAAATGTTTATTGTTATTCGCAGTACTCTTTATCTTTGCGTCTTGTGTTATTGCTTCCGCAGAAACTTACAATGTCGTGGGCACAGGCAAAAACGGTGATGTTCACGTCGCGGTAACGATTGATGCCGGAAAAATTGTGAGCGTAGTTGTCGGAGAGCACCAAGAGACTCCCGGAATCTGTGAACCTGCAATCGAGAAAGTTCCTCAAGCAATCGTTG
>JAFSSM010000035.1 GCA_017451025.1 Synergistaceae bacterium | reverse complement strand
ATAGTTACGATTGAGGACCCAATAGAGTACGTTCACAATCCGGCTATGTCGGTGATTCACCAGCGGGAAGTCGGCAGTGATACCGAGAACTTCGCTTCGGGAATCCGCCACGTGTTACGACAGGACCCGGACGTGATAATGATCGGAGAAATGCGGGACCTCGAGACCATCAGCGCAGCAATCACCGCCGCAGAAACAGGACACTTAGTATTCGGCACACTGCACACACAGGACGCTTCACAATCAATCGAACGCATTGTAGATGTCTTTCCGCCCCACCAGCAAAACCAGATTCGCCTTCAGTTAGCGTACACGTTGCTCGGGATATGTTCACAGCAATTAATCCCGACCTCGAACGTGAAGGGCCGTGTCTGCGCAACCGAAATCCTAATCACAACCCCAGCGATAAGAGCCAGCATCCGTGAGGGGAAAACGAGCAGTATCCGCAATTCATTAATGACGGGTATGACCTACGGAATGCACACAATGGAGCAGGACTTAGCGAGGCTCTTCAAGGAGGGCAGAATCTCGAAGGCTACGGCCAAAGATTACGCATACGACCAGCCGGAAATAGACAGGATGTTATCATCAGGGCTTTAGTGGATATTGACGCGCATTTATGAGAGCTTGCAATAGGACAGGCTTAATCTATAATACATATACACTCAAAGACGACAAGGGAGGTAAACAATGAACTTCAAGTACCGCGCAAGAAATTCTGACGGCGAGATAATGGAGGGTTGGGTAGAGGCAGACGACCAGAAGAAAGCCTTAGAGTCCCTCAGAAATCGTAGAATGATTGTGATAAATCTCACGGAACAGACGGGATTTTCTGGTACAGCCAAGAAGAAGAGCGGGAGTTCATGGAAGGACCTTCTTAATCTCGATATAGGTGCGCTGTTCGGCGGGGGAAAAGTCCCGACGAAGAGCCTCATGGTGTTTTTCCGGCAGATGGCGACGATGGAGAACGCCGGACTCGGACTTGCGAGCGCGATAAACCTTGTTGCCGAGCAGGAGAAGAACCGTACGTTCAGAAATATTTTGCTGGACATCAAGAACAGGCTAGACAGGGGGTCCCCTCTGAGTCAGGCGATGAGGCAGCATAAAGCGTTCAGCCCGCTGCTTGTGTCTCTGGTTGAGGCCGGCGAGGAAGGCGGAATGTTGGCGCGTGCCCTAGAGGAAGCTGCGGTGCTGCTGGAGAAACAAGAGGCACTCAGGAGCAAGATACGTAGTGCGTTGTTCTATCCTGGCTTCGTCATGACGTTTGCGGTGCTGATTCTTGTGTTCTTCTTCATGTTTCTGGTACCGAAGTTCAAGGAAGTATTCTCCACGCTGAATATCGAGCTGCCGTCAGTAACGGTGATAATGTTCGGGATGGGCGATTGGTTCGCTGAATACTGGTACGTTGTTGCGGCAATAGCTTTGGGTGCAGTTTTCGGGTGGCACTTCCTGTCCACGCACAAGAACACGAAGCCGGTAATGGACAGGTTAAAGCTGAAGATTCCCGTGATGAAGGACTTACTGCTCAAGGCCTCGATGGCCCGTTCAAGTCGTACGCTTTCTGCGTTGACTTCTGCGGGAGTGCCGATAGTCAGGAGCATAGAGATGGCCGAAGGGACAGCCGGAAATGAGGCGGTCAAGGACGGCTATATAGAGCTCCGCAAGAGTGTAGTTCGCGGGGTCTCGCTAGGGGACGCGGCCAAGCAGGCTGGGATATTCCCAATACTTGTGTCGCAGATGATGAGGATCGGTGAGGAGACCGGCCATTTGGACACCATGCTGGAACGGGTTGCGACGTGGTACGATCAGGAACTCGACGAGCAGGTGAAGGCTACGGTATCGTTGTTGGAGCCGATGATGATAGTGTTTGT
>JAFSSM010000034.1 GCA_017451025.1 Synergistaceae bacterium | reverse complement strand
TTTTATTTGCCCCCCCCCCCCCCCCCCCATTACACAAATTACGCAGTAAACGCATGACAATATCGTAATCTTCATACTTGTACACATTCCTGTAATTCCCCGCCGCAATCACTTCACTCTTCTTGTAGAGCATTGCAGGATGCCTCATCGGAGTTCTCCGCCGCGCAAACCTTAATATCTCCTCCGTCGTCTCTGGCAGAACTACGTGCGATACAGGACTCTTTATGTCATCAACAAACTCATCAACATTACAGCCCACTATGCTGTATGCCGGGTGCCTCTCAAAAACTGCGGCCTGCTTCTCGATTCTCGTTGGGGCTGAATAATCATCAGCGTCCATCCTCGCGATAAACTCATTCCTGCGTAACGGAAGAGAATCCCTAAGCGTCAAAGCTATTCCCCGACTCTCCGGATAGTACTTGACCGTGAACATATCACTGTGTTCTGCGCGGTATCCCTCAATAATCCCGCGCAAATCATCGTTTACCGGGCCGTCCACAGCTACAAAAAACTCCTCAGGCTTCACTGTCTGGTTAATCATACTGTCTATTGCCGTAATCAGGTGCTCAGGATTATCACCGTGATACACCGGCATCAACACACTATACTTAAACTCCATTCACAGCACCTCCACAAAAAATTGAGGGAGCTTTTGCACTCCCCCTCAAAAATTTTATTCTCCGCCATACGTTTGCTGAGACAGCAGGCTCCTCCGGTGGAATATATCCTCTTCCATCTCGTCAGTCTGTTCCTCAAGCATGAACTTATCCTCAAATATCGTGCTGCCCACCTCATCAGTGCCCTTGAAAGCGTCCTTAAGGAATATCGGCGTGATTATCGTGCACACAATTATCATTATCACTATCGGGCCAAGATAGTCCTCACGGATCAGGTTCATCGCCATTCCCTTACCTGCCACGATCAGCGCAACCTCTCCTCTGCAGACCATCCCTAAACCTATCTGGTAGCTCTGCCTCTTCGAAAATCCGCATACCCTCGCTCCAATTCCACAGCCCCATAATTTCGAGATTATGCTTACCACCAAAAGTGCCGCAGTGAATGCCACAAGGTTATACGACATTTCCGGCAGAGTAACTTCAAGCCCGATGTTCGCAAAGAATACCGGAGTCAGAAGCAGGTACGCTATCGTGTCGAACTTGCTCGCAATATACTGGCCCTTAGGCGACATCGCGATAATCATTCCTGCCGCAAATGCACCGATTATGTCCGCAACTCCGAACACCACTTCAGCCGCCCACGCCATGAACAGGCAGAACGCAAATCCCATCACAGGATAACGCCGCAAGTTCCGTTCGGCCTGAACCTTGTCCGACCACGATATCCAGTTGTAATATGCCGCACCAGCTACTCCGATGAACACAAAGAACCCCAGAATCTTCACCATAACCAGCAGAAGATTCACATCACCGCCTGCTATTCCGGTTACTACTGTGAGGCAGATTAAGCCCAGAATATCGTCTATCAGGGCCGCCGCCAAAATCGTGTTGCCGACCCTCGTAGACATCTTGCCCAGTTCCTTTAGTGCTTCCACCGTAATTGACACCGACGTTGCTGTGAGAACTGCTCCGACGAAAATTGCCGACGCAAACGTTACGTTCTCGTCAAAGAAGTACATCAAGCCTGCACCAAGCCCAAGAGGAACAAGCACTCCCAGCAAAGCAACAACAAACCCGACTTTTCCGGAGGACTTCAGCTCCTCAATGTTCGTCTCCATTCCTGCAGAGAACATTATCACGATTACTCCAAGCTCCGCCATTCGCGACAACAACGGCGAAGGCTGAAGGCAGAAAGCAGTCCCGAAAAGTTTAGTCGTTATCAGCCCCAAAACTGCAGGCCCGAAAAACAATCCCGCCATCAATGCACCGACAACCTGCGGCAATTGTGCACGCCGCGAAAGTATGCTGAAAATCTTTGTGGACATTATGATTATGCAGAGACTCAGCAAGTAAGTGTAATCTTCCAAGATTTATTACCTCCTAAATAATGGATTACAACTCATATTCATCGTCGCCAGGTTCACCAAGAAGAGCACTTACCTGATGCCTCCAGGGCAGCGACGGATGTGCACCTATCTTCGTACACGCCAAAGCTCCGCAAGCCGCTCCGAACTTGGCAGCACGGCGTATCGGCATTCCTTCGCTCATGGCTACGCACAGCCCCGCACAGAATGCATCACGTGCTCCGGTGTTATCTACAGCCCGGATGTTGAACGCATCGAACGAAAAATTCTCCCCTGTGCGTGTGAAGACTAATCCGCCTCGCGCACTCCTGGTTACTACAAGATAATTTACTCCCCTGTCCAGAATATCCCGCGCCATGTTATTAACCGTGCTCCTTGATGAACTGCTCGCGTAGAAGCTCAATGCACGTTCATTCAGAATCATGCACTCAATATTTGTCCATACTTCATTGGGAAGATTAAAGGGCGGTTCTGCTGAAAGGAAGGTTTTGCATCCATACTGTTTAGCAATTCTGAGCCCTGCGGCAACTGTTTCTGCGGGGGTCTCCATCTGAAAGAGGGCGGCATCACACGAACTGAACACCTGTTTTGCCTCGATAATATCCTCCGGTGTGAGTAAGGCATTCGCTCCCTGCGACATGACTATTGCGCTTTCGCCGTCATCCGTTACCGTAACTAGTGCTGTCCCCGTTCCTGCCTGGGGGCGTGTGTGAAGATGTGTGCAGTCTACGTGATTCTCAGTCAAAACCGCTCGGAGTCTGCGCCCGAAGTCGTCATTTCCGACACAGCCTATCATGTAGGATTTTGCGCTGAGACGGGAAACCGCAAGTGCCTGATTGGATCCCTTGCCGCCTCCTGCCATTCCGAACGGACCGCCTACTACTGTTTCTCCTTTTGACGGACAATGCGAAGCCCGCATGATGAGATCGATGTTTAGTGAGCCTGTTATTGCGATTGTGGACAAAACTATTTGTGCCCCCTCAAGTTTTTACATAAAACTGGATAAGAATTTTTGTATAATAGCACAATTAATCCATTTGGCTAATCTTATTCATAGGAGGTTTTCATTCTCATGCAGGACTTCATTAACTTTCTGGATCTGCTTGACGGCTGGCTGTACTACCCCGTGCTAATCATCGTGCTGACCGTTGCAGGAGTGTACTTCTCGCTGCGTTCCAGGTTCGCGCAGATTCGTCTGTGCTTCGACGCTGTCCGGATTATGGGCGAACGCCCGGAAGGCAGCAACTCGATATCGTCGTTCGGTGCGTTGATGGTCTCGACTGCCTCGCGTGTCGGAACAGGAAACATCATCGGCGTATCGACGGCAATCTGTCTCGGAGGCCCCGGTGCGGTGTTCTGGATGTGGGTGCTCGCAATTCTCGGCGGAGCAAGCGCATTTGTTGAGAGCACCTTAGCGCAGATTTACAAGCACAAGGACGAAAAGACCGGCCACAGCTACGGAGGCCCGGCGTACTACATCGAGGCCATCATCAACAGCAAGTTCGTAGCCGTCCTGTTCTCGATATTCCTCATCGCAACTTATGCCTTCGGGTTCAATGCCCTTGCCTCATACAATTTGCAGTCTACCTTCTCGGTCTACAGTTTCTATGACCCTTCCACTACACCGTTAATCGTCGGATTCGTGATTGCAGTGGCGGTTGCGTGGTGTCTGTTCGGCGGCGCGAAAAGAATCGCGAACGTCAGCGGAGTAATCGTTCCGTTCATGGGAGTCGTGTACGTTCTGACCTCGATAGCAATAATCTTCATGCACATAGAAGCCCTGCCCGATGTCCTGAAGATAATTTTTGAGGACGCGTTCGACTTTAAGGCGATATTCAGCGGAATAGCCGGGTCATGCCTGGTTTACGGAGTCAAGCGCGGCCTGTATTCCAACGAAGCAGGTGTAGGTTCTGCGCCTAACGCTGCTGCGGCCGCCGACACTTCGCACCCGGTGAAGCAGGGATTGATTCAGATGCTCTCGGTGTACATTGACACGATATTAATCTGTTCAGCGACGGCGTTTATGTGCCTGATGTCCGGAGTCCCAATCACTAAGGAGGCCGCTGGTGCCCAGTACGTACAGGCATCAATGAGCGCAGTGTTCGGTGAGTTCGGGCCGGTGTTCGTTACGGCGATAATGATTCTGTTTGCGTTCACAACTCTGCTGGGAAATCTCTTCTACGTCGACAATGCATTAGCCTACATCAACGGCAAGAAGATGCCCGGCGAAAAATTCATGTCGTTCTTCAGGGTGATATGTGCGCTTGTGATTCTGTTCGGAGCAATCCTGCCTATGTCCACAGCTTGGGCACTGGCGGATATTACGATGGGGTTGATGGCACTCATTAACATTCCTGTAATCATGATTGCCGGAGGAATTGTGCTGAAGGCACTTGCTGACTACGAGAAACAGAGGCGCGAAAAGAAGAATCCTGTGTTCCGTGCTGTGAATATTGGGCTTGACCCGGCAAAGCTCGATTACTGGAAATGACAGAATGAAAATATGCTTTTACGCTCTTAGGAGTGATGAACTGCTCTTCTGCCACGACATGAAGGCCAAGTACGGAATAGATTTCGTGTACACTGCGGAATATCCGAACGAGGGCAATATTTCGCTAGCGGCCGGTTGCGACGGAATGAGCTGTACTCCCTGCGACATGTCAGAGAAGGTGATTCGAGCGTTTCACGATGTCGGAGTGAAGTACATCTTGACGCGGTCGATCGGCTACGACCACATTGACCTGAATGCGGCGCGTGAACTTGGCCTGAAGGTCGACACGGTGAGCTACACACCGACGGGAGTCGCGGATTACGCAATATTGTTGATGCTGGCGAGCATACGGCGTTTTGCGCACACACTCAAGCGCGCAGAACTTCAGGACTATTCCCTCAAGAACAAGCTGGGACGAGATTTTTCGGCCTGCACTGTCGGAGTTATGGGCACGGGCAGAATCGGTACGACGGTGTTGCAGCATCTTTCGGGTTTCGGGTGCAGACTGCTGGCGTATGACGTTTACGAGAACGACACGGCCAAGAAATACGCAGAGTATGTTGACCGTGATACTATTTTCCGTGAATGCGACATAATCACCCTTCACATGAACGCCAACGACGAGAACTACCACATCATCAACGCAGACTCAATCGCTAAGATGAAGGACGGAGTTCACATCATCAACACAGCGAGGGGAAAGCTGGTAGATTCTGGGGCCCTGATTAAGGGAATACAGAGCGGGAAAATTGGAGGAGCGGCACTTGACGTTGTGGAGTTCGAGAACGGACTGTACTACTACAACTTGATGGGAGAAGTGATGACAAATCCTAAGCTGGCACTTTTGCGCTCATTTCCGAACGTGATTCTGAGTCCGCACGTAGCGTTCTACACGTCAGAGGATGTGTGCGACATGGTGGAAGGAAATTTCCGGAGCTGTTACGAGTTCGGGACAGGAAAACGTCCTCACGGAATAGAGGCATAAAAAACGGCGGGACTCTCGTAAAAGGGAATCCCGCTTTATTGTTTCACTTTCTGCGATATAGCTTGACGGCAATTATTCCCAGTATCACGGCATGGACAGCTGAAGGACTAATGCCTGAATGACACCCTCCAGCGAGCAGGGCGAGCAGAATTTTGGCGAGGTAGAGGCTGAAGGGTTTTCCTGCTTCGAGGAATCCGACCATCAGGAACTCTTTTACGCCGAAGCTGGTCATCTTTTCGCCGTTGAGCGTGAATAATTCCCAAGTACCCAGCAGACCGTTGATGAATGATGTGCGGATTTGGCCGTCTCCCAGTTCGGAGTCGTTGAGCGCATAAAATTTGTAGTCGCTGACATCATTGCTCTTCACCAGATTAAACACGTCATCGCTAAGCGTAACCGGAATGATATAGTATCCTGCTTCGTCGACGCTGACTGTGGGAAGATTGCCTATGATTTCGTGGTTGTCATTGCGTACATAATCCTGCATTGCCTGAGTGGGTTCGATGGGCTGGCCTATATTGCGCTTGAGAATGTACCTTAAATCCTCGACATCAATTCCCAAGTGAGCAGCTACTTTTTGTGTAAAATCAGACTCAAGCCTTTTGACTATATCCTCTTCGTTCACGTAAGCTCCTCTGTTAACGCATATAATTCCGGTATTAACAGTTTCAGGCCTGATGAAAATTGCGGCGTAAAATCTTCTGCTTTGAGGAACGCGGAGAATTTTGTTGAAGTTCTCATCAAGCCATAGATATGCACATCCCACGAACTCGGATAATGAGTTGTCTGTTTTCCTTGTGGAAATGTCAACAGGAAACGTCCACATAGTCAGCATTTCATCGGGCTGAACATCGTAGCTGAGAGTTATTTGCGTAACGTAAACAGTGTAATTCTCCTCACCGGGCCAAGCTTCAACGAGCGGAAGTTTTGCGACACCGTATGAACCTCTTGATGCAATGGTGTACAAATTATCAGGCTGAACCTCCCAACTTCCAGGCAATGCTGCCTCCGAATATGAATGTACCTGTTCAGGCTTCAGCTTTAGGTCCGGCCTCATCGGATCAATCCATAATTCAGCTATTTTATTCACAAGCTCAGGAGTAAGCTCAAAATCTGTAGTGCAGATTCCGGCAATGTCATATATCTCGTAAGGTATAGGCAGAGTGTAATCCGAAGCTTTTATCTCTGCATAAGCCGGGACATAGAGTGCAATAATCATCAAGAGAACCAGCGCAATAGATTGTTTCCTGATACCGGAGCAAACCGCAAACACTACGCATAGCAGTGTAAAAATTCCAGCCCCTGGATTACAGCCTCCTCCTGACCCGCCGGATACTTCTTCTTGTGAGATAGCTTCTTTACGTTGTGTTAAGTATAGGTTGCATACATAGCCGCCCGTACTAGGTTCAAGTGAAAGCGTCATGATAAATTCTTTTGTCCCGAATGACTGCAATATATCTCCTGAAAGACTCAGCTGCATGTTCGGTATCATGTAGTCCGTCTGAAGTACAAAGTTTTTCATTATGTCTTTATCCTTGACCTGATTGAACAGTTCATCAGGAAAAACAGCCTTGCACAAGTAAGTTCCTGCTTCATCAATATAACCTATACTGTTGAATTTGCCGATGATGTCCAGGCTTGACGATTCGGCAAGCTTTTCATGAGGAGACGAAGGATCAAAACCATAAATTATATTTCCGCCGTTCAGGAACTTTATTGCAGACACATCAACACTTAAGTTCTCCGCTATTCTCATCATAACGTTATCATCAGGCCTGAAAGCCTCAAGCCGAATCAGAGGGAGCTCTTCACGTAAAGTCATAGCGTATCTGCTTGACTGGCCTCTTGTGAAACGTATTGCGACATAAGCATATTTTGCGTTAGAAACGTAATACATGACTTGTCCGATTTCATTCATAAATACGACTTCTGAGTCATGAGATATGCTGTCAAAATCATGAATTGATATTTTGTTCCCTGCCAGTGAATCACTACCGAACGTGCAGTAAATTACGTAAACTCCGTCAGCATATGCCTGCGTCTGAGGAAGTGTGAATAAGACTTTTTCTCCATGAGCGAGAAGTGCTGATGTTTCATCCGGATCAGGAGTCCAGTCTTCAGAGGTTATTATTTCGCTGAACAGGTGAATATCTGATGAGCTTATGCCTCCGAATGAGAGAGATATAGCCTCGCGCAGCTCAGGCGTGATGAAAAAATTGGTGTTCCAGCTGCCAGGCTGATAGGTGCCTTGAGTCAGAAGAGCATGGTTAGAAGGGAGCTGTACCTTTACGCTCATAGTTCTGGGCACTAAATCTTCCGATGCGGTACCCGAGTAGCCGTTATCGTATTCGTAGACAATATATTTAGGCTCTGAGGCAAAATACGCTATCCCTTCCTGCAAAGAAAGATCACAGTCTATTTCTACGTCTTGGCTGTCATATGCTTTGAGGCCTTGTATTCTGCTTAGGTCTTGGCCTGCATATCGCGTCAGGTCTGTCTGATACGGGTAAAAAATGAAGCCTGACGTTGTCAGATAGAGTGAAGCATTACCGTTATTTGAGCAGTCCAGTACTTGGAGTTCCGTGTTTGCTGATAAATCGATGGATGTCAGGTGATTGTCCTGAATGTAGAGATATTGCAGAGCTGTGTTCCTGCTCAAGTCAATATTAGGAAGATGATTATTTTCACAGTACAAGGCAGTAAGTTTTTCATTTTTGCTCACGTCAAGATGTGCGAGCTGGCTGTTTCCGCAATAAAGTGAAATTAATGCAGTATTCGATGATACATCGATAAGGCCGAGCGGATTATTTGAGCTGGAAATCTGCAGCAGTGAAGGCGCACCGCTGGTGTCTAGGATTCTGAGATCGTTGTTTTCGCACCATAGGATAGACAGAGCGGGATGATTCTTAAGGCGAAGTTCTCTAAGCTGGTTATGTCTGCAATAAAGGTACGTTAAAGCAGAATTGTCTGACACGTTCAATTCTTGCAGTTCATTATTCATGCAGGATAGAGTTTCGATGTCAGGATTGCCGTGCATATCCAGAGAAGTTATATTATTGTTGTTGCACCAAAGCCTGATTAATGCAGGATTAGTTGTTATGTCAAGTTCTGACAGGCTATTATTCTCGCATCCTAATACTTGGAGAGCAGAGGCATTACTCACATTAAGCACGGATAAGTCATTACTATAGCAATAAAATTCTGTAAGCTGATGATGATTGCTGATATCCAGAGTCTTTATGCTGTTTTCCCAGCAGTTCACAGAAATTAATGCAGTGTTATTTGACAGGTTAAGTTCACTGAGGCCGCAACTTACGCACCACAGTTTAGTCAATGCCGGATTATTGCGCAGGTCTAATTCGCCAATATTGTTAAAGCTGCATGAAAGTATACTCAGCTCTGGATTATGCGTAACGTCAAGAGCCGTAAGGTCATTGCTGTTGCAGTACAGCTCCGATAAGAGTAGATTGCTGCTCACATCTATATCGGATAGACGGTTTTCATTTACATCAAGCATTATCAGGTTCGGAAACTGCTTCACATCAAGTTTTGTTATAGTATTGCCATAACACGACAACGAACGAAGCAATGAATTATTCTCCGCATGAAGTTCTGTCAGCCTGTTCACTGCACAATTCAACAATCTCAATTTCCGCTGACTACTCAAATCAATATTGGCTATCTGGTTTATGTGGCAGTCAAAGCTGATAAGTTCCGGGTTATGAGTAATATCTATCTCTGTGAGCTGATTGTTCCAGCAGGATAATAATCTGAGTTTAGGATTGTTCTTCACATCAATAGCTGTAATCCTGTTGTTCCTGACTGACAGCTCCAGAAGTTCCGGGTTACGCCTCGTATCAACATACGCAAGCTGATTATCCCAACAGTACAGCTTTTGCAGTTTTGGATTCCTGCTCATGTCCAGCTCTGTCAATGAGTTGTACGAACACTCAAGCTCCCGAAGCTCTGTGAAGTACTCAATTCCCCCCAGCGAAGCTATGTCCATACTGTGAACGTCAATCACTGTTACAGCCGCAAGCTCCTCATCACTCAGCTCACCGTTCCTGTCAGTGTCGAAATTCTCGCTGACATATTCACGAAACGCATCGTTGGGGAAATTGCCGCTCTCTTCTGAGATGCTGACAGCTCCATACGCATAACTACTCATCAGCCCCAAAAACAGCAGCACGGAAAGAACATTAACCTTCTTCATGAATAATTCACCTCGAAATTTTGGGTTGGGCACATGCTGAATTATCCCAGCTTAATCTTTAGCAGTCCATCATAATTTACGTTATACTTTTACTCAAAGGAGGACTACTGTCATGAAGAATCAAAAATTGCTGCTCACGTCATGCTTCTATGCGTTTTTTTGCTGCGGAATAGTCATGCTCACAATGGGAAGTGCCCTTCCCGACATCAGCTCAGCCAATAATCTGCCCTACACCCTGAGCGGTGCGATGCTCTCGTGTTTCTCGCTGGGCAATCTTGCTTCAGGAATACTTTCCAGCCTCGCCGTGCTGTATCTTGGCCCGAAAATCGCAATAGTCCTCCTGACGCTCTGCATATGTCTGGGAATGTCCCTCCTGGCATCAGTGAATGCTCATGTCCTGCTGTTCGCGGCTTGTGTCCTTGCGGGGCTTGGGCGCGGAAGCCTGATAACCTTCTCTCAGGCAAACGTCAGCCTCGCCACAAACGGCAATACTCGTACTACCGCAATGCTTCATGCAGTGTTTGCCGCAGGGGCTATCCTCGCTCCTGTTATGTTCTCTGCACTAAGGGTGTTTGACTGGCGTGCGGGGCTTGTAGTTGTCGCAGTGCTGTGCGCAATTTCGGCTGTACTGTTCATGAGCGTCAAGGACTACCCGCGCGTTCCGGCCAAGTCAGGGAAATCACTAGACTTCCTGCGTGATAGAGGTTTCATCATGCTCGGAGCGTTAATGTTCCTGTATCTTTGCTGTGAATTTGCCTTGAACGGCTGGCTTGTTACGTACATGACTCACAAGAACATGACGATGAATTATTCGCAGGCAATGGCGGCCTTGTTGTGGGTAGTTATGCTCGTTGGAAGATTGACGTGTGCGTGGCTCTCAAAGTATGTCCGGCAGAAGAAGCTGCTGCTTGCGTCATGCTTCGGGTCTGTGGTGTTCTTCGGGTGTATGCTTGCGTCTGAAGGCAGGCCGGGAGTTGCTGTAAGTGTTGCGTGTCTGGGGCTGTGCATGGCCGGAATAAGCCCGATAATTTACGCCTCATCTGCCCAATACACGAACAGGTACCCAATGGCTATGGGAGTTCTGTTTACCGCTGGGTGTACAGGCGGAACGCTGATGCCGTTAATCACCGGGGTAATTGCGGAAAGTTTCGGGTTTGACGGCGGGATGACTGCTATACTTGCGGCGTTCATTATGCTGTTCGTCTTGGCTGTGCTGCATTTATCCTGAAGGCTAGGCCATGAGATACAGCCCGATCATGCACACCACCGCCCCGATAATCTGCCTCAGCGAAATATTCTCGCGATACACCATCCCTCCGACAAAAAGCAGCACAACCGCAAGGCATATATTCGCCGTCAGCGATCCCATGCTGACCTTCCAGCCCGCACGATACAAATACACATACCCTGCTTCCAGCCCGACAATCGCCAGACCGAGCACCAGCGAAGGCATGTTGAAGCTCGAAAACGGATTAATGCTTCCAGAGTGCACGCAGAACAAAACATACGCTATTACTCCTCCGGCAATGTACGTTATAATGAGCGTACCGAAGGAATCTGAATCTTGCGGAATGGATTTTGTGCAAATATTGTAGAATACGTTGGAAATTATGATTAGCAGAAGCGGCCAGATCATTCTCCACATAAATATCACCTCGCCGCAAATTATATTACATTGGAGGTTATTGCAATTGCCCGATAGCGACAGCGAAGCTCAGGAAAAACTTCGTGCTCTCTTCAGGAAAATTGTGCTCAATGATACTCTCTTGCGTGTACTCGACGGAGCATCTGATCCCAGCGACAACGACGATAAAGACTTCTTCAATCTGTGCAAGATATTTGTGAAATACCAGAAGCGTTTTTACGACAACATACCAGGACTCTCATTCGAAGACGAAGGTTTCCTCATTGGCAGTCCGTGGCACGGAGAGCCCCTCAAGGCTAAAGTTTTGTTCGTAGGTTCGAACCCTAACCTGACAAGAAGGTGCTGGTTCCCACGTTTTCATAAAGAAGATGGTTCTTTCACTGGTTCTTTCACTCTCGGAGGACGCAAGGCTTCGGAGTATGTTGCTGTTCCAGGTTCTAGGGTGAAACTCAAAAATTCCATTGACATCAGCGAAGCCCAAGAATTCCTCACCCAAAGATTCCAGACAACCAAAATCAACAAGAAGAATGGCTACCTTAATGCGTGGCTGGTCAAAAAAGACGGAAAAAGCCTCGCAGGAAAACCAGGCGGTGTATCTTACTGGCGCGGCTTGTACTCGGAAATGAAGAAATTTCTCCACGATAACGGCCCTGACAACGAAGCTCACGCCCGTGAAATTATGGCTGAAGTTCTCAGTGCTGAAGTTGTGCCGTTCGGAAGCGTTGATGAGAATCCATTAAGCGAGCCGGTTTTGCGGAAAAAAGGCATTGAGGACAGGGATAAACTCCTCGCCTACTGCTGGGGAGAGTTTATCGTTCCGCTGATAGAGTATTCTGCTGTTGAGACGGTTTATTTAGTGGGGGCAATTGCCAAGAGAGCGTGCAAGGAGTACCAGCGCAAAAACAGCAAATATGTTCACGTGAACAAGTCCGGCAAAAAGATAGAATTTGTTAAGATAGGACATCTCAGCGTACACTAAATCCGCAGCAGCAAAAAATCAGAGCCTCCCCATTCTCGAGGGAAGCTCTGCTGAAATCAAATCCCTTAATCCTCGCAGTGTGCTATTGCTTCTGCCGCAGATACTCCCTTGAAGATTACATCAAGGATGCCTGGCGAATACCTCTCGAACATCATTGCGGGAATAATTATGCTCCCCCTCACAATTTCCCTCGAAGGAAGCTGTCCGTCGCAATCCACAAATACCTTGTAGCGCACCTCTCCATCACGCATGTCAACCTCGAAGTTCCCGTTGCGCAGACCATAATTCGCCCTGCACATAAATTCCGCAAGTGCATTCATTACCTGCGGGTCATCAGAATCTCCGCTCACAGGAGAAATTGCGTACACGGTGTAAGAATCATCGCGCACAGGCACAAAATAATTCACGTGCTTCATTTTGCCGTCAATGTTCACACCGAAACGGAAAACACCTTTCTCCTCGTCGAAGTCGAAGTTCCAGTCATCATCAAGCAGGAAGCCGCGAATCTCACCGACTATGTCCTCAGAATACCCCTCATCCGCACGAGCCGTACCAGCCATCACCAACAGAACCAACAAGCTGCAAAGTATTAATGCGGCCATGAAAAAAAGTCCTCCTGTAGAAATTTTGTCCAGTATTATACAGCAAATCACTCTTCATAGATATTCAGGAACACGAACTTGAACCTGCACAGGTCTTCATATTTTTCGTTGGTTATTCCTGCGTCAATGTAGAATATCCTTCTGCCAGCTTTGCGCACTTTCGCTGTACAAATCAGCTTTTCGGCATCACGCGAGCCTCTCAGGTAATCTACGTGCGCGTTGACAGTTACGCCGTTACCTCCTGCACTCATGAACGCCATAGCCGCAGTGTCATCAGCCATCGTGAATAATACTCCGCCGTAAGGTATTCCGTAGGGGTTGAAGTGATATTCCTGAAGGTCAAGCTCGCTCATCGCAAGGCCGTCCTCAAGTATGACAAAGCTGAAGCCCGTCTTGTTCTCGATGTCCTCCCTGAGAACCCGCAAAGCGTTTTTGTCGTCGCGCATCTTGTCTGTCATGGATATATGCCTCCTGTGAGAATTTGTGTGCTTGAATTATACGCATAATTTGACAAATCGGGAATGTGCTTGTAAAATTTCCCCCCGTTAAGAAATATTAAGAATTGACAGACAATTTAGGTTTGAAGGTGTTATCATGATTGATGAAGCAACAGGCAGAAGAAGATCCAATAACCTCATACTTGATACCGCGCTCCGCGATTTCTACAGTGCGGCAGACGAAATGCATTTGAGCGAGGGACTCATTCAGATTCTGAGCTATCCCGAGAGAAGAGTAGACGTTTCTGTTCCTGTAGAGATGGACGACGGCACCGTAAAGGTGTTTCAGGGCTTCAGGGTACAGCACTCGACAGCGTTAGGGCCGTCAAAGGGCGGTATCCGCTACGCAATGGACGTTACCGGCCAGGAGTGCGAAGGACTGGCAATGCTGATGACGTGGAAGTGTTCGCTCGCCGGTATCCCTTACGGCGGAGGCAAGGGCGGAATTTGCTGCGACCCGACTCACATGAGCCGCAAGGAGAAGGAAAAAATGTCCCGCACCTTCGGCGCAAGAATAGCTCCTATTATCGGCAGATGGTCAGACGTTCCCGCACCGGACATGTACACCGGCGGCCAGGAAATGGTCTGGATCATGGACACTATCTGCAAGATGCTCGGGCACTTTGAACCCGCAATGCTCACCGGAAAGCCCATCGACTACTGGGGAGCAATGGGCAGGACTGAGGCAACAGGAAGAGGACTTGCGGCCTGTGCGTTTGAGCTGATGAAGATTAAGGGCATTGACCCCTCCAGCATCAAGGCAGCGGTTCAGGGCTTCGGCAACGTCGGAAGCTATGCCGCAAAAATCCTCAGCGAGGCAGGAGTCAAGATCGTAGCCATCAGCGACACGACCGGCGCGTACTACAACCCCAACGGGATCGACATCAACAAAGCGTTCGAGTACATGAACACCGACCCCGGCCAGCGCGGAAGGAAGCTCACGGGCTTTGAGAAGGAAGGCTGCGAGAAGATTCCGGGCGACGAGATTATCGGCCTGGACTGCGATGTATTCGTTCCTGCGGCGGCTCAGGGTGTGCTCAATCAGGACACGGCAGGCAAGCTCAAGGCAAAGTACGTCTTCGAGGGCGCGAACAGCCCGACGACTCCTGAAGCAGAGCAGATTCTCAACGACAAGGGCGTAATCGTAGTGCCGGACTTCCTGGCGAACGCAGGCGGTGTTATCGGGTCATACTACGAGTGGGCGCAGAACCTGCAGGGCTTCCGCTGGAGCGAAGAAGTGTACAACAGAAGGCTCGTAACCCTCATGACGGAGAATTTCGACAAGGTATGGGACTATGCGGTGAACCACAATTCAACGATGAGGCGTTCAGCGTACATTGCGGCGATAAAGAGAGTAACAGACATAGTCGAACTTCGCGGAGTATATCTGTAGAATTGATGCAGAATAGTACAACCCCCTTCATCACTGGAGGGGGTTTTTGTTATTATCTGGTGATTTCCTCGTGGAAGAAGTAGTTGACCACAACAGGAGGGTCAGAGAATTTGCGCTTAACAGAATCGTCGTTGCGGACATAGGGCAGGCCGAGTTTTTGGGTAAAGTCCCGCATAACTTCGTCGAGTTCGTACCAGTATGTGCGGTCTCTGCGTGAATATATCTCATGATACAGCCCGTCAAGGTCCGGGTGATGAATGTGAATCCACTCGAGAATGCGCTTCCTGTAGTCGCCCCGCAAGTTCAGGTTTTCGAGCCACACGAGATTGCAGATGTCCTTTGCGCGTTCGATTATTGCAGGGATGTCCGTAAGGCCCGTAAATATCGGCGAGATGAAGCAAGTAGTCCTGATTCCGGCATCGTGAAATTTTCGCATAGCCGCAAGCTTTCGCTCAATGCTCACAGCACTATCCATTTCTGCCCTGAAGTTTTCGTCGAGAGTGTTTATGCTCCACGAGACCCTAGCCTCCGGAACTGAGTAATAATTCTTTGCCCGTATACTTTTCCGGGTGCTTAACCTCCGGCCAAATCTTCACGTCAACAAAACTTCCCCATTCCTCCGTGTGATTGGTGAACCGCTTCATGAACGAAGCATAGCAGTACTTGCACGTATGAGCACATCCCACGTAAGGGTTCACCGAGTAATCCGAGACCGGGAGATTTGATTTTGTGAGTACTGTCTTAGTCCGCACCAGCAAGGTCGTATTCCCCGTTGAAGACCTCAACGGCCGGGCCGGTCATGAAGCACCTGTTCTCGTCATCAACGCGGATAACCAGGTCGCCGCCCCTCAAGTGCACGGTGATTCCGCAGTTGCGGTCCAGCCTTCCAGATGCTACCCCCGCGAATGCGCTTGCTGTTGAGCCGGTTCCGCAGGCCATAGTTTCGCCGCTCCCGCGTTCATAAACGCGCATGTTGATTTCTTTCCGGGAGAGTACCTCGATAAATTCGGAGTTTACCCTGTTAGGAAAATTCTTGTGCCGCTCGAAGTAATCCCCCTCTGCCGCAAATTTGGAGTCCGGCCAAGTGTGAATGCCCGCAAGTTCCGGGTTCTCATCAAGGAAATATACGGCGTGGTCATTGCCTACGTTTATTCCCACGTACTTCAAGTTCATTCCGTGAACGCAAATATCCTCAGGGATTTTTGTGGTTGCGCGCCCGATTCCCATGTCTACACAGACTGAAGAGACCTTGCCGTTCTCGACGGTCAGCTCGAGTTCGTGCATTCCGACGGGGGTATCTATTTTGAGGGTGCGGCGGTCTTTCGGGACGAGGCCGTGATCGTAGACGTACTTGGCCACACAGCGAATGCCGTTGCCGCACATTGTGTCGGAAGAGCCGTCGGAATTGTAGAGCTGCATGAATGCGTCGGCGTTGGGAGTTGGGAGAATGAGGATGAGGCCGTCAGCACCGATGCCTTTATGTCTGTCGGAGATGATGGTTGAGAGTTTTGCGGGATTAGGGACGTTTTCCTCGAAGCAGTTGACGTAGACGTAATCGTTGCCGCATCCGTGCATTTTGGTGAATTTCATTATGTGTCCTCCATTTTGTTGGTTAATGATAGCAAAAAACCCGCTTATTAGGCGGGCTTTATCTTGCAACGGGCTTATCCGTGTTATTTTCTGGTGGAGCTGAGGAGATTCGAACTCCCGGCCTCGACAATGCGAATGTCGCGCGCTCCCAACTGCGCTACAGCCCCAAAATTTCAACGCAGAGTATTTTATGCCCCGTTAAGTTTCTTGTCAACCGGCCTGTTCCTACTTGCCGCTGACCAGCACAGCACTTACAGGAGTCTTTTCCGGCTGGGAGCTTGCAGGATACGCCGCAGGGTTCTCCACCGCCGCAACAAGTCCCTTCAATGCGGTGATGCCTATGTTCGCCGAGTCCTGAGCTACTGTCGCGGTCAGGTTGCCGTCCTTCACGGACTGGATCGCGTCAGAATCTCCGTCAGTTCCGCAAACGTAAATCTCACCCAGTTTGCCCGAAACTATTACGGCCTGAATTGCTCCCATAGCCATACCGTCATTGCAGCAGTAAATCGCCTTCAGATCCGGGAACTGCTGTATCCACGTCATAGCCGTATCCATTGCCATCTGGCGATCCCAGTCGCACGACTTTGACGCAACAATATTCATCTCTGCCTCACGGAACGCTGACTTCGCACCGTTAGCCCTGTCCTCTGATGACTGGTTGCCCGCAAGTCCCTCGATGACCGCGACATGTGCACCCTTCGCAAGAAGTGATGCCAGGTATTCGCCGCCCATGTGCCCGATCTGGACATTGTCCGACGAGTCGAAGCCTACGCACACAGCTTCCTGACGCTTCATCTCTTCCGCGTCAAAACGCTCGTCAATGTTCCAGATTGTGATTCCTGCCTGGTTTGCGTTCTTCACGCCGGCGATAAGGTTCACGCCGTTGCAGGGAGCAATTGCGATTCCCTGATACGCTCCGGAGTTGATGCAGTTCTCCAGAATCGCGAGCTGGCCCTCGTAGTCGATGTCGCTCTGTGCAGCGAACATGTCAACGTCAAGACCGGCTTCCTTCGCGTAATTCGCTGTGCCGTCATACATTGCACGCCAGAAGTCGGAATTGGTGGTCTTGAGGATTACCGCATACTTCGCCGCCATCGCAGCACTTGCTCCGCAGAGCACTACGCACACTACCAACACTAACGCTAAAACTTTCTTCACTTGAACATCTTCCTTCCTGATAATATATTTCCCTGACCGCACATGCGATCGGATTCACTATTTCTTCGCTGATGTAGAAACGAGGTGATCCAGAGTTACAGCTATGATTATCAGCGCACCCATAACTACCTTCTGCATTGAGGCATCAATCATCATGACCGTCATTCCGTAGTTGATGATACCGATAATAAGGCCGCCGGCAACAACTCCCGGAATTTTGCCAACGCCGCCGAAAAAGCTCGTTCCGCCGATTATAGTTGCGGCGATCGCGAACGTCTCATAGCCCGTTCCCGCAGTGGGAGCAGCCGCGTTGAGACGGCCCGTAAGGACGATTCCCGCAAGGCCCGCGCACGTCCCGGAGATCATGTATACCAGCATTTGGTGCCTGTGAACGTTAATTCCGGAGTACCACGCCGCTTCACGGTTGCCGCCCAATGCGTAGAGGTTGCGCCCCATTTTCGTCCGGGCTGTCAGGAACCAGAGTATGCCTGCCGTAATCAGGGCGATAATCGCTCCGACCGGAAGAACTCCCCATAAGGTAGCGTTCATGAACTTCGAGAAGCCCGCAGGGAATCCGTAGACGCTCGACGAGTTGGACACAACCAGCATCAGCCCAAAATACACCGTCTGCATACCAAGAGTAATGATGAACGGGTGAAGTCCGGTTTTATTTATCATGAACCCGTTGAGTGCACCTATCATTGTCCCGCAGAGAACTCCGGCGATGCAGGCCAGCACCCAGGGGCAATTTGCGCGCATAAGCAGTGCCGAGCACATTCCGGTCAAACCGCAGGCCGCAGAGATTGAGAGGTCGATATATCCCAGCAGAATCGCGAAGAACTCACCGAGCGCAAGCAGAATGTTCACTGCTGACTGACGGAGAATCTGGGGGATTGATGTTGACGAAAATACTGCGTTGGGCCGGGCAATTGCCAGCACCACAAGCAGAAGCAGAAGTATAGTTATCGTCCCGAACCTCTGCCAGAACGTCGCAAAGCTGAAGCCTTTATTAGTGTTGTTGTCGCTCATTATGTCAGTCCTCCCTATTCTGTCGTCGATATTCTCACAATGTCTTCTTCGGTGGCCGTCTTGCCCTCAAGCACAGCCTTCAACTCGCCGCCGTGAAACACCGCTATCCTGTCGCACACGGACAATAACTCCGTCTGTTCCGACGAAATCATCAGCACACCTTTTCCCGCTTTTGCGAGCTTACGCATAAGTATGTAGATTTCGCTCTTGCTGCCTACGTCGATTCCCTTCGTGGGTTCGTCGAAAATCAGCACTTCGCTTCCCGCCGCCATCCACTTACCCAGAATTACCTTCTGCTGATTTCCGCCGGAAAGGTCTACGGTCATCTGTTCCGGGCCGGTGCACTTGACGTTAAGGGCCGAAATCTGCTCGTTTGCCCACTTCTCTTCTTTTGCGTTACTGAGCATTCCGCCGAGTCCGCCCCATGTCGATTCCTTGATGTACGGCTCAATCGAGATGTTCTGCTTGCAGGTGAAATTCTTGGCGAAGCCGAGTTTGCGTCTGTCCTCCGTGAGCATTCCGAGTCCCTGCTTAATTGCCGCGTAGGGTTCCTTGATGTGAAGCTCCTTACCCTTCAGGAAAACTTTTCCCGAACTCTTGGGGACTGCGCCGAAAATTGCCTCCATCGTCTCCGTGCGTCCTGCACCAACCAGACCGGCGAAGCCCAGTATCTCGCCCTCGTGGAGCTGGAACGATATATCCCGGCAAGTTCTGTCCGAACGAGTGATGCCCTGAGCCTCGAAAATTACGGGGTGAGTCATGAGTTCGTCAACGCTCTCGTCCGCAAAATATGTACCCTTGATCTCTCTGCCAACCATTAACTTTATCAGCTCATCAAGCGTAATTTCCGCCGCAGGGTAAGTCCCGACATAAGTTCCGTCCTTCAGCACCGTAATCCTGTCGCCAATCGCTTTAAGCTCCTTCATTTTGTGGGAGATGTACACGATGCCGCAGCCTTTGGCCTTGAGTTCGCGAATGAGTCCGTGAAGACGTTCGACCTCCGAAGTTGTGAGCGAGGTAGTAGGTTCGTCGAGGACGATAACCTTTGCGCCGGACACTAGGGCTTTGGCGATTTCGCAGAGCTGTTTATCCGGAACTGCAAGGTCTCCGACGAGGGTATCAGGGTCATGGTGAAGACCTACCTGTTCGAGAACAACTTTAGCCTTTTCGCGCATACTCTTGAAGTCGACGACCGAAAGGCCCATGAACTTTTTGGTGGGAAGTTTTCCGACAAAGAGATTTTCCAGAATCGAGAGCTCGTTAATCACACTTAGCTCCTGATACACAATTGCTATTCCTTCTTCGACTGAAGTTTTGGTGCTGAGCTGGTCATACTCGCGGCCGTTGCAGATGATTTTTCCAGAAGTAGGCTGATACACTCCGGAAAGTATCTTCATCAGCGTGGATTTGCCTGCTCCGTTCTCGCCTATGAGCACGTGAACTTCTCCGGGCATAATGTCAAAACTTATCCCGTCAAGTGCTTTGACACCCGGGAAGGTTTTGGTTATGCCGACCATGCGAATCAATGGTTCCATGTGATTCCTCCCTCTCGTAATTGGGTTATGGATTATTAATTGTTCATACAATTGGATAGCTGTAATATAATTTAGGCCAATCCATTTGTCAACCACAAGGAGGAATTGTTAATGAAGTATGGTATCTACGCACCCTACTGGACTCACGAGTGGACTTCCGACTACGAATATTTCATCCCGAAGGTAAAGAAGCTCGGCTTTGATGTGCTGGAAATCTCCTGTGCGGCGTTCGTGCAGAAGTACACCACAGAAGCAGCGATGCTCGGACTGAAGCACTGTGCGGAGGACAACGGAATAACCCTGACTTCCGGCTACGGCCCGACGAAGGAACAGAACATCTGCTCAACCGACCCTGCGATCGTCGAGCGGGCAATGAAGTTCTTTCAGGATTTGCTGCCCAAGCTCAAGCTGATGGACATTCACATTTTGTGCGGAGGGCTGTACAGCTACTGGCCTCTGGATGTGTCGCTGCCTATGGACAAGCAGGGAGACCTTGACCGCGCAATCAAGAACATGAAGATTTTGGCCAAGACTGCGGAGGACTGCGGTGTAGTTATGGGAATGGAAGTGCTCAACCGTTATGAGGGTTACATGATCAACACGTGCGACGAGTGCAAGGCATTCATTGACGCTGTGGACAGTCCGAACGTAAAAATTCATCTGGATACGTTCCACATGAACATTGAGGAGGACAACATGGCGGACGCTGTGCGTAAGGCCGGAAAGGATTTGTGCCACCTGCATTTGGGCGAACAGAACAGGAGAGTACCTGGCAAGGGCACGATAGACTGGGCGGCACTTGGCCAGGCGTTGAGGGACATAAACTATCAGGGAGCGGCGGTGATGGAGCCGTTCGTGATGAGCGGAGGAACTATCGGGAAAGAGATTTGTGTTTGGCGGGACTTGGTGCCTAACGCTACGGAAGAGATGCTCGACCGTGATGCGGAAGGTGCAGTGAGGTTTGTGCGGCACGTGTTCGGGCTGTAGGGAGAAGGTCAGGGGGAAAATTATTCCCCCATTTTTCTGTTATTCGAAGTGAAGCTCGGAAGGGTTGAGGTTTCTGTAGACGGTGTAATGCTTCCCGCTGAGATTGTCAACCTTTTCGACGTTTGCCAAGCTCCTCATTCCGTGAGAGTCGTAATTCTGAATTATTATGTAGTCGATTTTCTGGACTCCCCTGTAGATACCGAAGCTTTCCCCTTGAAGCATGGCATCTGCAACGTTAAGGCTGTTGCCTTTCATGTCTTTTGTCAATGCCTCATCATCAACGACGTATAATTTATGCTGTCGGTCTACGAAGGTATCTATGTATCTCCCCATGCGGTCAAAACGCTTCACAGGCTCACCATGAGTCAGGTACATAATGTCAGAATCTTTATCCTCTCCGAAATATTTGCTGATAGCTACGACTTCATTGACAGCCTCTGCATCTACTTCATAAGAATATTTATGCGTAACATATGCGGCACAGTTGATACACAAGCACATTATGACAAGGGCCGAAGCATATAATTTCTTTGCGCTTCTTGTTCCTCGTTTCATAAGCACATAGTGAAATATCATTACTCCTGCTGTGAGTAGGAGATTAGCAATTATTACGGACAGGTATATCACTTTCTGCGGACTGTAGGGAATGTTCAGTGCAGAAGCACGCAATGCTTCGGGCGCAGGAATTTGGAGCGGAGGAGGCATAAGCATGCGGGCCTTAATATCAATTGCCAGATACCACATAAGCCAGTAATGAGCAGAACCGTTATTCACCTGGAAGCCCCTGAACATCAGGCATATGTACATCAGCGCAAAAGTTAAGGCCGTCAACGTATCTTTTCTGCGTGCTCTTATGGTGGCTGAATCAATGTTCTGTAGAGATGAGAATAACAGCATTATCAGCATCAGGAAGGCAGCCCCGTAATACCTGAGCATTACGGAAATTCTCACGTTCCCTAGATTTTCCCTGACTGAGATTGTGTATGCAAGCACAAAAGAAGTTATCACCATAAACAGAATCGTGAAAACATAAAGTTTCCGGCTCGGCTCGTTCATTGACCTGAAATTCACGAACGGGTACACAAAAGGAATCACCAGTCCCGCAACAAGTATTCCGGCCAAGTAGTAGAAGAATGAATACAGCAGGAACAGAAAATTATAGGGAGACATTATCGCCTGAAGCCCCATCTGGTTGTAGGAGTTGCCCATTCCGCGAAAGAACATCAGCTTCACCGACAAATAGCACACCGCAAACGACGCGAGGAACACCCCGAAACGCATAATCCTATTTTTCTGGAATGCCTTACCCTCAATCAGTGGATAGACTATCTCGAACGCAACATAGGCCAATATCGCCGCAAGAAACACTTCCTTCGTCAGGTAAGCCACGTAGCAAATTACGCCCTCTACTACAGCCAGAAAATATGACTCCTTGCGCTCGTTGACCGTCCACACCCAGAAGAACAGCAGGAAGAGCGGCCAGTAGAGTACTTCCGACATGAACGTAATGAACAGCATCATTTCGGGCAATATAGCTGTGAAGAACGCGATGAAGTACTTTGCGCGCCTGGACAGTCCAAGTTCTGAGGCCAGCAACCACGCGAAAATCACTGACAGGTTCAGGATAAAGATATTGCCCAGACCAATAGCCCGGAGCCTCAATGCTACATCACTTATCGCGAAAAACGGCATCAACACCAGCGAATAGGCTATCTTCTGGAAGTCGGAAGCCAGTCCGCGAATCGTCAGGCCGTCGCCGTTGAAGAGACTGCGAGCAATGTCGTAGTACCTTATCTCGTCAGGATAGATGCGGATTGCTCTCGGAAAGTTCATAACCGTGTAAAACAGCACTACATGAAGAATTACACCGAATGCGAACACAAAAAAAACGCCTAATGCGTCGTTATTCTTCTCCTGAATCATGCCTGTTCACTCTCCCAACGGCTAATTTCCTGAAGCCGAAACTCGAACTCCCTGCGCTCCTTGTGCTTTATGCTTTGCAGAATCAGCCCGGCAAATAACGAGTTCATAGCCCCTAGCATTACGAACCCGCAGACTATCAGCGTCGGGAAACGTGCAACCAGTCCGGTGTGCATGTAGTCATTCAGCACAGGCAGGAAGAACGCCAGCGACAACACCGCCAGAATCACAGCCCACAGCCCGAAAAATCTTAATGGCTCGTAACTGCTGAACAGCCGGAAAATTGTGCGTATAACCTTCAATCCGTCAGGAATTGTCCGCAGCTTTGAAGTACTGCCCTTGCTCCTGTCTCGGTAATTCACAACGTAATTCTTGATGTTCATATTCTTGTCTACTGCGTGAATACTCATCTCCGTCTCAATCTCGAAGCCCTGCGACACTACAGGAAACGATTTCACAAACCTGTAGCTCATCGCACGGTAGCCGGTCATAATGTCCTGAATATCTGTCCTGAAAATGTAGTTGATGAGCGTTCTGACTATTGAGTTGCCAAAATTGTGGAAAGGTCTCTTATTCTCACGAAAATATGTTGACGAAAGCCTGTCGCCTATCACCATATCAACGCCTTCGTCCAGAATCATAGCTGCCATTTCGCGGCTGTCCTCTGCGGGGTAAGTATCATCACCGTCCGCCATTATGCAGCACCTCGCATCTATATCCTGGAACATCCTGCGCACTACGCTTCCCTTGCCCTGCCGGTGCTCATACCGCACAATCGCCCCGGCTTCTCGGGCTATCTTGTCCGTGCCGTCGGTCGAATTGTTGTCGTAAACGTAGATTTTTGCGTCGGGAAGGGCCTTGCGGAAATCTTCCACTACTTTCCTGATTGACGGAGCTTCGTTATAACACGGAATTAGCACAGCAATATTATCCATTGCGGCCTCCGTGCAAACTATTATGTAGGGAATTTTTAGGATAGAGTAAGCTACTGCGAACTGCGAACTGCGAACTGCGAACTGCGAACTGCGAAATTATAACGGTCTATCACCAAATCCGCAACCTCCTTTATCATGAATTTTCCCCCTGCCTCCAACGACAGGGGGAGTTGTTTTTACTCTAGCTGTACTGTCTCTCAACTGCTCCGTGAGCTTCCTCAAGCACCGGCTCGTACTTCTGCCTATATCTTCCGAAGCACACGTCCATCTGCTCGTAGAACGTTACGCTCTCAAGTCCCACAAACCTCTGCACTATTGCCTCAGCTGTGGGCATGTAGCGAATCTTGCCGTTGTACATCTTCACGACCGTTACGCCGCTCACTCCCTGCTCAAGCAGAATCACTGCCGCCGCTCCGATCTGCTTCCCGAAGTTTACGTCATAGGCTGACGTTGAACCGCTCCTGACGATGTGGCTCGGGATAACTTCACGAATCTCCGGAATCTCGAACACGCCGGGAACATACATCTCCGAAGTCTTCATGAACTGCTTAATCTCCGGGTCCTGCTTCATCATGCTCTCGAGAGTGTCCTTCACGAAACGCCCAGCTCCCGCAAGTTTCGGGTGTCCGAATGAGTCAGTGCTTGCTCCGCCGCCGTCAGAGAACAGCTGTCCGTCTTCGCCCCTTACGCCCTCAGCCACAACGATCGTGTACGTACCTGCGTGAACGTCAGAGTTCAGGATTCTCCTGATGTAGTAGTGCTTCAGGTGAGCGTACACAGCGTTGAAGTCTACGGGAACTTCCGGAATCAGAATGCAGTCCGCGTCTGCCGCGATGCCTCCGCGAAACGCCGTGTGTCCTGCGTAGCGTCCGAACACCTCGATAACCATAATGCGGTTGTGGGTCGTGCCGGTGGTCTTGAGGTCGTCAACGATCGTCGCAATCTTGTTGATGGCTGAGTCTCCGCCGACTGAGTAGGTCATCAGGTCGAGGTCCATAGTCTTTGGCGCGTGGACGCAGGGGATTCCGTGCTCTGCGAGGTCAACAACTACGCTTCCTGTGTCGTCGCCGCCGGAGATTACCAGGCCGTCAATGTTGTGCTTGCGAAGGCCCATCATGATACGGTCGTACTTGTCCGGGTCGTTAATCTTGGAGATCTTTACGCGGCTGTGGCCTGCGTCGCTTCCCGCAAACTGTGAGGTGATGTGATCCGTGCGCTCCTCGTCGAGTTCAACGAGGTGGTCAAAATTCACGAGGTTGTACAGTCCAGCGTAACCGTTGGGAATTGTGAAAGTTCTCATTCCGCGCATAAGGGCTGTTCTTGCTGCTCCGCGAATAACTGCGTTAAGTCCGCCGCAGTCTCCGCCGGAAGTGATGATACCGATGTTCTTCATCTTTCCGTCCAAAGTAGAATCGACTCCTTTACAGAAATTTTACTGTGAGTGAATAATATTATACATTTTTTGTTGAGGCCATACACGCAGTATTTCAACAACAGCAAAATTTCTAATGACATTCGCAGAGAATACACTACAATTACTCTATCTCAATCACAAATTTATAACTATCTCAGGCGTTCTCGTGCATCGCTCTTGTGGGGGCGGCTTTGCGGCGGTTCAGCTTGAGCGTTTTACACAAACTATCTCAAAATTTAGGAGGAATATTTGTCATGTTTACACCTGGACCAATCTTAGGAGAGTTCTTCGGGACGCTCGTTCTTGTCGTATTCGGAGACGGCAACGTCGCTAACTTGGTGCTCAAAGACTCAAAAGCCAACGGCTCAAACTGGGTACATATCTGCTGGGGCTGGGCTTGGGCAGTCGGTCTCGGCGTTTTCGCGGCAAACGCTCTCGGTTCTGCGCAGGGAGACCTTAACCCCGTCGTAACAGTGGCCAAGACTCTCGCAGGAACTTATGGCTCATGGGGCGAAGCCTGCAACATAATCATTGCACAGATGATCGGCGGCTTCTGCGGAGGCGTTATTGTGTGGCTCGCATACCTCAGCCACTGGAAGGGTTCAGACCCCAGCGCACAGCTCGGTGTTTTCTGCACTGCTCCCAACAAGTCCGAAGCTGACCGCAATCTCTTCCACTGCTTCCTGACTGAAGCAATCGCTACGTTCTTCCTGGTTACGCTGATTATGTGCGTGTTCTCGAAGGGTGTTGCTGGTGCAGGCTTCACTCCTGGACTTGGTACATTCTTCGTTGTCGGAATCATCTACGGACTCGGCGCAGCGTTGGGCGGACCTACCGGCTATGCACTCAACCCCGCAAGAGACCTTTCACCCAGAATCGCGCACTTCGTTCTTCCGATTCCCGGCAAGAGAGATTCGGACTGGGCTTATTCTTGGGTACCTGTAGTCGGCCCGCTGGTTGGTGCAGTAGTTGCGTACTACTTCTGCCACTGCGTAGGAATTATGTAGCACAAGTTAAAACTTTCAGCCCCCACGCTTTAAGGAGTTATCAAGATGTTATTCAAGCTATTCGGCTCAAAGAAGAAAGAAACACCCGCAGAGAATAAAGCTCCGGCAACTCCCGAAGCTCCAAAGCCGGAAGCAACGATTATCAAGGAGGAGGCAAAAGCTCCAATGAGTGAGAAGAAGTATGTAGCCGCTATCGATCAGGGCACGACAAGCACAAGATGTATGCTGTTCACGAAGGACGGCCGCCCTGCAGGTTCGTACCAGATGGAACATGAGCAGATTTTCCCTCATCCCGGCTGGGTTGAACACAACGCAATGGAAATCTGGAGCAGGACTCAGGACGTAATTCGCGGAGCACTCGCCGCAGTCAACGCCACGCCCGACCAGATAGCCGCTGTAGGAATCACCAACCAGCGCGAGACCACCGTAGTGTGGGACAAAGCGACAGGCAAGCCCATCTACAACGCAATAGTGTGGCAGTGCACGAGGACTCAGGATTTTTGCGCGGAGTGGCTCAAGAAACCCGGCTGGGGTCAGAACGAGAAGGGTGAAGGCAAAGTCAAGGACATCACTGGCCTTCTGATTAACCCCTATTTCTCCGGAACAAAAATTCGCTGGATTCTCGACAACGTACCCGGTGCACGCGAAAAGGCAGAGAAAGGCGAGCTTCTGTTCGGAAACACCGATACATGGCTCATCTGGAATCTGACCGGCGGAGTGAACGGCGGAGTTCATGTTACGGACGTTTCCAACGCCTCACGTACCCTGCTGATGAACATTGCGACGTGCGAGTGGGACGAGGCAATGATGAAGGAGCTTCAGGTTCCCGCGTCAATGCTCCCGAAGATTATGCCGTCAAGCTCTGTCTACGGAATGACCAAGAAGGACGGCCCGTTCGGCGGAGAAATCCCAGTAGCGGGAGACTTGGGCGACCAGCAGGCAGCACTTTTCGGTCAGGCTTGCTTGAGCGAGGGCGAGGCCAAGAACACCTACGGAACAGGGTGCTTTATGCTGATGAACATCGGCGACAAGCCCATTCCCTCAAAGAACGGCCTGCTCACCACAGCGTTCTATTCGCGCGAGAAGGGCAAGTGCTACTACGCTCTGGAAGGTTCAATCGCAATTGCAGGTGCGGCGATTCAGTGGCTCAGGGACAACCTGAAACTTGTTGACGACGCTCCTGTAACCGAGTACTACGCCGGAAAAGTCAAGGATTCTGCTGGAATATACTTTGTGCCGGCATTCTCCGGACTTTTCGCGCCCTATTGGGATATGACAGCAAGAGGAGCAATTGTCGGACTCACCCGCTACGTCCGCAAAGAGCACATTATCCGCGCTACGCTCGAGAGCCTGTGCTACCAGACCCGCGATGTCATCGAGGCAATGGAGAAGGATTCAGGGAAGAAGTTAGCGGCCCTGAAAGTTGACGGCGGAGCTGTCGTGAACAATCTGCTTATGCAGTTACAGGCAGATGTTCTCGGAGCTGATGTTGTGAGGCCGGTCGTCAATGAGACAACGGCACTTGGTGCGGCATATGCGGCAGGACTTGCAACGGGCTTCTGGAAAGACGAGGGAGATATTCGCGCGAACTGGGCGCAGGACAGAAAGTTTGCTCCTGAACTTGGAGAGGCTGAACGCGAGGCGGCCTATGCCGGCTGGAAGAAAGCAATCGAGAAGTCCAGAGGCTGGACGGACTAAAACGCAGAGGCAGAGGCTAAGGCGATAATAGACAGCCTGACGAAGTCACAGGCAAGGATTGTACATTCTCCCTCTGTTGAGCAATGCAGGGGGAGAATTTCTGTATCAAGGGGGGATAAATTCATGAACTATGACGTTGTGATAATAGGCTCCGGCATAACAGGAGCATCAATAGCCCGCGAACTCTCGAAGTACAAGCTGAAGCTAGCGGTGCTCGACAAAGCTAGCGAACTCCCTGCGGGTGCTAGCCGTGCGAACAGCTCAATGATTCACGGAGGGTTTGACGACAAGCCCGGCACAGTTAAGGCGAAGTTCTGCGTTCCGGGCAATAAGATGTGGCACAAGCTCAAGGATGAACTTGATGTGCACCTCGACGAATGCGGCTCGTATGTCTGTGCGTTCAACGATGACGAGGTGAAGCACCTGGAGAAGCTGTTAGAGCAGGGTAAGGCTAACGGTGCTCCAGGTGTCGAGATAGTTTCGGGGGATGTTATGCGCTCGCGCGAGCCTAACGTTTCACCGGAAATCGTGGCGGCCCTGTGGTCTCCGGAGGCGGCAATCATCAACAACTTCGAGGCTGTAAATGCAATGATAGAGTCCGCGAAAATCAACGGGGCTGAACTTTTCCTAGAGACTCACGTAACGGGGCTGCTCTTTGACGACAAAGGGGACATTCACGGCGTGAAGACCAACAAGGGCGAGTACCTTGCACCTGTCGTGATTAACGCGGGCGGTGTTCATTCAGGAGAGATAGCCTCATGGGCAGGAGATAACAGCTTCAAGATTATACCCACTAAGGGAGAATATTACCTTCTCGACAGGACAACGGGCGGCCTCATTACGAGCTTCCTTTTTGCGTGTCCGTCAAAGGCCGGCAAGGGAATTACTGTCCTGCGCACGGCAGAAGGTAATTTGATGTCCGGCCCTACAGCCACAGAGCAGGACGACCCCGAAGACCGCTCAACGACCCCCGAAGGTCTTGCGGAAGTCCTCAAGGGAGCACGAAAACTACTCCCTAATTTCCCCGTGAACATGAACATAACGACATTTGCCGGTGTTCGTGCAAACACAGAGTCGGGAGATTTCGAGATTGGTGCACTGGCCAAGCCCAGAGGATTCGTGAATGCCGCAGGGATAAAGTCGCCTGGCTTCACGTCCTCTCCCGCAATTGCAGAATACATAGCCCAGCTCCTCAAGGAAGAACTAGCCGACAGAATAACCCTCACCCCAAACGATAAATTCATTCCCGAACGCAGGAACATTCCGCGCTTCCTGTATATGGACATGGAGAGCAGGAAGGCTCTTGCTGAGAAAGACCCTGCATATGCACAGATAGTTTGCCGCTGTGAGACCGTAACAGAGGGCCAGGTGCTGGAGGCCATACGTCGCGGGGCACGCACAGTTACAGCCGTAAAGATGATGACGCGCGCAGGAACTGGACGCTGTCAGGGCGGGTTCTGCTGTCCGAGAGTTGCAGAAATATTGTCGCGCGAACTTGGCCTGCCTCTCGATGAGGTTACAAGGCACGGCGGAGAATCAAAACTGTTGGTCGGGAAGACGAAAGAGTTTCTGCTCAAGAAGGAAGGTGCGACGAATGAGTAAGAATATTGATGTGCTTATTATCGGTGCCGGCCCTGCGGGTGTTGCGGCAGGTATCGGTGCGCGCCGTGAGGGGGCTGAAAATGTCGTAGTCCTCGAACGTGATTGGGACTTGGGCGGAATACTTCAGCAGTGCATTCATCCGGGCTTCGGTCTCCGTACCTTCAAGGAAGAACTAACCGGCCCTGAATACATGCACCGCTTTATCAAGATTGCTCATGAAGAAGGCGTAGAGTTCCGTACCAACACGATGGTGTTCCAGATTGACCGTGAGACAAATACCGTGTGGACGATGAACAAGGAGCGCGGGATTGAGGCTCTCAACCCGAAGGCAATAGTTCTCACGATGGGATGCCGTGAGCGTCCGCTCGGAGCAATCCGCATTCCCGGAGGCCGCCCCGCAGGGATATACACCGCCGGAACTGCACAGCGTTTCGTGAACATGGAAGGCTACATGCCCGGCAAACGCGCCGTGATTCTCGGCTCTGGTGATATTGGTCTGATTATGGCACGCCGTATGATCTGGGAAGGCGCGGAAGTTGAGGGTGTCTACGAGGTAATGTCTTGGCCGGGCGGCTTGAGGCGTAACATTGCGCAGTGCCTTGACGATTACGGGATACCCTTCCATCTTAAGACTACAGTAACGAAAATTCACGGGCAGGACAGGCTCGAGGGCGTAACAGTTGCGCAGGTTGACGACCATATGACCCCAATCAAGGGCACAGAACGCTACGTAGAGTGTGATACTCTCCTGCTCGCGATAGGCTTAATTCCGGAAAATGAGCTGTCGAGAATGGCAGGGATTGACATTCACCCCGTAACGGGCGGCCCCGTAGTAAATGACCTCTTGCAGACAACCAACCCCGCAGTGTTTGCTGCAGGAAATGTTGTGATAGTTTATGACCTCGTCGATAACGTCAGCGATGAAGGCTTAATCGCCGGAGCGAGTGCCGCGAAATTTGCCGCAGGGAAAATCTCAGCAGGTACACGCCGTATCCCGGTGAAGGGCGGCGAGAATGTCCGGCTGTATTCCCCGCAGTTCGTAACCGGCGAGACCGACGCAACAATCTTCATGCGCGTAACTCACCCGATAGAGCAGGCGTGCCGTGTATTCGCTGAACCCGGACTGTACTCGCAGAGATTGCGTTATGCCCGTCCCGGCGAAATGAACGAGGTCAAAATTAAGGCTGAACAGATTCGGAATCTCCCTGACCTCAAGGAAATTGTGATAGATATTCAGCCGGTGTAGGATGGTGATGAATTATGACTGAGAGAAAGTTTATCTGTGTGTCGTGCCCGCTTGGGTGCGGATTGACGGTAACACTTGATGATGCTGGTGAAGTCACGAAAGTTGAGGGCAATACCTGTCCGAGAGGTGCGAGCTATGCGCGTTCTGAGGTGAAAGATCCGCGCAGAGTATTTGCGTCGACGGTGAGAGTCAATGGCGGAAAGCTCCCCGTGTGTCCCATAAGGAGCAAGACCCCGGCCCCGCGAGGCAAGCTGTCGGAAATTGCGCGGGCTGTAGCTGAATTGAACGTAGAAGCTCCCGTGAAAATCGGTCAGGTGCTGATTCATAATGTCTGCGGGACTGATGTGGACATTGTAGCGAGCAGGGATTTGGCCGCAGTGTAACGCAAAAAATAATCCTCCTGTCATAAAACGGCAGGAGGTTCGTTAATCTAGTCTTTGTGCAGGAACAGCAGCGCAGATTTTTCCTCGTAAAGACTGTTGCATTGATACCCCAAATCCATAGCCAGCTGTTTGAAGTCTTCCAGGTACTCATTCACCGGCGCAATATATATCAGCTTGTCATACTCAAATATTCCCATAGCCTTCAGCTCATCATGAAGCTCCTGGCGTTTTGCCGCCCTTATCCATAAACCTGCAGTAACAATATTTTCCTGGAAGGATTCCCTGTAATTCTCGTCATGCCTTATGTAGAACTGAAAGTTAGCATCATACCATTGATGAACGAGCGTTTTTACGTTAAAGCCGTTTTCTTTGTACCATACTTTTGCGGCTTCACGCACATCTTCCTTGTTCCATCCGGAATAAACATAGAACGCACCGGCTCCGGCAAAACATATCACAAGACCTAACCATACCAGTTTGCGCTTGAACGTCCGGCAGAACACAGACGAAGCACAGGCCAGCGTAAACACCCACAGAGGCAAAAGGAACAGTCCGTATCTGTTGCCGAACCCGGTACTGCCGCTCCAGCTGTTATAAGCATATATCGAAGTTGCCACGCACAGCCAGTACAGCACCCACGAAACTACGCATCCCCATAACAGCAGTACACACTTCTTATCGCGCCTGAATACCATAGCCATCACAGCCACTATGCCACCAAGTACAGGAAGGGCCCTAGCCGCCTTATGCATTATTCCCAAAATATCCCACTCTGTTTTTATGTCAACGTGAAGCATCCATTTGGCTTGTCTCCATATTCCGCGCGCAAAGTCATACAGGATATTTCCCCTCGCAAACACTGGCGTGTGCGATATGCTGGTTGTACCCTGATGAATAACCTGCGGAACAAGGAAGAAATACACCAGCGGCAGCACAGCAATTATTGCCGTAGTAATTGTCGCAACAGCTATTCTTCTGAGCATAACTTTATCCCTGAATGAGCAGGCAGCAAGCACAATGTATAATCCCGCCGCAAAAAACACAGCTCCGTACTGGCTGTAGACAGCAAGGCTCGCACACACAAAGAACCCGGCCAGCGAGAATTTATCCTTGTGCGTCAGACACTTCACGAAGAAATACAGCGTCCAGCATTCACAGCAAAGCATAAGGTTGTATTCAGCACACTCCAGAGCATAATACGCAGTCTTCGGGACCGTGAGATACACTATTGCTCCGGCAACGGCGCAAGTCAGCCCGGAAAGTTCGAACAGGCCTAGATACAGCCCGGCAGCACCCAAAAGAGTAACCAGGACTCCCGCAAGCCTGAACAGTGCTTCGCTGTCGAAAAAGCTCAGCCATATATACATCAACACATTGTATAACGGAGGCTGATATGTCGAGCAGATACCCTGATACATGTTTGTGGTGTTCCCTATGCTTCCTGGAACTTTTCCGGTCAAGTACTTGGAGAGAAAATATTCCACCGATTCGTCATACCATAAGGCCGAATATGTCAGCCTGAATGAGTACAACACAAGCCCTGCAAGCATTATCCCTGATAGATACAGCAACTTTCTCCTAGTCATTGCCGATCTCCTTCCTCAATCTCAAAAAATCCTTAATGGCCTTAAGCCCTATTGCCGTAATTCTCTTGAGGTGTATCGAGTTCTTGCCGCCTTGTCTTGGCCGGAAAGTTATATCGCGGAAAGCTATATTTTCGTGAAAGTACGCAAAGTATGTCGTTAGCATTACGTTAGCGAGGTTAAAATCACGCGGAAGTTTCGTGATGTATTTTTGGAGCAGAGAAGCTCGCATCAGCCTGAACGGAGCATTTGCGTCCGGAACGTTCACGCCGAAAATAATCCGGAGCATCAGGCACAGGACTCGTTCCACGAATTTGCGCATAATGCCGTCCTGCCTGTCGGGCCTCTTGCCCAGAACAGCATCGTAATCGTTCCTCAGTGCCCAGAATGCTTCAAATTCTGCAGGCAAAGTCTGCCCGTCTGTGTCTGTCTGGAATATGTAGTCTGCTTTATGTTCCAGAGCGTACCTGTAGCCGGAAAGAATAGCTGAGCCGTGTCCGCCGTTAGGCTTGGTTATAGGCAGAAGGAGAGGGTGTGTATCCGAAAGTTCCTGAAGAATTGCGCAGGTATTATCCTTGCTGCCGTCGTCGATTACTACGAGGCGCGATAATCCTTCGCCTTTATGTTTCTCGACGACCGGATACCATTCTTCAATAAATTGTGTAATGTTTTGGGATTCGTTATAGGCAGGTGCTACAAGGCATAATACTGGCTCGTGGCTCGTGGCTCGTGATTGTACTGGAATCATTGCTATCTTGTCAAGCTCCCTTCGTAAATTTTGAGGGATTATAGCACAATAAATACCCCCTGAATATTCAGGAGGTAATACCGAGTACCTCACTAAGAAGTATATCCGTGAATTTTCGCGCTCCTTCCCTGTTCAGGTGGTCAGAGTTGATGAATAATTCGTAGGCATCACAGAATCTTTCGTCGAAGCCGTAATCATAGTACTCAATGCCAGTATTACGTTTTATTTCTTCAATCTCAGCGTAGAATTCACCGAAAAATTCAGGGTCATTTTTCTTGATAGTGTCTGTGTAGTCTCGCGTGTATGGCACTGTAACTAGTATAGGCCTCGCTCCAAGTTCACGGCACAACCTTATCATTCCGTACAATGCCTCGAAGGATTCATGCCTGCGCATTCTCACTCCAGCATCGTCCTTCCGATGGGATATGTGCCTGCCGTATGCTTGTGGTGCATCCTGTGCTGCATCCTCCGAAGTCGTTATAATGTTCCAGCCCTCATCGTACAAGTTGAAGTTCTCCTGAAACAGCTTCGCCTTCTCCCCAATATGAAGCATCCTCTTCACCAGGACCTTCAACGCATTGGGATTCAGAACTGGCAGGTAATTATCGTACAGGTCAGTCTTCCAGTCATAAGCAAGAATTAATTCTTTGGGAAGAAACTTGTAGTATCGCCTGTTCTTCGAGAGAAATGATTCACCCTCAACTTCTGGCTTCCCGAAAAGCGAAAAGTACGACATCGTGATAAACACTGCTGCTCCGTTCCGGATTTTGTCCCTGTAGAACTGAAGTATCCTGTAATCATAAAGCAATGATTGCGACGACAGCCCGAAATTCGAGCACACATATCTTCCCGCAAAATCCTCATAGTTAAATCCGCGCTGGCCGTGACTGCTCCCGAAATTGCATATCTCTATCCCGCCGTCAGGAACATTCATAGCATTATCGCCCCTTGTCGTCCAGAGATAACATGCATTCACAGCAAGAGTTACCGCCGCCAAAATCACGGCGTAGGCAAAAATTTTAGTCAGGAATTTTTTCATGGCCGTCTAGAACTGGAAATACACAAACTCAGCGGCAATATCTTTCGGCGAGAAAAATATCACCATCAGGCCAAGCGCAAAATATGCCGCCCAGCGAACAGCAAATCCCTTCCTGCTAAGAAACTCGATCGCGTCTGTACGAAGCGATATGCACTCATTCACAAACAAAATCAGCAGCGGAATCAGTGCAGCAATTTTCGCTGTCCTGTTCATACCCAGTTTGTCGCCGGCTGTCCCGCCGAACATATGCCCGAAAACATACACAGCTTCCGTCAGGTTCTGCGCCCTGAAGAACACCCACGCCAGCATCACGAACACGAACGTCCCCATAATTCGCAGCACTCCTCCAGATTTTCGCGGCAATACCGCATTCTCGATGACCTGTGCCAGACCATGAACAGCTCCCCAGATCACAAACGTCCAGTTCGCTCCGTGCCATAATCCCGACACAATGAACGTTATCATCAAGTTCACGTTATGCCTGATTTTCCCGCACCTGTTCCCGCCTAACGGAATATACACGTAATCACGGAACCATGTGCTCAAGGAAATATGCCACCTGCTCCAAAATTCACGGATACTCGCCGAAAGATACGGACTCCTGAAGTTCTCCATCAGCTCAATACCCAGCATCTTTGAGCATCCCCTCGCAATGTCGGAATACCCCGAGAAATCACAATAAACCTGCATCGTGAAGAACAGCACCGCCAGAAAAAGCGAAAAGCTGCTGAATTTATAGACATCCTCAAAAACTTTGTCGGCATATACCGCCAGAACATCAGCAATGCATAACTTCTTGAAGAAGCCCCATACCATCAGCTTGATACCGTAAACTGCCTGTGAGTAATCGAACTCATGATGTGCCTTTATCTGCGGCAGAAGGTTATTAGTCCGCTCAATCGGCCCCGCCACTAACTGAGGAAAATACGAGATGAACGCAGCATATACCCAGAAATTACGTTCAGCCCGAGTTTTCCCTCTGTAGACATCAATCACGTAGCCGAGTGTCTGGAATGTGTAGAAGGATATTCCGACAGGCAGAAGGAGATTCAAGGTTGTAGGGTGAAGGGACAAGGAGAACATTGCTGCAAAATCAGCAAGGATTCCGGCAGCGAAGTTGAAGTACTTGAAGATGAAGAGCACTCCAAGACATGCGATTAGTGCAGAAGTCAGAATCAGCCTCTTGTGCCGCGAGCGTTCAATGAAGAGTGCGGCCAAGTAGGATATGCAGGTCGTGAAGAGAATCAGGAATACGTATTTGACGTTCCAGCTCATGTAGAACCAATAGCTTGCAATGAGCAGAAGAGGCACCCTGAATTTTTGGGACAATCCCCAGTAGAGTCCGAAGACTACCGGGAAAAACAGCGCGTATTGCCACGAATTAAACAGCATGATTCGCGCCTCCAAAATTTTGAGGTATAATAAAGATTTCAGGATGAAAAATTGATGGATAGTTTAAGCTAGCGCAATGGTTGTGTGTGTGTGTGTGTGTGTTAAGAAGATACAGCCCGAACACTTTTTAGTCAAGTTCCTTTCACAAAATTTTCGCCAAAAATTATATCACCCTTGCTTAATGCTACAATATGCCTCAAATCCATTTAAGGAGGCAAAATGTTTATGGCATACACAGAAGTCGAGACCAAAGGCTGGCTTCAGAGAATGAGCGAGTCCTTCGGCGGAATAATTGTCGGTTTTGTGCTGATAGCTGCTGCGACGTGGCTGCTCTGGTGGAACGAAGAGGATACCTTCAAGACTGCAGGAGCTATCGGCGAAGCAGAACTGGTTACTCAGGACGTACAGGACATCTCGCGAGCTGACCCTGCCCTTGAGGGAAAAGTTATTCACGCTACAGGCAGAGCAGACACTCAGGAAGTGCTGAAAGACTCCCTGTTCGGAGTCGAGGCACAGGCAATCAGCCTCAGACGCAGTGCAGAGTTTTACCAGTGGCAGGAACACGCGCAAAAAGAGACCCGAAAGAAACTCGGAGGGGGCGAAGAAACCGTAACGACCTATACATACAGCAGGGAATGGGTGTCCTCGCCAATAAACTCCGGAAATTTTCGTGATCCCGACTACAAGAACGCCAACACTGTACTTGCTAACGTAGAAGACTCCACTCTGTGGGCAAACACAGTAACTTTCGGGGCATATACCCTTCCTGATTTCCTGAAGCACTCAATCGGAGGCGCAGTTCCTCTCACGGTTGAGAATGCCAACGTTCAGGCGGCAGGACTGCTCGGCAATTCCGGCTACAACACCGAAAACATGGTGCACAAGTCAGGAAGCACGGTGTATCTCGGAATGAACCCGAACAATCCCGAAGTCGGGGATGTACGCGTAACTTTTGAGCAGACTCCTCCTGCTGAAGTCTCACTTATTGCGCAGGTAAAGGGAAATACTTTCGAGAAGTTCAAAGCCTCCAACGGTTACACGTTCAGCCGCTTGGCGATGGGAGATGTCGGAAGTTCGGAGATGTTCTCTTCGGCGCGGTCGGACAATAAGCTATTTGCGTGGATATTCAGGATTATCGGGATAATCTGCGTAATTGCTGGACTGCGGATGATATTCAAGCCTCTTAGCGTAATTGCCGACGTGATTCCGATTCTTGGGACTATCGTTGAGGGCGGAGCAGGGATTGTAGCGTTCCTGCTGGGGCTTGCGTGGTCGCTGGTGGTTATTGCGGTTGCGTGGGTGAGATTCAGGCCGCTTTGGGCCGGCGGATTAATTGCGGCGGCAGTTCTGCTTTTGGGAATGTCATACATGAAAGGAAAGAAGGCATCAGCATGAAGAAGATATTTGCGGCAATAGTTATGTTGTTGGTGATGGCGGGGTCAGCGTTTGCATTGAGCGATGCGGAGTACTTGACCCTGAAGAAGAGCAACTCTGATTTTGCGCGTGCGGACAAGAGATTAACTCAGGTTTACGGGAAATTGAAGGCTGTGTTGTCCAAGAAGGACTTTGCTGAAATCAAGGACGAACAGCTCGAATGGATAGAGTCAGGCCGCGACCAGGAAGCCCGAGCACTAATGAATGGCGGATACTCGAGGGCCGAAGCCTACACTATGGCGACGAGCGACCGGGCCGATTACCTGCAGGAGATACTCGACGACGTGCAGGCACAGGCGAAGAAGGCCAAGAAGAAGTAGGAGGCTGTGAACATGAAGAGGATATTTGCGGTTTTAGCGTTATTGTTGGTGGCGGTGAGTCCGGCGTTTGCTCTGAGTGATGAGGAGTACTTGACCCTCAAGAAGAGCAATGCTGACTTTGCGAAGGCAGACAGGAGACTTGCTCAGGTGTGGAAGGAACTCAAGGCAGATCTCTACAAAGACGCGTTTGCCGAACTCCAGAAAAACCAACGCGAATGGATAGAGTCAGGCCGCGACGAAGAAGCAGAGGACTTGATGAGCGAAGGATACTCTAAAGCAGAAGCCTACACTATAGCGACGAACAACAGGGCTGACGAATTGCCGGATATTGCCGTGTGGGTAGAACGCAATCTTGGTTTGAGACAATAGGAGGAATGAACATGAAGCGTTTACTTACATTTATTGTGCTGGTGGTGATGTGCGTACCGGCGTTTGCACTCAGCGACGCGGAATACATCAGGCTGAAGAAGAGCAGCACGGATTTTGCGCGTGCAGACAAGAGACTCTCCAATGTCTGGACGAACGTCAAGAAATCCCTTCCGAAGAAAATTTTTACTGAGCTTCAGAAGGTGCAGCGTGAATGGATAGCTTCCGGACGCGATGAAGCCGCCGATGAATACGTGGAACAGGGATATTCGCGTGCCGAAGCCTACACTATGGCGACGAACGACAGAGCAGACGCACTTCCTCAGATTGCGGCAGATCTTCGCAGCGGAATTTCTACCTCTTCACGGCCAAGCCGTCCCGCAAAAAGACCGGAGCCGGAGCCGGAAGAAGAGCCTGAACCCGAACCTGAGCCTGAGCCGCGCAAAAAGCCCGCCGCTCGTCCGCGCATACCTGACCCTGTCCCCGAACCTGAGCCGGAACCCGAAGAAGACTCACAGCCTGTCGGCGATGTATCCGGAGAGTACAAGAGCAACAGCGGGTTTATGTTCGTGAGGGTGATCGATCAGTCCACGCAGGAAGTTGAAGTTACGGTGAGCAGGTGGAAGGACGAAGTGAACTGGAAGTCGCGCGGCTGGATTGAGGATAACGTGCTCGAACTGTCCGACGCGAATTACAGCCGGTGCGTTGCCACAATAAAATTCTCTCGCGGAAAAGCAGTAATAGAAGTCTCTGACACGGAAGACTGGGCGGAAGCTACAGCAGAAGATTTCGTGATAGCCGGGACGTACACGAAGGATTAAGGGATGTACTCGCTCGACCAACTTTTCAGAGGGAGCAATCACAGGGCCTCAGTGTTCAGCCGTGAATCGGTTGGAGCACTAGAGGCTTCAATCTTTATGAGGCAGACGAATAGCGGAGAAGTTCCGTACGTGAAATGCCTCATCCGCAAGAAGGATATTCGCCTGACACCAGAAGAGGCAATGCGCCAGCTGTACATCTACGACCTGATTTACACCGAAGGATATTCGCCGGAACAGATAAAGCTCGAACACCCTATACACTTCGGACGCGAGGTGAAGAGGGCAGACATAGTGATATTCGAGAAGGCACACCCAGACTCGGAATACATCATCATCGAGGTCAAGAAGCCCAACGCTAAGGACGGCAGGGAACAGCTGCGCTCGTACTGCAACGCCACAGGAGCAATCATCGCAGTCTGGAGCAACGGTCAGGAAGAGTATTACTATCACCGCAAGAACCCGAACATCTTCGAGGCTATACCCAGAATTCCCAGAGCCTCCGAAAAATTGCGGGATGTGCTTACCGAACGCTGGACCATCGACGACCTCAAAGCTAATGACAAGCTCAAGGACGGCAAGAAATCCTTGAAGAGTCTGGTGCAGGAAATCGAGGACGATGTTCTGGCAAATTCAGGTGCTAATGCGTTTGAGGAAATCTTCAAGCTCATTTTCACGAAGCTGTACGACGAGATGCAGAGCGTGAGGAAGCCCAAGCGTGAATTAGCTTTCCGGAATTACGGCGACACTGACGAAGAACTGAGGACTAATATTCAGGCACTCTTCAAGGAAGCAATGAGGACGTGGAAGGGAGTGTTTGATGATAACCAGACAATCACGTTAACGCCGTCGCACTTGGCCCTGTGCGTGTCGACACTGCAGGACGTGAAGCTGTTCAACTCCAACCTTGATGTTGTTGATGACGCGTTCGAGTTCCTGATGACGAAATCCCAGAAGGGCGAAAAGGGACAGTTCTTCACGCCGCGCTACGTGATAGATATGTGCGTGAGAATGCTCAACCCAAGCGAAAACGAGACAATGATCGACACAGCATCAGGGTCTTGCGGTTTTCCTGTGCACACGATGTTCTATGTTTGGGGGAAAATTTACGACAGGCTGGGGCTTCCGAGAAGGGACATGTTCACTGCGGAGGACAAGCCCGCAGAATGTACGGACTACGTGCGCGATAAGGTTTTCGCGATGGACTTTGACCCCAACGCAGTGAGGGTTGCCAGAATGCTCAACCTGATAGCGGGAGACGGACACACGAACGTAATGGAATTGAACACGCTGGACTATGAGCAGTGGGACAAGCTGACGAAGGGGCTTGCGTGGAGGAAGAAATACGGCGATGGGTGGCTGAGGTTCACGGACTTATGCGAGACGGAGGGGAGCTTCAAGAACTTCATGTTTGACGTGGTGATGGCTAATCCTCCGTTTGCGGGGGACGTTAAGGAGTCGCAGATAATCTCGCATTACGATTTGGCGAAGGACAAGAAGGGGAAGTACGTAACCAAAATCGGGCGTGATATTCTGTTCATAGAGCGCAACCTGCAATTTCTGAAGCCTGGCGGGAGGATGGCTATAATCCTGCCGCAAGGACGCTTCAACAACTCCAGCGACAAATACATTAGGGACTTCATCGCTGAGCGGTGCAGGATATTGGCGGTTGTGGGTCTGCATGAAAATGTGTTCAAGCCTCACACGGGGACGAAGACTAGCGTTCTGTTCGTGCAGAAGTGGGATGATGAGTTGTGTCCGAGAGTTGAGGATTACCCTGTATTCTTTGCGACGATGAGGAAGCCGGGCAAGGACAATTCCGGCGAGAAGATATACGTGAAGAATGAGGACGGTACTCCTAAGCTGGATGAACATAATCACCCGATTGTTGAGCATGATTTGTACAATCACGATGGGTTGACGGCGGACGGTATTGCTGAGGCGTTCCGGGAGTTTGCGGCGCGGGAGGGATTGAGTTTTTTCGGGGATGCCCGCTTTGATGAGGTTAAGTATTGTGCTCTGAGGGGCGGGCTTGAGGTCAGTGAAGTGATGGTGAGTGAGGCGGTGAGTAGCGGTCGGCTTGATGCTGAATACTATTCAAAACACAACACATATCTTCACGCAAAACTTGACGAATTAGGAACAAGGACTATTGCGGACTGCGGGGGCTATCTTGATTGCAGTGCGTTCTATCCTTCTGTTGCGGACTACTATAACTGCGAGGGGGCGGATGTTCCGTTCATCAGAGTGAATGACATTAACGGCGGAGTAATAACCATCACAGACGCTACGGCGTTTCTGCCCGAAGACGTGCTGAAGGTGAACCGCAAGACGATGGCTCGGGCTTGGCCGGGAGATATTGTGATTGCGAAGGGCGGGACTATCGCAAAGGTCGGACTTGCTACGGAAGATTACCCGTCCTACGCAACGAGCAGGGACGTGATAATTCTGCGTACTGACAAGCTGGAAGGGTTGAACAAATATTACTTGTGGGCATTTCTTCACAGCAAGTACGGGCGGGGGATTCTGATGCGTTCAGCAAGCCAGACGGTACAGCCGCATTTGACGCTGCCAGCGATATTAGAGATAAAGATACCCGACATCACGACAATACAGCCGATGATAGAGAGATGTTACAGAGAAGCAACCGCTATGAAGAGGGATGCAGAATCCCTCTACGCACAGGCACAAGCCCTCCTGACCTCACAGCTCGGCACTGTCCCCCGCGACACACGTAGCACCACTACACGCACACTCTCTGAGGTCTTCGCGGCGGGACGAATGGACGCGGAATACTTCATGCCCAAATACGACGGCCTCGTCGACACCCTCAAATCCTCACCCACAATCGCGGACTCCTGCCGAATCCACAACGCCAACTTCACCCCGCAGGCCGGAACTCGGTACAGCTACATAGAACTTGCTGACGTTGGAACTTACGGCAACATCACAGGCGCAACCTCAGCACTCGGCCAAGACCTTCCGACACGGGCACGGCGGCGCGTTCACGCAGGGCAGGTAATCATCTCGTCAATCGAAGGCTCACTGCAGAGCTGTGCACTTATCACGGACGAATACGACGGCGCATTGTGCTCTACAGGCTTCTATGTCATGGACTCCGACGCGTACAACCCCGAAACTCTGCTGTTACTCTTCAAGTCTGAGATGATACAGACGCTGTTGAAACGCGGATGTTCAGGCACGATATTAGCCGCAATTTCGGAAGACGAACTGCGGAAAATCCGCTTGCCTCACATCGACACAGACACACAGCACACCATCGCAGATCTCGTACAACACTCCTTCACACTACGCCGGAACTCCGAACACCTCATAGCCTCCGCCATACACGCCGTAGAACTTGCCGTAGAGTCTGGTGAACAATCTGCTCTAACAACGCTTGCCGTAAATTCGGACACATAATGACAATTTCAATTGTATATATTCCCTGCTGTCCTGATGAACTCACGCGCATATGACGACAAATAGCTTCCCTTCCTGTAGGCCGCCACAAAATCACTTATTACCCTTCCGTCCCCGAAGCTGTAGGTGTCTATCTCAGGAGCTGGCGAGTGCCAGAGTAAATGACTCTCGAATATGAATGACACTCCCCAGCCCTGTTCTGTCAGGGACATCACGGCGGGCATGTTGTTAGTGGTGATTGAGTTCGTGAGGGGGATACCTGCAAGTTTCAAGTAGTGCCGGGAAATTTGCCCTGTTCGTTGTTCTGGCGAGAGGAGGATTAAGCGTTCGTCCTTGAGTGCGGAAAGCTCGATGTGTCCGTTCTGTGCTTGGGCCTTCACTGGATGGTTACGGCACGTGCACACTCGCAGTTCTTCACTCGCTAAGGTCTCGTACTCAATGTGCGGGTTCTGTTCATGAGGCTTGCTGTAGAAGGCCAAGTCCGTATCTCCATCAAGAAGTCTCTTGTCGATCGCCGCACTTGTCCCCTCGAAGATATTTACCTTGACGTTCGGATACCTGCTGTTAAATTCAGGAAGAGTCTTCGGCAGCAGATAGGCACACCGCATATTAGGAAGGCCGATGTTCAGGACTCCTACGTCGCGCTTGATGATGTCGGCCAGTTCGGAGTCAAGGCTTGCTTTTGTGTCAAGGATAGTCCGTGCATACTCAAGGTAACGTTCTCCTGCGTAAGTTGGCATGTATTTTCTGTCAATGCGGTCAAACAGTTTCAGCCCAAGTTCTTCCTCAAGCCCCGCCAGAAATTTGCTCAGGCCTGGCTGGCTGATATAGAGTGCTTCGGCGGCCTTAGTGATGTTTTGGTATTTCGCTATTGCCGTAATGTAAGATAAGTCCCTAAAATCCATCGATACCCCTCCTCAATAATTACCACAGGTTATGTTTTTTATGAACATCATGTATTTCACATTATAGCTTACCCGCGCTATCCTTTGCACATCACATAAATCCAGCACACAAATTCATAAACAACGGAGGGTAAAACACGATGACAGCCGTAAAAAAGCTGCCGGTTACTATTATGCGCGGCGGCACCAGCAAAGGAGTTTATATTCTTGAGTCAGATCTTCCAGCCAATCATGACGAATGGGAGCCGTTATTGCTCAGGTTAATGGGCAGTCCCGACGCAAAACAGATCGACGGACTCGGCGGATCCTACTCAGTTACGAGCAAGGTCGCAATCATCAAGAAGTCCGACAACCCCGACGCAGATGTAGACTACACGTTCGCACAGGTCAGCGTCGATAAACCGCTGGTGAGCTACAAGGGCAACTGCGGGAACATCTCCTCAGGAGTCGGGCCTTTCGCCATCGAGAAGGGACTCGTAGAGGCTAAGGACGGAATGACCACAGTCCGAATCTTCAACACCAACACCAACAAGATTATTGCGGCTGACGTTAAGACACCCGGAGGAGAAGTTGCCTATTCCGGAGATTTCGCAATAGCTGGCGTTCCCGGCACTGCCTCACCCGTAAAGCTGAAATTCGTTAATCCGGCAGGCACTCTCGGAAAAGGACTCCTTCCTACAGGAAATGTAGTAGACACTCTCGACGTTCCTGGCTTCGGCCAAGTTCAGGTGTCAATTGTTGACGCGGCTAACCCGTTAGTCTTCGCGAAGGCAAAGGACATCGGCTTAACTGGCAAAGAGACTCCCGACGAAATTAACGGCAGCCCTGCAGCACTTGAGCTTCTCGAGAAAATCAGAGGACTTGCCGCCGTAAAACTCGGCCTAATTGAGGACTACACCCGCTCTGCTTGGGACACTCCAGGAATCCCGAAGATGACCTTTGTCGCTGAACCTGACGACTACACTGCATCAGACGGCAAAGCAATTGCCAAGAAGGATATTGACCTGCTCTCAAGAATGATGTCGATGCAGAAAGCACACCCTTCCTACGCGATGACCGGCGCAATGTGCACAGCCGCCGCCGCAGTAACTCCCGGCTCAATCGTCAATCAGGTTCTCGCTCCAGATGCGGACACGCAGTTTATCAGGATAGGCCACGCCGCAGGAATACTTGAGTGCGGAGCTGATTTCACCATCCCTGCAGGAAGCAATGTCCCGGAAGTTGAGGACACGTTCGGGTTCAGGACTGCAAACCTTCTCATGGAAGGCACAGCGACAATCAGGCTTTAATTTTTCTCAGGAGGTATATAGATTATGCAGCAATATTTGCCAATAATTTCGCTTCTTGTTCTTGTTGTTGTCGTAGCTATCGGCTTCATCAAGAAGGTTAATCTCGGTTTCCTTGCGCTTGGTGCGGCGTTCGTTCTCGGGACTGTCGGCGGAATGAAAGCCTCGCAGATTACGGCGGGGTTCAACTCCTCAATGTTCGTTACTCTCGTGGGAGTTACCTTTATGTTCGGAATGGCCAGCCAGAACGGTACGCTTGAGCTGTTCTCGAAGAAGATTGTTGCTCTCGTCGGGAAACACACGGTGCTAATTCCAATATTGATGTTCGTGCTTTCGGCGTTTATCTCCGCAATCGGGCCAGGCCACATTGCCGCAGGAATCCTTATGACGACGTTTGCGATGTACCTTGCGTTCGAGATGAAGATTAACCCGATGGCAACAGCACTCTACGCAAAACTCGGAGCTAACGCTGGCTGTGCATCTACCCTTTCATTGACGGGCATTCTTGCGGCCCAGCTCTCCAATCCTATGGGATATTCAGGGTTCGGGCTTCACCTGTTCCTGTCGACGCTGTTATCTGGTTTTGTGTTCACGCTTGTGGTGTACATCATGTACAAGGGCTATGCGGTCAAAGCTGACAACCCGATGAAGTGGTCAGAAATTCCGAAGTTCAACAAGAATCAGACAATCACAATCATAGTAATCATCATCGTAGTAATCTGCTGCATAGGCTTCAAGCTCGATACAGGACTCTTTGCCTTCTTGGCCGGAAGTGTGTTAATCCTTCTTGGCTGTGCTGACGAAAAGAAGACCATCAAGGCGATTCCGTGGGGCACGTTGATATTCATCTGCGGTGTCGGTGCTCTGGTCAATGTCATCAACAAACTCGGCGGCATTCAGTTAGTGTCGGATTACCTCTCCTCACTGATGACTAAGGGAACTGCTGTACCGATTATGTCAGCAACGAGCGGCATCCTCTCTTGGGTAAGTTCGACAACCGGAGTCGTAATGCCCGCACTGCTCCCGATAGCGCATAACGTTGCACAAACTTTCGGGATCAGCTACGTAGAGATCATGTCGGCAATAATCGCTACATCCTTTGCGGCGGCAATTTCCCCTCTGTCGACCGGCGGAGCAATCATAATGTCATCCTACAGTGCCAGCAAGGAAACTACTACAGAAGAAATGAACAAGATGTTCACGACGCTCTTCCTGCTCTCCGTAGCAAACGTATTAATCAACGTGCTTATGTCGTGGCTTGGAGTGTTCTCCTTAGGGCACCTGTTCTATTAGGCTAAGCTCACAATCTGCACACTAACTCGTTTCAATTCCCCTTTGTCTGTTAGGCAGAGGGGAATTTTTGTTACAATACTGGCATCCCGATTACAGAGAGGACTTGATGAATTGAGGTGCAGGAATTTTTGGGGGCTGTTGCTTGCATGGATAATGACGGTATGCCTCGCAGAATTGGCGGCGGCTTCAGTATCGTGGTACGTGGTCAGGGACACCGGCAGCGAGGGCATAAAGTACGTAAAGGATGAATCTGTCGGTTACTCGCCCCGCAAATGGGCGGAGGCTCAGACAGAAGGGACGCTTTCCACTCTCCTGAGTAGCAATAATATATCCGAAGGCGACGTAATATACTTAGGGGGGGGGAGCTATTTATTGGGTAACACAATCACTCTAAGCAAGGCTGTAACGATTTACGGAGGTTTCAGCGGGAGCGAACAGGCGATATATGAACGAAGTGATGAATCTTCTCCGACAATCCTTAGCGGCAACAACGAAACACAAGTTCTTGAAATTACCGCAGACGTTACGCTCGACAGACTGGCAATAACAGACGGAAAAGGTGCCAAAAGCTCTTTCGGCGGAGGTATATCTATCACCAAGTGCTCCCCGACAATCACAAACTGTTCCATCACGAATAACTCTGCAGGAACCGGAGGCGGACTGTACATATTAGGCAAAGCTAACCCGACAATAACTAACTGCTCCATCACTAACAACACAGGAACATCCAGCGGAGGAGGCCTATATGTCGATGGCACAGTGAAGCTCAACATGAAGAACTGCTCAATCTCTGGCAATAAAACCAAAAACGGAGGAGGCGTGTATGCTGACGGGAAAAGTGCTGTGCTTGATATAACCAACTGCACAATAACCAGCAACGAAGCAACAATTAGCGGTGCAGGAATGTACTGCGGAAATGGCAAGATTAACCTTCTGAACAGTACAATAGCGAATAACCTGAAGGCTGGCGATGGTCTGGAGTTCTACAACAACCAGTGTGCAGTCAGTCTCACGAACTCTCTTATCTGGAATAATGATGCCGACAAACTTATCGGAATAGGAGATTATACGGTAGCGGTCTTCAACTACACTAACTGCGCTTTGCCGTCAAACATCACCGGCGGCACAAACACAATCACCCTCAAAAATTGGGACAATCCCAAAATCTCGGAGGCTACGGTCAACGGAGTCACTCACACTGTCTACGCATTGGACGACAATCCAGAGTTGAAGCCTATCTTCGCCGCAGGAACATCCGACTCCGCACCAGAGATTGACCAGCTCTGGATTCCCCGCAGGCTTCCGCCGTCAATCGGAGCAGTCGAAGGTGCTGGAGTGTACTACGTCGTGAATGCAGGCAGCGGCGAAAACATCAACTACCTCAAGACTTCTGGAGACTATGACGTATCCTGCTGGACCAAAGCGTCAAAATTAACTGCTCTCTCTGCGTTCATAAAGGACAGCATTTCGGGAGATGTGGTTTACGTCGGCGGAGGAACTTACACTCTGACTGCACCTCTTGAGCTTGGCCGCAACATCAAACTTTACGGAGGATTCACCGTGAATGAAGAAAACCTCTACAGCAGAAATTCTCCCTCCATTCTTGACGGCAACAACAGCGTCAAAATCATGAACATAACCTCAGACTCACATATCGACGGCTTCATCATGACGAACGCGAACGATTCTGCTTTGAGTATTGCGGGAAATCCGGCAATCACCAATTGCGCAATAACTGGCACCGGCGGCGAAGGAGTGTGCGTGTTTTCCGGAACTCCGTCATTCACGAACTGCACAATCACCAGCACCACAGGGAACCCCCTTCACGTAATCTCAGGCACTCCATCATTCACAAACTGCTCACTCACTCAAAATTCCGGCGGTATTCTCTGCGATGCGGAAGCTGTCCCTGATTTCGTGAACTGCTCACTCATCAGCAACGGCACTAATGAGTTCGGAGCATCTTCCGTGAAAAATTCACTGGTCTATGGCAGTTCGAACGGGTCAGGTCTTTTCGACCACTGCGCTTTGCCTGAAGGAATCACCCTCGCGAATATCACCAATGCCGTGTACATTCCCGCAAGCTGGACTCCTGTTGTGTCATCTTCTGTAGTCAGAGGAGTAACTCACACAGTTTTTGCGCTGGCAGATAACCCGGAATTGAGCGTGCTTGTCGACGCCGGGACAAACTCGGGTGCTCCTGCTAATGACATACTCGGAAATTCCAGGCTTGACCCTCCAACAATCGGAACACTCGAGTATCCTTACGACTCAAGCTACATTCTCTCAATTCCTGCCCCTCTCAGCGTAACAGGTACGGGCTGGAACGTAATCGAAGGCGGCATTTCGGCCAAGCATAACCCCGAAAGCACCAGCAGAACATTCAATCCGGTGAAGAAGCTCAAAATTTCTGCAGCATCATCGAACGATTGGGCCTTGAAGTCCGAAAGAGGACAGACCATAGATTACACATTAAGGTCAAAGGACAGCGGAGCGGAAGTCACTTCGTGGGAATTTTTGCCCGATGAGCTTAACGCAGAAACAGTAACGGCCAGGACTATGGGAGCAGACGTTGCGGATTACACAGGTAAGCCCGCAGGAAATTACACCGACGAGGTAACTTTCACTGTGAGCGTAGAAAACAGATAGAGGAGGCACACAATGGCAGAACAGCTCGAACAGTTCAACCCTAAGTACGCAAAGCATTATTCGGACAATGATTTTTGGGACAAGGTGAAAGGAGTCCTGAAGAGTGCCGGAAAAACTATCATCTACAAGGCATTGCAGCTGTATTACGTCATGAAGAATCCTTCATGCCCTGCACACATCAAGGCGGCAATCATTGCGGCACTGGGGTACTTCATCCTGCCGATAGACATTATTCCGGACATTATTCCAGGTCTGGGTTTCACCGATGACCTGGCGGCAATAACTGCGGCTCTGGTTATGGCAAAAGCATATGTCGACGACGAAGTGAAGGCTCGGGCAAAAGACAAGCTCGATGAATTTTTCGGTGCTGGTACTTCTGACGGACTGGAGTAATACGGCATGACGCAAAGCTCTCTGCTCTCAATGCTCCTCAATGCCGGTGCCGAAGCCCTCAAGAATCACGAGGCCGCAAATTTTCGTCCCAGCAAGCCCAAGAACGGCGACGTTATACGCGTAAATCGCGGGCTGTATTCCCACTACGGAGTCTACGCTGCGGACTCGAACCACGTCATTCACTACACTGGCGCAAACGGCCCGGATGACTTCAACGGTATTGTCCGCGAGACTACACTTGCCGAGTTCCTGAACGGTGCGGAAAATTTCAGCGTGTGCGATTTTCCGGAACAGCCCCAATTGATAGCGCATCCCAGCACCGAAAAAGGACTCTTCAAGCTCTGGCAGACGGTCAAATCCCTCAAGCTGAAAGACTATCACCTCTATTCCGGAGAGGAGACGGTTGAACGCGCAAGGAGCCGGCTAGGACAGGGAGGCTACAACCTTGCATTGAACAACTGCGAGCATTTTGCGGTGTGGTGCAAAACCGGAGTCAGGGACTCTTCGCAGGTGAATAACATACTCGACATAATCACATACCTGTTTAGCTGAGAAGAAGGCGTGATATATTATTGCGCAGGTGATTATTGAATGAACAACATACGGAACTTTTGCATAATAGCCCACATAGATCACGGAAAATCCACACTTGCCGACAGACTCTTAGAGGCTACCGGCACAATAGCTTCACGCGACATGAAGGCTCAGATTCTTGACTCGCTTACCCTTGAGCGCGAACGTGGCATAACGATTAAGCTGGTGCCTGTCAGAATGGATTACACAGCCCAAGACGGCAAACACTACATTCTGAATCTGATAGACACTCCCGGCCACGTGGATTTTGCCTACGAAGTATCGCGTTCGCTTGCGGCGTGCGAAGGAGCACTTCTCGTTGTGGACTCAACGCAGGGAGTTGAAGCCCAGACCGTCGCGAATGCATATCAGGCTGTCGAACAGGGCCTAGAGATTCTGCCGGTCATCAACAAGATAGATTTACCGTCATCACGTCCCGACAACGCAAAGCAGGAAATTTCCGAAGTTGTGGGTATAGATGCTTCTGATGGTGTCTTGGCCAGCGCAAAGACAGGCGAGGGGATTCCGGAGATACTCGAACGAATCGTGAGCGACATTCCCGCACCGGAAGGCAATCCTGATGCACCGCTTCAAGCATTGATTTTCGACTCGGTCTACGACAATTACAGAGGGGTAATCTGCTACGTGAGGGTAGTCAACGGGACGATAAAGGCCGGGCAAAACATTATGTTCATGTCCAACGGAATAACTTATCCCGTGAACGAAGCGGGAGTCTTCCGTCCGGGCTTTGAGCCTGTAGCACAGTTAGGGCCTGGAGAGGTCGGGTATATCACTGCGAGCATTAAGACTCTTGCTGAAGCTCAGGTAGGCGACACGATCACTGACGCAAATAACCCTGCAAGTTCCCCGCTGCCAGGCTACAAGAAAGTGAAGAGCGTAGTGTTCTGCGGGTTCTATCCTGTTGAGCGCGACAACTACCCGCAATTGCGGGATGCCCTCGAAAAGTTGTGCCTGAATGATTCTGCCGTAACCTATGAGCCGGAAAGTTCGGAGGCATTGGGTTTCGGGTTCAGGTGCGGATTTTTGGGACTGCTTCACATGGACGTTGTGAGGGAGAGACTGCGTGAGGAATACGGTGTTGAACTTGTTGCGACTGCCCCGAACGTAATTTACGAGGTTGTGAAATCTTCAGGAGAGATAATCGAGGCACACAGACCCTCAGATTTTCCGGATCCGAGCGAAATTGCGGAGATACGTGAACCGTATATCAGGCTGTCAGTGTTTATGCCGTCAGAGTTTACGGGAAGAGTTATGCAGCTGGTGCAGGACAAACGCGGCACGTACAAATCGATGGATTACATTACGCCGGAGAGGGTGCGTCTTGTGTACGAAATGCCCTTGTCGGAATTTATCGTAGACTTCCACGACAAGCTGAAATCACAGACTCGCGGTTATGCTTCTCTCGACTATGAGCTGATAGGATTACGTGCTTCTGAACTGGTGCGGGTTGATATTCTGGTGAACGGTGAGGCAGCTGACGCGTTTTCGTTCATCTGCCACAAGGACGCGGCGTACAATCGCGGTCATGCTGTCGTTACGAAGCTGAAGGAGTTAATCCCGTCGCAATTGTTCGAGATTCCGATACAGGCTTCAATCGGTCGCAGGGTGATTGTGCGTGTGAACGTGAAGGCATTGCGCAAGGACGTGCTGGCCAAGTGCTACGGGGGGGATATTACGCGCAAGAGAAAACTCCTCGAGAAGCAGAAGGAGGGCAAGAAGCGGATGAAACAGATCGGGAAAGTCGCGATACCGCAGGAGGCATTTTTGGCGTTCATGCAGGTGGATACGGGCGAGAAGTGAAGAGCTATCTAATCGACCCCTCCCCGGCCCTCCCCTTATCGCAGGGGAGGGAGAGCAGCCTTTACGTTCACGTTCCCTTTTGCGAGAAAAAGTGCGGCTACTGTTCGTTCTACAGCGTAATAGCGGACGACAGGAATATCTCTGCGTGGCTTGAAGGGATAGCTCGTGAAGCGGAAAAGTATTCAGGAGCAAAAATCAGGACGCTCTACATCGGCGGAGGGACTCCGACAGTTCTAACGATGCCTCAATGGCAAAAGCTGATGACTATAATCCGCCACAGCTTCGACCTGTCAGAACTCACGGAAGCTACCGCTGAGGCTAACCCAAACTCATTGACGGAAGAGCACGCCGAATTTCTCAGGGACAATAATTTTTCGCGGATTAGTCTGGGAGTTCAGAGCCTCAACGATGACGAGCTAAAGGCACTTGGCCGCATTCACGATTCACGTCAGGCTGTTCGTGCTATGGAGATTGTTAGGGACTCGGGGCTGAATTTGTCGTGCGACCTGATTTTCGCCACGCCAGGCCAGACCCTCAGAAGTTGGGACTATTCACTCCGCACCGTCATGAATTACGTCTCGCACATCTCAACTTACCAGCTCACCCTTGAGCCGGATACACCTATGGGCAGAATTTACGGCGATGATGACCTTAACGCTGCGGGCTATAAGTTCTACAGGTACGCACAGTATTTTCTGCCGAAACACGGCTTTTTCCAGTACGAAATATCCAGTTTTGCGCGTGAAGGTTCAGAGTGTAGCCACAACATCGCTTACTGGAATCACTCGGAAGTTATTGCGCTGGGGCCTTCTGCTTCTGGCTACATTGACGGTGTGAGAATCACCAATCCCCGAACGCTCGAAGCGTGGCTATCCGGTACTGAACCGGAACGTGAGACTCTATCTCCGCGTGAAAGAGTTATTGAGCTTGCGATACTATCTTTGCGCACAAAATGGGGCATCCCCAGAAAAGACATTATGCCCGAAATTGAAGCTGTCCTGCTGGAAATGCCCTCTGACCTTTTCATCATGACACCTGAGCGTATAGCACTCAGCCCAAAGGGTATGAGGCTCGGCAATGCTATATGGTGTGAATTGCTCGGAGTGTGATAGAATATTCAGCGTCCGGCTCAGCGCGGCGGAGACCTGCGAATCGTGTCAGGCCCGGAAGGGAGCAGCACTAAGCAGAATTCTTCGGGTGCCGTTGAATGCCGGACATTTTTTGTGTGATTTCGTCAAAACTCCTGAGTGTCTCTTCTGCCGCAAACTCTTTTCCTAATTCACGGGATACCTTCCGCAAATCTTCCCTGAACCCTTCATCATTATATTCGTCATAAATTCTGAACAGGTCATCAATCAGCCCCGAAAAGTCCTCTTTGACGTAACGCTCCGAGAAATAGCTTCTGACCGCCGCGTCCAGATTCTCAGCCTTTACCTGCCCGAAATATCCCGAACACATCGCAATCACCGGCCTCATTGAGTACGCGGCTTCCATAGCACTCGTAGCAGAAGCAAACACCACATTAGCCGCCTCGATGTACCTGCGCGGATTATCCTGTGCCCCCAGAACTTTAACGCACTGCCTTCCTGCCTGCTTGTTGAGCCTGTGAGCCATCAGCTTGAACTTCCATAATCGCCAGCCTCCTCCGCCCAGAATAGTTATTCTGAAATCCGGAATGTGTTTCTGGATTCTCTCTATGTTGTCCAAAATGTGGAATATGCCAGGAGTCTTGTACCTGCTCAGTCTGCCAAAACACAATATGCTGAAGTTTTCGCGCGCAGGCAGTTCCGACGGAGAGAACAGTACATCGACAGGGCGGGGCATCTTCACGATAGGGACATTCTCGCCGAGTTCGTGAAGCTGTTCCAGAATGCCCGGCTCAAACGCTGTCCATGCATCGCTGAATTTCACGAGGGAAGCGATGTCTCGTCCGGGCTTGTCGGTCTTGTCGACAGGATCAAGAAAGGACGTGATAATCGGTGCGTTAGTGAGGCGTTTTATGCGTGTGGCAAGGGGGAATGAACGTCGCGGGTCGGTCATGATTACGTCGGGCCTGAATAATTTTGCCCGCATGTCAAAGTACATGTTGCCTACTCCTGCCGAAGGACAGGTAATCACCGTAAATCCTTCCTGCCTGTAGCGTCGCTGAAAGCCCTTAACTCCGGCCCAGCGGCCAAGTACAGCGACATCATGGCCTGCTTTTTTCAGTGCAGCACCTGTATTCAGGATATAGCTTGTGATACCGTCAATGACTAATGCATCAGAACAGAATAGTATTCGCAAAGTTTTTGTTGACTCTCCTTTTTTGGTGGGAATTATAGCGCAAAAAAAAGGGAGGCCTTCAAGCAAATGGGGTCTCTCCTTCTTTTTTGAGGGGGGTAAAACTATTAAACGATCGAACAAGAACGAGGGCTTTAAATTCACAAATCGTTTTAGCAAGTCCTTTTTGCAGGTTAAGGTCTTCGCCATCGATTGCGTATCTCATTTGTTCGTTACGCCAAACATTATAGCGGGAAAATTTCAGGAGTCAATACGCGAAGAATATTTGACGCGGCGAGTCCCGTTTCAGTATGTGCCGGAAGAATTGCCCATATAGTATAATTTTCACAATAAATCCCAGCAGCAAACAGGAGGCAAAAAAATGGAAACACGTGTTGCAGTGATGAGCATTATCGTCGAAAACACAAGCGCAGTTGAAGAACTTAACGCAATACTTCACGAATACCGGGATTACATCATCGGCAGAATGGGACTTCCCTACAAACCCAAGAACATTAACCTGATAAGCATTGCCCTCGACGCTCCGCAGGACGCAATTTCCGCACTCTCAGGACGTATCGGCAATCTTGAGGGCGTTAGCGTTAAGGCCGCTTTCTCCAAGTGATTGAAGGATTAATCCGCAAGCTGGCGGAGTCTCATTCACTCACCCTGAGCGAATATGAATCCCTCATTGTGAATCGTGATGAAGGCTCCGCTAAACTTCTCCGTTCATTCGCGGTAAAGACCCGCCGGGAAATCTACGGCAATGATGTTTACGTGAGGGGCTTAATCGAAATCTCGAACATCTGCCGCAACGACTGCCTATACTGCGGAATCAGGAGAAGCAACACGAACTGCGAGCGTTACCGCCTTACGCCTGAAGAGATATTCTCGTGTGCAGATGAAGGGTATGAATTGGGCTTCAGGACGTTTGTGCTTCAGGGAGGGGAGGACTCATTCTTCAGCGATGAAGTTTTGGGCGGGGTAGTGCGTGAGATTAAGGCGAGGTATCCTGATTGTGCAATAACGCTGTCGATGGGTGAGCGTTCGCGTGAGAGTTATGCGTATTTGCGTGAATGCGGGGCGGACAGGTATTTACTGAGGCACGAGACAGCTGACCCTGAGCACTATTCGCGGCTTCATCCTGAGGCGATGTCGTGGCAGAACAGGATGAAGTGTCTGCGTGAACTGCGTGAACTGGGTTATGCAGTTGGGTGCGGGTTTATGGTCGGTAGTCCATTTCAGACTGCAGAGCATATAGCTAAGGACTTGAAGTTCATCGAGGAATTTCACCCTGAGATGTGCGGGATTGGGCCGTTCATTCCGCACAAGGATACGCCGTTCAAGGATTACCCAGCCGGAAAATTGGAGCTTACGTGCTATCTGCTGTCGGTTATCAGGCTGATTCACCCGCCTGTGCTTCTTCCTGCGACGACCGCTCTCGGGACAATTGACCCGCTGGGGCGCGAGAAGGGCATAATGTCCGGAGCTAACGTAGTGATGCCGAACTTATCGCCTGTGGGTGTCCGGAAGAAGTATGAGCTTTACGACAACAAGATTTGCACGGGCGAGGAGTCTGCGCAGTGCCGTGAATGCCTGAGTAATAGGATGCGGCAAATAGGCTATGAGGTCGTAACGTGCAGGGGCGACATGAAAAATTACGGAGGTGTTAGAAATTGAGCAAGAGTATAGGGATATTGTACATATGCACTGGAAATTATTGCAGGTTCTGGGAAGGTTTTCACAAATCTTTCGAGGAAAAGTTTCTGCCTGACACGGTGAAGAATTACTATGTGTTCACCGATGGTACGCAGAATATACAGAGGGGGGGGGGACTAATATTTATCACATTGATGCACTCCCTTGGCCGCTGATTACCCTTCTGAGATTCCACTACTTCACGAAAATCAAAGACGAACTCATCAACAACGACTACCTCATGTTCTCAAATGCTAATCTTGTCTGCCGCAAAGTAATTCATGAGGAAGAGTTCCTGCCAGATGACACACAGGAGCTTACTGTTGGGATTCATCCCTTTTTCTGGAACGTAAAGCCCAGATTTTTCACGTATGAGCGGGACAGGAAATCTCGGGCTTACATTCCGTACAATGCCGGCGAAAAATACGTTATGGGGTCTCTGTTCTGCGGACATACTGATAAATTCTTGTACATGTCTGAAGTACTGCAGTCAAGAATAGATGAGGATTTAGCAAACAGAAAAATAGCATTATGGCACGATGAATCCCATCTGAACAAATATGTTATTGAGAAGAGTAGCAGCTTAAAGTTCATCTCGCCTTCATACATTTATCCTGAAGGAGTGAACTTTCCGTTTGAGATGAAGATGGAACTTCTCGACAAGCGCAAGCATTTTGACGTGAGTTCTTTCAAGAGGGACGCAACTCTCGCTTTGGTGACGACAAAACCGACACTGATGTTCAGGGCAAAGCGTAAACTGAAGAGAATCTTGAGGTATTTATTCATTGATGTGCTTTATTTGCGGGATAGCTTGCTTTGCAGACATGTATAGTATGGATGCCAAAATGGTATAATACTGAATAGAGGTGTCCGGGATGACGCGGACGAGAAGCTAAATTGGCCATCGGCTAAGGGCGGAGCACCCATAACCGAAAGAAGACCAAATCGGATAGTTACGAGCGCATTATTTCTTAATTGAATTGATGAGGGCCGTAATAGCCTTGATTAACTCAATCAACAGCTTAATCCAGTCTTTCATCTTTTCACCCCCATAACTGCCGGGGAGAAATAAGTCCCTTCGACAACCCCCGGCAGATTATCTCCGGGGTCATCCTGTTCCACTACAACCGGAACTTCCTATATTCTACCAGAAAACTTTTCTGCACTGACCCTTTTCATTTTTTCACAACATATTCATAACACTGTGATATATACGCGCTATGCTATAATGCGATTTCACAATTATTCACAACAAAATTTTATATGGAGGCGATCCGCTTAATGCTGAAGTTCTTTACTCGCATTCGTATATTGCTATGGGTATTATTGCTAGTCGGAACAGGCTTCATGGTAAGTACTCAGGTTAGAGCAAAGTTAGCACAGGCAGCAGCAAATTTACGTTCGTTAGAGACTGAAACAGTTACAGTTTATCCCGTTGAGACACAGATAGTAACAACAACAAACTGGGAGACCTGGCGGAGCTATTACGGCCAGGCCAAGAGTGCACACACACAGAACATCACCACCTATGAGCGCGAAATAGTCAGGAGCGTCAACGTCGACGTAGGAAGCCCCGTGAAGGCAGGGCAGACTCTAATCACCCTTCAGGTCGCCGCGAGGGGAGCACAGGTTCAGTCCGGCAAAACCGCCTACGACGAGGCAGTCCTCAACTACAACAGGCTCAAGCAGTTAAACGCAAAAGGCGGTATTTCGAAGAGCGAGGTCGATGCGGCGTATTCACGCGTCAAGACAGCAGAAGCCTCACTCAAGACCACGCAGTCGTCGTTACAGCGCACAAGCCTCAAGGCCAGCATCAACGGCATAGTCTCAGCACGTAACGTTGAGCCAGGAGAAATTGCCGAAGCCGGAAGAACCCTCCTATCAATTGTTGACCCGAAGGAAATGGAAGCCGAGCTGATGGTCTCGAAGAGGGACGTTATCAGAATACACGGCGGGACTCCCGTAGAAATTTATGTTGACGGCCAGAAACACACAGGCTTCGTTAAGCGCATAAGCCCAGAAGCACAATCAGGCTCAGGACTCTATCCCGTAGTCGTCGGCCTGCCGGAAAACTCTGGTATCCTTCCCGGTACGTACCTGGAGGGCAGATTCATGGTGAGCAGTCTGTACAACGTTGTGGTCATTCCCTCAAACGTAGTCATCTATCGCGGAAATACTCAGTCGGTCTACATTGCTGACGGCAACAAGGCAAAACTCACTCCAATAACGACAAGTGAGGGCCGCGAAGGAAGAGTAATTGTTACGTCGGGACTGAAGCCGGGCGACCAGCTTATCACCAGCGGAAACAGGCTTCTTTATGACGGAGCGGAAATTTCCCGCACACCTGTAGCCAACAGCAACAATGCTAATGAGGGGTAATTTATGCGCGGTTTCATAAGGTTCTGCATTTACCATCCCGTTTTTACGTGGTGCTCCGTCGTGGTGTGGATACTGCTCGGAATTTCCAGCTATTCCACGCTCGGAGTTACCCTTTATCCTGATGTCGAGCTGCCGTTTGTCCTTGTACGTACTGTTTATCAGGGAGCAGGCCCTAACGAAATTGAACAGCTCATCAGCAAGCCGTTGGAGGACGCGCTCGCTGACCTTGAGAACCTGAAATCCATAACGACCTACTCAATCGAGGGTATCTCGATGGTCGCTGTCGAAATGGAGTCAGGAACTAACCCAGACCTTGCACTTGTCGACGTGAACAACAAGGTCAAGGCAAAAGTCCCGGACCTTCCTGATGATGCGGACGAGCCTGTATCCAGCAAGTTCGACATCAGCGCACAGCCCTTCCTGATAATCTCGTTCACATCGTCAATGCCAGAGAAGACGGCCAAGAAAATGATTGAGGACAGAATCCAGCCTGTAGTTGCTAGGGTTGAGGGAGTAGGTCGCGTTGACGTTACCGGAGGCAGGGACAGAGAAATACACGTCAACCTTGACCCTGCGGCACTGAGCGACTACGGCATCAACTACATGCAGGTGTGCAACGTCGTAGCCGCCAACAACCAGACCACTCCGTCAGGATACATCACGCAGAGACAGGACGAAGTTTCCTTGCGCCTGATGGGAGAGTTCAACGAGGTAGAACAGCTCGAAGACATACTGATTCCCACGCCAAACGGCCAGCCCGTCAGACTGTCTATGCTTGGTGAAGTGGTTGACGGTGAAGAAGACCAGCGCAGTATGGCCCGCGCGGACGGTCATCCTGTCGTTCAGCTCAGGATAAGCCCGCGCTCGAACGCTGACGTTGTGGAGGCAGGAAGACAGATTAAGCGGCTGATGACCCGCACAATGAGGGACTTTCCGGATTTCACGTATGAGTACACCTACGATGATACGGGCTTCGTCGAGTCGGCGGTCAAGAACATTATCCGCGATACAGCAATCGGTATAGCACTCACCGCGTTAGTGATTTACCTCTTCTTGGGGAGATTCTCGGCTACGTTCATCGTCGCGTTCTCAATGCCTGTTGCGTTTGCGGCTACATTCGTTCCGCTGCAGATGCACGGCTACACACTAAACCTCATGAGCACGCTCGGCCTTGCCCTCTCGATGGGTACACTGGTCATGAACGCAATACTTATCATTCAGAACATTTACCGCTTCCGGGATATGGGCTATGAGCCTTTCGAGGCCGCAGAGGAAGGCACCGTCGAAATCTCAATGTCCGTCTTGGCCGGAGTGTTTACGAACTTGGGAGTGTTCATGCCGGTTGCGTTGATGTCCACGATTGCGGGACAGTTCCTCAAGCCCTACGCGGTTACGATCGTCTACGCAACTGCCTTCTCGCTGTGGGTAACGATGGCCGTAACTCCCTGCCTTGCCGCACGCATCAAGAAACAGAAGGGTAACGCGGCAGAGCTTCCGTTAATCGGCAAGATTCTTACGGGCTGGTGGAACTGGATATTTGACGGATTCAGGGATTTGTTCTTCATAATCCTTCACCTCTCGATGAGGTTTCCTATGCTCACAGTGATATTCACAATCCTTGCTACTTACGGTTCATTGAAGCTGGGAGGGTTCATCGGGACTCAGTTCACCCCGACGATGGACGACGGAACAGTCAGGATAACCCTCACTCTGGACAACAACTCCTCAATACACAGGACGGCAGACCTTGTTTATCAGGTAGAGGAATACATCAACACTCTTCCTGAGAAGAAGTACATCCGCAACGTCGTATCAACCGTAGCAAGTTCAATGAGGAGTAATTCCATCAGTGAAGCACAAGTCGCACTGTACATGAACGATGAACCTGGCAGACCTTCAACCGAAGTGGTGGCAGACAAAATACGTCCATACCTGACGAGTCTTCCGGGAGTGCAGATCTCGATTTCAGCGACGCGTTCAGGATTCGGCAACCCGATAGAGATTCAGGTGAAGGGTGAGGACTTGAACGTGCTCTACGGAGTAGCGGAGGAGATTCAGGCACGCGGAAGAAGCGTTCCGGGAGTGAGGGACCTCACGATCGGTATGGAGATGGGCAAGCCGGAGCTTCAGGTTCAGCCCATACGCTGGAGACTCGCACCTTTGGGCCTGAACATTTCGGACTTGGCCGGAATCGTCAGAGGCTACCTTATAGGCAGGGATGCAGGGAAATTCCGCCAGGGAGGCTACGAGTACGACATCAAGGCCCGAATCACCCGAGACAAGGCCAGCGACATCTTCAACGCCCACGAACTGCCGATAATGACAAGTTACGGGCTTGTTCCGCTCGACGAAATGGCAGATATTGCCTGGAGCGACTCGCCTACGGAAATTCAGAGGGTTGAACGCCAGAGAGCAGTGGTTGTTACCGGCAACGTCCGCTACATCACTTCGGGTGAGGGCAACGCGAGAATGCGCGAGGTCGTAAACAGCATGACCCTTCCCGCAGGAGTAACCATAAACTTCGGCGGCGAGCAGGAGGACATGGCGGAAAACTTCACCGAGCTTCTGCGTACGCTGGTTATCGCAATCGTGGTAACCTACCTTGTAGTTGCGGCTATCCTTGAATCATGGACGTACAGCGTGATAATTCTGGCTACCGTACCGATGGCGGCAATAGGAGTTGTTCCTGCAATGCTCATCTCTGAGGTCAACATCTCGATATTCGCCTTAATCGGAATGATAATGCTCGTCGGAATGGTCGTGAACAACGCAATTGTTGTTGTCGATTACGCAGAAGTCCTGAGGCTGAAGGGCACTCACCCCTACGAGGCCGTCGAGGAAGCGTGTCATGTCAGGTTCAAGTCGCTGTTGATGGCGGTAGTTACGTCGGTTGTGTCGCTTCTGCCCCTGCTTTCTACAGGAAGAGGAAGCGAGATGAAGAGGCCGATAGCTGTCGTCGCAATTGGAGGACTTATCGCCGGAGGAATGCTCGCAATGATCTCGATACCTGCCGCGTACAAAGTGGTGTGGCGCGTGCGTATTCTCTGGGCAAAGTTCAGAGGCAGGGAATACGGCGATAACGACGAGGACGAAGAGTATGAAGACGAAAACGATGACGAGTAAGGACATCGGGAGACTGGCACTTGAGGCTATGCTTGTTGAAGTGTCAGTAACTCCCAAGCCCGGACTCGTTGACCGCAAAAATTCAGGAGCCCATAGCGATATGGGCTTCTTCACTTTCCTGAAGAGTGCCGCAGGACTCAGAAGATGCTTTGACGATTTTGCGGAAGCCGGGATTGTTGCGGGACGTGAGGGTATTGCTCCGGCTGACCTGTTCCCCGAATTGCGGAGAATAGGTATTTTGGCAGAACGGGACATGTTCGAGGCAACAGGAGGCATCAACACCCACAAGGGAGAGATATTCTCGCTGGGAGTGGTGAGTGCTTGTGCCGGGTATTTTGCTGGAGCAGGAGAGAGCTTTACCGCTGAAGAGATATTGCTTCTTGCCGGGCATGTGTGCGCAGGATTGTGCGAGCGGGACTTTGCGGGAATCAGGACTAAGCGCAAACCCACGAAGGGCGAGATTGTGTACATTCTCTATGGCTTCACCGGAATACGAGGAGAAGCTGAGGCGGGCTACCCCCTCGTCAGAAACGAAGGACTCCCCGCCCTGAAAAAATATCTCGCTGACGGACACAATATTAACGACGCTTTAGCCTTTACGCTCCTGCACATAATGGCTCTGAATTGCGACACTAACATAATTTCGCGCCACAGTGTACGCACCATAGTAGAAGTATTTGATGCTGTGAAAGCAGTTATTGCCGGCAAACCAACAATTGCGAGCGTCCGCAGTCTGGATAAAACGTTCATCGCCCGCAACATCAGCCCCAGCGGTAGCGCAGACCTTTTAGCCGTAACGTACTTCGTCTACGCGCTCACTAATACCAGCCCCAATTAATGATAGTCGTGTATTTTTCCGACTGCTTGTAGTCAATCCACAGCGGGGGTTTGAAGTCTTTATTGATGGCATCAGCCAGAATGTGAAGTGCCCTCGCGCTGTTAATCTCTGACATTGGCGGAATTTTCACTCCCTGCAGAAGACTCCTTAGCCTCTCGTATGCCTTGCTCTTCTCCGGTTCGGGGTGCAGCAGCTTCAAGAATAGCAGTTTAGGGCCCTGCATAAGGTCGGAACTGTAGAAATCAGCCCTCAATATTGGGGTTCCGTCCTTCTTTGAGTAATACACCTTCCAGAACCATTTGTACACCCTCATGCGTGTAATCCCTTCCGGAATTTCTTCAGGTGGCAGCTTGATTTCCTGTGTACCCATAATGTCCTTAGTCTTGTTCAGGTCAGAAAGTTCGGTGAACATATATCCGCAGTGCACGCATATCTTCGCACGGTTCATGATGACTTTGCGGCAATTAGGACACTTCTTGAACATTGCACCTAGCGGCTGGCTTTCGGACTTATGGCGGTTGGGCATACGCCGGGGCGGAATAATTTTCGTGATTGCTCCGTGCCGCTCGATGTTGCCCGCAAAGTCCAGCACCAGGCAGTCCTTATGATGCCCCTCGCTTTTGACGCGCATTCCCCTTCCGCTCATCTGCATGTACAGGCCGGGAGACAGCGTAGGTCTCGCCATAACAATAACGTCTATATCCGGGTAGTCGAACCCGGTCGTAGCTATTCCTACGTTAGTTAGGGCGCGTATCTTCCCTGACTTGAAGTCCTCGAATATACGTTCGCGTTCCCTGTTTGATGTCTTGCTTGTAATCACTTCTGCATTAACGCCGTGAGCAATAAATTCATCCCTCATTTTCTCGGCGTGCGGGACGCTCACGCAGAATATCAGCCATGCCCGACGGTCTCCGGCCCTGCTTATCGTTTCCTCTACTATGCGCGTGTTGTTATTAGCGTTGTCAACGCGAGCTTCGAGTTCCTGCTTCTCATAATCACCCTGAACCTTCCGAACACCTTCAACGTCAAGTTTCATGTCCGTGAATGTCGATGTCAGTTTGGCCAGTAATCCCCGATCAACGAGCTGTTCAATCGTAGCGGCCTCAAGCAGGGCACTGAAAATTGCTTCCTTGCCTTCCGTGAGCATTCCCTGCCCCAGACGGTAGGGGGTAGCTGTCATGCCGATAACCCTCATTGACGGATTAATCTCCTGCAAATCCGCGAAGAGTTTTCTGTACATTCCGGAGTCTTTGTTGGAGATCAGGTGAGCTTCATCGACGATTATTAGGTCAATCTTCCCTAAGTCTCCGCCCTTCTTCCACGCGGATTGAATCCCGGCAACGGTGATTGTGTCAATTTCCTTGCTGCCAAGCCCTGCACTGTATATTCCGAGCGGAGCGTCAGGCCACACTTCAAGGATTTTATCTGCGTCCTGAACGAGCAGCTCTTTGACGTGAGACAGCACCAGAATTTTGCCCTTAGGGTTTCTCTGCAGGAAGTCCTCGCAGAGTCCGGCACATATCCACGCTTTTCCTGAACCTGTGGGAGCAACGATGCAAGGATTGCCTTTGTTTTCATTGAGCCATTCAAACACATCCCTGATTGCTTTAGCCTGATAATCACGTAATCCTTTAATCAATTTGTGCCTCCTTATTGGAATATGCATATTATAAGCAATTTCCCGGGAGCCGGCGTTGTTGTGTGCAGAAAAATATGTGCGTGATAAAATTCTGCTTATCCCACAACGGAGGTAGTCATAACCATGATTGAACGCATAAAATCCCTCGTAGATTCCAAGAACGTAAAAGAACTTCGCCTTATCACTGAGGACATGAACGAAGCCGATATAGCCGATGCCGTAGAAGAACTTGAACCGGAAGGGCGGGTAATTCTCTTCAGGGCACTCCGCAAGGACATGGCCGCAGAGGTTTTCGCCTATCTTTCGCCCGACACAAAGGAAGCCCTGGTCTCACAGCTGACAGCCCCCGAACTTGGCCGGATTGTCGATGAACTTTTCCTCGATGATGCCGCTGACCTGGTGGAGGAACTTCCGGCTGACGTGGTGAAGCGCATTCTGGAGAGTGCCAGCCCCGAGACCCGCAAGGGCATCAACCAGTTATTGCAGTATCAGGAGGATTCAGCAGGAAGCATAATGACGACGGAGTACATTTCCCTGCGGCCGGATATGAACGTTGAAGAATCCTTCAGGCACATACGCGAGGTAGGCATGGACAAGGAGACGCTCTACACCTGCTACGTTACTGACCCTAAAGGAATATTAATCGGAGTTGTAACGGTTAGGACAATGCTGCTCTCGAAGTACGAGGACAAGATATGCGACATAATGACCGATACAAACATTATCAGCGTGAACACGAACGATGACCGCGAAAAGGTTACGGAGCTGTTCCAGAAGTACGACTTCATGGCTATACCTGTTGTTGACTCGCAGAATCATCTGGTCGGAATTGTTACGGTAGACGACGCAATGGAGGTCTTGGAGGAGGAGAGCACGGAGGACTTCCACAAGATGGCGGCAATGCTTCCGATGGACGAGCCTTATCTTGATATGGGGGTTGGCGAGCTGGCGAAGAAACGTGTAATCTGGCTGATGGTGCTTATGATTTCCGCGACATTTTCCGGAGCAATTCTTACGCATTATCAGGCAGTGTTTGCGGCATTTCCGGCACTGATAGCCTCAATCCCAATGCTGATGGACACCGGCGGAAACGCAGGCTCGCAGTCATCGACGCTGGTAATTCGCGGAATAGCAGTAGGCGAACTGAAATTGAGGGATGCCTTTACGGTGCTGATTAAGGAACTGCGGGTGAGTCTGATGGTCGGCGGCGGGCTGGCAATCGTGAATTTCGCCTACAAGTACGCGATGAGCGGAGACCTTCTGCTCTCAATAATAGTGGGAATAAGTTTGTTCGGGACGGTGATATTCGCGCAGACTGTGGGAGGAATGCTGCCGCTGCTGGCCAAGTCGCTTGGGTTTGACCCTGCACTGATGGCCTCGCCAATAGTTACGACGATTGTAGATGCCGGGAGCTTGACGCTGTATTTCGCGGTTGCGAGCCGAGTGATGAACATCACTGCAATATGAAGAATGTATTATTATCATTGCTGGTTTCATTGCTGGTTCTGGTAATTAGCTGCTCGTGATTTACAAGGGACATCGTCGCCAGAGATGAAGGCTTCGAACTTATCGACAACCATCACAACGCAGTGTTAGGGTTTGCTGTTGCGGTGCGTGTAGATGACAGGGCAAAACTGTTAGCCATCAATAATTTGATGACGCTGAAGTGATGAGGGTAGCAATAACTGGAGACATTCCGCCGATGGACCGCATACTCGCGAACGGACAGCCCGCAGGATTTAACACTGCGCTGCTCTCAGAACTTGGCCGCCGCACACACACAAACTTTGAGCTTGTTAGCGTGAGTGCCGGAGCAAGACAGGCTGCAATATCAATGAAGCACTAAGAGTGAGATAGCAGGCAGGGCAAAACTTCTCCCTGTCTGCCGAAATTCTGGATTAGTTGTTCAGAGTGTCAGTGCTCGACTGCACAACCGTCAACACATGCTGTTCGTTAGTGCCGTTGAGCTTGAACGTTATCTTGCCCTCACGGATTTTGCCCGTAGTGTTCTCCGCAACCTCAACCATCATCTGCTTCTCGTTGTCCCTGTCCGTAGCACTGCAGCTTGTCTCGTTGAGACTGCACCACAATGCGGTGTTGTCGTCCAGTTCCCTTCGGAAAGAATCGTGAACGCATAAACCTGTGCCTGTCTGCTTACGGCAATTCTCTTCTTGCCGAGCGCAAAATGTATCGGCGGAAGTGGCGTGAATGTGAAGGGAGTGATTGTTTCAGCGTAATCCTCCTGAGCTCCGGAATATATAGTTACCCAACATGAACAGTAATTTCCTCTGGCAATGGAGTCTGCCCAATCCAGAGTTACCTTCAGAGTGCGGTTGATGCCGTTCTGCTGCCAGTGAGAACGGGACTCTCCGTTGAGGTCAGCGAGCTTCACTTCATCTGCGGCTTTGTTCTCTGCTTCTGCGTCAAACTGTATTTCGTCAACAATTTCCTCAATGAAGTTATTCGAGAGCTTTAACAAAATTGTACAGTCGTCCGCTTTGGTCATAGTGATTGTTGCGATTTCTCCTTCGTCCAGCGGCCAGGTTACAACAATTGTGTTTCCCCAGTCATATACTGCGGTGGCTGTTCCGTCCCCGCCGTACCAGTAAGAAGAGTTGTCTTCCCCCTTAGCCAGAGCATACAGCGACACAGTGCCCGTCCATTCCTCGCTGGACGTGTAACCGTTATCCGAAAGAATTTTAGCCCATTCTTCGTGTGAGGGTACGCTTCATTGTCAGTCTCAAACAGGGCAATCGTAACTCCGTTCTCGTAGAGGTCGCCGCCCGAAATCCCAATAAAGACCGAAGACAGAGAAAACGAAACTCGCAATCAATAACAAGGCAGATAAAACATTACGTTTCATAATCCAAGAGTGATTAAGCTATAATTACTCACACTTATTTTCACAAGGAGGATGTTTATTTATGAAGAAAGTTTTTGCGTGTTTATTGGTGCTCGCACTTTTTGCGGGTGTGTGCTTTGCTGATGAGGCCAAGCTCAAGGGAATTGACCAGCTCAAGACAGAACGCCTTGCTGCCCAGCGCGGGACAGTCGGGCAGTTCTTGGCCGAAGACCTGTTAGGCGACAAGAAGGGCGAACTCCTCACGACGTTTGAGAAGTACGTAGACGCTATAGCCTCGCTGCGTCAGGGGAAAGTCCGCGCCGTAGTGATGGACGAGATGCCCGCCAAGAGGTTCGTGAACGAGGTAGAAGGCCTCGTGATTATGGACGAAGCACTCAGCGAAGAGAATTACGCAATCGGCTTCAAGAAGGGCAATACCGAACTAGTAGAATCGGTGAACAAGATTCTTGCTGAGATGAAGGCGGACGGAACTCTTGCGGCGATTTTCGCGAAGTACATTGACGGAGATTATTCGGCAGTGAAGCCGGAGGATATAGACTTCAACAAGGGAGCAGAGGGCGGAAAGTTCTACGTCGGAACAGAGGCAGGATTTGCGCCCTATGAGCTTAGAGTCGGGAGCGGCTACATCGGAATAGACGTAGAGATGTGCGCATACATTGCCAAGAAGCTCGGCAAGGAATTAGTTATCCTGAACATGAACTTTGACGCACTTCCGACGGCAGTATCAACCGGCAAAGTGGACATGATCTGCGCAGGAATCACCGTAACCGACGAGCGCAAGGAGAACATGGATTTTTCTGACAACTACGTAGTCGGAGCGAAGCAGGTTGCGGTGGTCAGGGCAGATGATTACGAGAAATAAGCGCAGCGGAGCGGGCAGGGGAGATATTCTGCTCGGAATAGTCGGGGTGTATCTGGTGTACCTGCTGTACGCGTCGGGGTTTTTTACGGCGGCGGCGTGGCAGGACTTTAACCGCAGGTTCTACCAGAATTTCATCAAGGACGACCGCTACATGATGCTGGTTGACGGCCTGAAGTCTACGGTCTTCATGACCAGCGGAGCAACGGTTATCGGCGTTATTGTGGGGTTAATCCTGAGCGTGATACGTGTTGCGTACAAGGGCGGCGTTCACATTCCGGTGCTGAATAAGTTTGCGGAGACGTATATTACCGTTCTGCGCGGGACTCCTGCGATGGTTCAGCTCCTAATCTGGAACTTCACGATATTTGCTTCGGCCAGAGACCTCAACACACAGTACATAGCGATACTTGCGTTCGGCCTGAACAGCGGAGCATACGTTGCGGAAATCTTCAGAGGCGGAATTGAGTCGATAGATCCCGGACAGATGGAGGCGGCACGTTCGCTTGGCCTGACGTACGGCTCATCCATGAGGCACGTAATTTTGCCGCAAGCTCTGCGCAACGTCGTACCGATGCTGTTCAACGAGTTCATCGCCCTGCTGAAGGAGACATCAATAGCTGGCTATATCGGCATTGATGACCTGACCAGAGCCGGGCAGAACATACAGGCCCTCACTCTTGAACACTCACAGCCGCTCGTGATGGTCGCGATAATCTACCTGATAATTGTGCTGTTCCTGACTCACCTCGTGAGGAAACTGGAAGAATGGCTCAGCAGGGGCAGGAGGTAACGGCGATGAGTGATTTTATTCTTGAAGTGAAGGATTTGCACAAGACGTTTACCCTGCAGGACGGCAGAGAGTTAAACGTTCTTAACGGAATCAGCACGGGAATCCGCAAGGGTGAGAAGATTGCGGTGATAGGGCCTTCGGGGTCGGGGAAGAGCACGTTTCTGCGCTGCCTCAACAGAATGGAGGAGCCTACGTCGGGAGTGATTACCTTCAAGGACGAAGAGATAACTTCTCCTGCTTGCAACATCAACCTTGTGCGCAGGCATATGGGAATGGTGTTTCAGCACTTCTACCTTTTCCCGCACCTGACAGTCAGGCAGAATTTGACGCTTGCACCTGTTGACCTTAAGCTGATGACTCAGGAAGAGGCTGACGCGAAGGCGAAGGAACTTCTTGCGCGTGTGGGCTTGGCCGACAAGATCGAGGAGTGGCCTGACAGGTTATCGGGAGGGCAGAAGCAGAGGGTAGCTATTGCGCGTGCAATGGCGATGAACCCGGATATGCTGCTGTTCGATGAGCCGACTAGTGCGCTTGACCCGGAAATGATAGGCGAGGTTCTGGATGTCATGAAGGAGCTTGCTGATTCGGGAATGACGATGTACCTTGTTACGCACGAAATGGGATTTGCGCACAAGATTGCGGACAGGGTGTTATTCATCGATAAGGGAGTAATCAGCGAGGAAGGTACTCCTGACGAAGTTTTTGACCACCCGAAACAGCCTCGAACGATAGAGTTTCTCTCTAAAGTGCTCAGACGGTAAAACAATCCCCCAGTCTCACGAAAGGCCGGGGGAATTTATTTGCTTGTAAGCCTAATGAATATATATTCTCCCCGCAACCTTTCACGCATAATTCTCACAGCTTCTTCTGACTGGTCGATGCCTATCCATCTGCGGCCAAGTTCATGCGCACAGAGCAGAGATGAACCGCTTCCTGCAAAACAGTCAAGCACTATACTGCCCGGCAGGGACGACTGCCCAATAATCAGCTTAAGCATGTCGTGGTTCTTCTCAGTAGGATAAATCGGATTCTGCGGGTCTTTGAACGTCCATACGTCTTGAATCTTCATGCCCTCGTGTTCATCAGCGTACTTCTTGATTCTGGGGTTGCCTGTCGATGACCACTCGATGAGGCCCTGAGCATCAAGCCTGTCGAACTCCGCAGGATCAGTTCTCCAGTGACGGCCTTCCGGCACGGGAATATTCCGCCACGCTCGGCCTGTAACGCCGCCTCGAGTCTCGCCTGGAGCATGAAGCGGAATTGTGGTGTAGTGCCTGCCGTCCGGATCAGTCTTTGGGAATCTGCGGATAATCTCGGATTCACTCATGGGAGCTTTAACGTCATTCCAGATGTTGAGGCCGGAATGCTTTGCGAAAAACAGGAGCATATCGTGTTCATTACCCCAAGCTCTGCGGAAAAAGTTCTTGGGGTTTGACTTTATGCGGGCAATATCATTCATGAAGTTCTGTGCTCCGAAAATCTCATCAAGGATTATCTTCACATAATGCCCGGTCTTGCAGTTAATGTGAAGGTACAGCGATACTCTGTCAGACAACAGCTCGTGAATGAGTATAAGACGTTCGCGGAGGAAGGCCAGAAATTTTTCCGGAGGCATTTTGTCGGCGTATGCTCTTCTGCCCTTTGCGGCACTGACGGAATTAGCTCTGCCTTCGGATATATAAAAATCCTGCATTGTGTTGAAGGGAGGGTCAATATATATGAGGTCAACCTGCCCGCTAAAATACTTCATGAGAACGGAGAGTGCGTAGAAATTCTCGGACATGAACAGGTAGTTATTTGCTTCGGGAAGGACTGTTCTGTTTTTTTCTGCAATGCTCCAAGCCCGGAGAAGTACGTCATCGCGCAACAGTTTTCCGTCGAAATTCAGGGTAAGCATCTACAGAGAGTAGAGGAACTCGCGGAGCACGAGAGCAGACATGATGTTATCTTTGGGATGGCGGCTCAGGTATTCGTGCATCTTTCCTTGATTCCTCCGAAGTCGGTTAGGAACTTTGCCTCGCCTGCTATGTATTTCCCGCTGAACTTGGCTAAAAAGTCGACTCCCTTGTTTCGCCTGAAGCCCAGAAACTCAGCCGCAAACTTCTGCATTGCGCCGTCTGAGGAGTTCAGTATACAGTTCTCATCCCTGCACAAAAATTCTTCAGGTTTTCTCAGTACGGGAACACCTATAACGCCTTCAGCTATCCATCTCTTGAACAGCGGCCCCATCTGGTAGAGAGTCCCTGCTATTCTGTTCACTGTCTTAGGATTGCGGACTATAGCCGTACGGTCATAGCGCAGGAACGGCACGTAAGAATCCTTCAGAGGGAAAAGTTCAGCATCAAGAAGTGTCTCAATCAATTTTGTATTGTCCTGTGAATCATAGGCTGACAGCAAAGAATCCTCTCGTCCCTGTGCAAATTCTATACTCTGTTGCGTCCAGTAGTTCATGACAACAAAAATCCCTCCCGCAAAAATTCTACAGGAGGGACGCGCAAAATTCTATCTCTCGTTCACCACAACACGACCAGCCGCAACCGAGTGCGTCAGCCAAACATTCCCGCCTATTACACAGTGATCCCCGATAACCGTCTGTCCTCCCAGAATCGTAGCCCCCGCGTAAATCACAACATCATTCCCGATATCCGGATGCCTCTTTATCCCTTTCACCAGCGAACCGTCTGGCGCAACGTCAAAGCTCTTCGCACCGATCGTAACATTCTGGTATATCTTTACCCTGTTCCCGATCGTAGAGGTCTCGCCGATTACGACTCCAGTCCCGTGATCTATGAAGAAGTATTCCCCAATCGTTGCACCGGGGTGAATATCTATTCCTGTCAGCCTGTGGGCATACTCGGTGATTATTCGCGGGACTAACGGAACATTCATTGTGTACAGTTCATGAGCGACACGGTATGCACTAATCGCCGTGAAAGCCGGGTACGCAAGAATTATCTCGTCGGGTGTCTTGGCCGCAGGGTCCCCCTGATACGCCGCAACAATATCCGTCCAAAGCAACCGCCGAATTTCCGGCAGCTTCGCAATCAGCTTCGCCGTGTACTCCTCCGCATTGCCTTCACCGTGCAGAAGCCTCGTTATTGCTCCCGTTAGTTTTTCTTCAGCCAGCTTCAGGCTGTCAGCTATGCCCCGTCTCTCAGGGTTCACGTGTTTCGGGAACATCGCCGCCTGAATATCCCGGAACGCCGACTCCACATCGTCCTTAACACCGTTATAGTCCGTCGTGTCCTGCGTGCTCAGTGCCTCAAGCTCTGATGCGGTTATCGATGCGTTAATCATTCCTCGAAGAGTGCTGTGGACAGGTAACGCTCGCCTGTGTCCGGAAGAATCGCTACAATGTTCTTCCCTGCGTTCTCAGGACGTTTTGCCAGCTCAATTGATGCCCACACCGACGCACCAGACGAAATTCCTACAAGGAAGCCCTCCGTTTTGCCGATGAGCTTTCCGGTGCTGATAGCGTCGTCGTCGTGCACAGTGATTATCTCGTCGTAGAGCTTAGTGTTCAGCACGTCAGGCACAAATCCCGGACCGATACCCTGAATCTTGTGCGCTCCGCTCCGTCCTGCAGACAGCACTGGAGAACCAGAAGGCTCAACAGCTACAACCTTGACGCTCGGCTTGCGCGATTTCAGGTACTCGCCCGTCCCTGTAAGCGTCCCGCCAGTTCCGACACCGGCCACGAAAATATCTACGTGTCCGTCCGTGTCGTGCCAGATTTCCGGGCCTGTGGTCTCACGGTGAATTTTCGGGTTCGACGGGTTCACGAACTGTCCCGCAATAAAACTGTTGGGAGTTGTGTTCGCCAATTCTGAGGCTTTCTCGATGGCTCCGCGCATTCCCTTGCTGCCCTCAGTCAGGACAAGTTCTGCTCCGTATCCCTTCATGAGCTTGCGGCGTTCAACCGACATCGTTTCGGGCATAACGATAATCACACGATAGCCGCGCGCCGCCGCAACTGACGATAAGCCTATACCAGTGTTGCCGCTGGTCGGTTCAATGATTACGCTGCCGGGCTTGAGCTTACCTGCTGCTTCTGCGTCGTCGATCATTGCCTTAGCGATTCTGTCCTTGACGCTTCCGGCAGGGTTGAAGTACTCAAGTTTCGCCAGGACTTTGGCCTGAAGTTCAAACTTTTGTTCAATGCGTGAAAGTTCAAGCAAAGGTGTACGGCCAATAAGCTGGTCGATGGACGTGTAAATTCTCGACATGGTTAGAGTCTCTCCTTTTATGTATGTGTATACGTAAAGATTGCTTGCGGAAAAATCAGGAACGTTGACGCTGAAAAGTTACAGTGATGTGTGGCGACAACAGCACAGTACCTCATGAATGGCACTCACAAAAATGTAATGGTACACGCTGTTTCACCTCGTTCAAAATTTGGATGAGGGAATTATGCCACGAATGCCCCACTAAATCAATATGCAAATTATGTGTGCTATATTATCGCAATACTTATGTCAATTCAGGAGGCAGTCTATGAGTTTCAGGAAAATAGTGATGTTAGTTGTGCTGTCGTGTATGTGCTTTTGCCCTGCTTATGCAGATACGAACCCCGACCAGATAATCAGTGATGCAATCTCCGTCGTAAAGGAAATGTCTTCACAGAAAGATGCGGACAGCATGGGTGAAACTCTGCGCGGTTCATACGCAATTGCTGTTGTGCCGTCAATGGTCAAGGCCGGTATTCTGCTGGGCGGTGAGTACGGTGAAGGACTTGTGCTCAGGCGCGAGGGCGGAAAATGGTACGGCCCTAGCTTCTACAATCTTGGCGGTGCATCTTTCGGGCTTCAGCTCGGTGCGCAGAAAGTTTCGCTGCTCCTGGCCGTAATTAACGAGCGCGGGGTGAATGCCTTCATCAAGAACAAAACCAAGCTGGGCGGAGAGATCGGTGTTGCTGCAGGGCCTGTAGGAAGACGAGCAGAAGCCGCAACCGACGCTAAGGCTACGGCCTCGATCTACAGCTACTCGATGGCTAAGGGACTTTTCGCGGGAATATCGCTTGACGGTTCGGTAATCAGCATAAGCGTCAAACGCAACCAGGAATACTGGGGCGGGAGCATCTCAGCTGAAGAGGCACTGAAGAAACCGGCAAACGACAAGAGGATTAAGCCTCTGCTGAAAGCTCTTGATGAACTGATTGCTAAAAGCAAGTAACCATAATGTTCAACGTAATTCTGTCTTACCTGCCGTACGCATTAATCACCACGTTCACGCCCGGCCCGAATAATCTTATGTCGTTATACGCTGTAAGTTCTTCGGGCTGGACCGGCGGACGAAAGGTCATATCGGGAATTTTTGCGGGATTCTCGCTCTTGATGGTGATTGTGATTCTCTTCTGCCACGAGCTGGCGCAGTTTCTGCCCGAAGCCGTGAAGTACCTCAAATATTTTGGGGCGGCATATATCCTGTGGCTTGCAGTTCACATTGCGCGGAGCACGCCAGGCGAATCCGGAGCGCAGTCCGTGAATTTCAGGAGCGGGTTCTTCCTCTCGGTGTCGAACGTCAAAGTAATTCTGTACCTCATCACGATTTTCACGGCATATATCATTCCTGCTGGTGTCGGCTTAACCGGAATGTTCCTGCACGGAGCGTTCATAATAGCTGTAAGTGCTGTGAGCTGGAGTTTGTAGGGAACAGCCGGAAGGATTCTCCAGAAATTTTTGGCCGAATACTACAGGCCGTTCAATATTGCGATGGGGCTTGCGCTGGTCTGGTGTGCCGTGAAAATTGTAATGTGATTTTGCTCACAACTGATATAACGGTCATTTATGTACTTTATCTGACCGTTATACCCTTTTGACATTGAGCCGCCGGAAAAGCTAATATTTTGTCCTCAAACGTTGTAAGGGAGTTTTTGTTATGGCAATACCAGAGGAGTTGTATCCATATTCCGGAAGCGTCAATGAACTTTTGGCGCGTTATGGCGTTAAGTTCGGAATCTATAAGAACGGCGTGTTCAATGAGCAGTTATTCCCCTTCGACATAATCCCCAGAATAATAGAACGCAGAGAATTTGAATACCTTGAACGCGGCTTGAAGCAGCGAGTAAAAGCCCTCAATGAATTTATCAGGGACGTGTATTCGGACAAGAAGATTATTGCTGACGGAGTGATACCGGAGGATTTCGTGTACTCCGGCAGCGGCTGGCTAGCACAGTGCGACGGCGTAAATCCCCCGCAAAATATTTACTCGCACATCTCCGGGATAGACCTGGTGCAGGCAAAAAATGGCGAATGGTTCATTCTTGAGGATAATTTGCGGATTCCTTCAGGAGCATCTTATCCGATGATAGCACGCGAATTATGCCGCAGGTCTGCTCCGTCGGTGTTCGCTGAGAACCGCATAGAGGACAACAGGAACTACGCACAGCTTCTCCGCAGGACGATGGATTACGTGAACACTGGCGGACTTTCCGTGATACTTACACCCGGACGCTTCAACGCGGCATATTTCGAGCACTCGTACTTTGCCGAGCTGACGGGTGCAAGGCTGGTTACGTGCGAGGATCTGGTTGTGGAGGACGAGCACCTGTACTTCAAGGATTATTCCGGCAAAAAGGAGCAGGTAGGTGCGGTTTACAGGCGCATATCGGACGAATATCTTGACCCAGTGAACTTCAACAGAGAGTCATTAATTGGAGTGCCCCACGTCTTCGAAATCTACAAGAAGGGAAGAGTTGCACTGCTCAACGCTCCCGGCAACGGAGCCGCTGACGACAAAGGGATATACTATTTTGTGCCTGCGATGATACGCTACTATCTTCATGAAGACCCTGTGCTGAACAACGCCCCGACTTACCTGCTGTACTATGAGCGCGACATGAAATATGTGCTTGAACATTTTGACAGCCTGGTAATCAAGGACGTTGCCGAAGCTGGAGGGTACGGAATAATTTTCGGGGACAGCCTCAGCGCGGAGAAGAAGGCAGAATTTATCGACCTGCTCAAGGCTGAACCGAGAAGGTTTATTGCGCAGGAAGTGATAGACTTCAAGGACATAGACATTTTTGACGGCGAGGCCGGAAAGCGCGTACCAAGAAAGGCGGACTTCAGAGCGTTTGTGCTGATGAATGATGAACCTGTGGTGTGGAAGAGCGGCCTGACGAGATTTTCACGCAACCCTGATTCTTTTGTGGTGAACTCATCGCAGGGCGGCGGCTTCAAAGATACTTGGGTGATGGAGGAATGAGCATGTCTGTATTATCGCGCGAAAACTGCGAAAGGTTATTCTGGCTTGGCCGGTACAGCGAGAGAGTATACACGGGACTTCGGGACTTCATGGAAAAGTTTGACGCAATGACCGGCAGTCCCTCAGCGGGAGAATACGCCAAACATTTCTGCTTCGACAGCAACAACCCCGACTCGGTATCCTTCAGCCTGATGCGGGCATACGACAACGCAATAGTTCTGAGGGACGAGACAGGCACCGAGACTTTCAGCTACATTCAGCTTGCGGTCTACGAGATGAAGAATGCCGCAAAGTCTGCTGCTCCGTTGCTGCCGCTCCAGAAAGTGATAGATAACATTGCGGCGTTTTGGGGCATGGCGGACGACAGAATCGAGGACGAGAAGGTGCGCGGAATCATAAAACTCGGCAAGAGGATAGAACGCGTTGACCTCTACGCAAGGATGAACGCAGACAAGGAAGATATACGCCGTGAAGTTCGGAGGCTGTCCTACAGAATCGGCAGGGCAGGACTGAGCTACAGCACGGAGGGTTTGTCGCGGATTAATGCTCTGGCAGAATGTGAGGAGATTGACCGCGCGGGAATAGTCAGAGAGGTTGAAGCCCTGATAACTTTTGCAGAATAATGCGCAGACTCCGGTACAGCTATCACATGGAATTGACGTTTGAGCTTCCCGTGAACGAGCACCACTTCAAGCTGAGGTGTTTTCCGTCGAGCGACGAGAGGCAGAAGATTTCGTACACCCGAATAGAGATTTACCCTCAGCACTTCAGCACGGAGGAGCCGGACTCGTTCGGGAACATGTGCATCTTCGGGACGGCAAGGCAGAGCCACGAGAGATTCTCGGTTGATGTGGAGGGCACAGCTGAGATAGACGCGAGCGGCCAAGTCGCAGCTATTCCCAGCAAGACGGGCATCTTCAAGTACGAGACGGCGTTGACGAAAGCCGGAAAGACCATCAGGGAATTTCACCGCAGTCTTGACCCGATGAACTGGATGACCGGCTACGAACGGACAGTGTACATGATGAACGAGCTGTATCCGGAGTTCCGTTATGTTCCTGGAGTAACCGGGATACTAACGAGTGCGGAAGATGCCTTCAGGCTGAGGCGCGGGGTGTGTCAGGATTATGCGCAGATACTTTTGGCGTTGTGCAGGCTGGAACGCATACCTTGCCGCTATGTTGCGGGGATGATTCCGGGTGAAGGGGCAACTCATGCGTGGATTGATGTGTGCGATGGCGGGGTGTGGAGGGGGATTGACCCTACGCACAACAGGGAATGCGACGATACGTACATCAAGATTTCGGGCGGGCGTGATGCGCAGGATTGTGCGATAAATCAGGGAGTGTTTTACGGGGGCGGGAAACAGACTCAGACGGTGAAGGTAATAGTGAAAATTATGTAACAGTTGAGGCTTCTGGCTGTTGTAGAGCAGGAAGCCTCCGCTATAACTCAGCTGATGAATTCAGGATTGAGCGACGACACTCTTGATACCGATATTTTGGGTGAAACTATATCCTCAAAAATTCTCCTGTTCAGTTTACTAGCCCTGAAAGCCAGTGCAAACAAGGAAATCATAAAGGGATGCGTAAACGGTTCTACAAGTGTTACAATCACCCATCCAGCAAAACCTATCACAATTATTTTATAGAGATCGCATCGTGGTTTGAGTTTATTCAAGTGCTTTCCGCACATGATTACCAGCATTGTGAATAGTGTTAATCCGACCACACCTCCCTGATATAGTGTCTCCAGCACTAGATTATGGGTATGTATTGCCCAACTGAAGCCTCCACCAAAATTGAAATTGGCGACACTTGGAATGCCATAGCCGAATATTGGTTTACGATAGATGTATTCATCGATAACCAGATGCCATAAATGGAATCTTCCCATAAAGGAATTGCCCTTATTGAAGGCGTATTGTGAAACTATGCGTACATAATCGGTCAATGAAGATGCGTTAAATATTATGATGCCTACGAAGAACATTACGGCGAAGCCCCACCACGTGAAATATCCTCCCAAGTATTTGCTTTTCTTGTACCTAAATAGCAATACACCAGTAATAGCAAGAAACGCCATAAGCCCTCCAGAATGCACCAGCCAGGCTGTAATATACATAGCAACCACAGTCAGGGATGACCAGAAATAACGCTTGTAGATTAGCTGATACAGTAGAACCATGCATATAGCCATGATGAAATATTTAGAAAAGTTGTTGTAGTAACCCAGAAAATAGACTCTATTGCATGGTGTTAAGCCCGTAGGGAACATGATTACAGTAATAAGGTTCAGATAAACTATCAGAGACATTGTGCAGAACTGTGATTTGATGAATTGCTTGTAGTGAGTGTTAAGTCCCGCCTCGTACAGCATAAAGATAGCTATGTTGTTGCCTGTCTTATCAAAAGCATCTATTGTGAACCCGCTTTGCAGTAAAGTATTTACCATCAGGAAAAGTTCATACGTAAAGAAAAGGGTATCAAGCTGATTGAGCTTATTTTTCAGCGACCAGTACATCGGAAATATGTAGACGAACAGAACCAAAATTCGCAAAACTATGACAACTGATGTCAACCTGAAATAACCCAAGAACGCATTCTGATTAAGAAAAGGTAGTGTTGCACAACAATATGCTAAGAAATACTTGTTAATTTTCATTAGGAGTTCTCCTTGTTCATTAGGAGTTCTCCTTACGAATAAAAATATTATACTCTCATAACGAATATATATCCCACTAATTACCAGTAAAATTATGTTTGCATTATCAGAATCTAGTGAATAAAATTAAGTTCATTAAGCAATCCCATTTTTCACACAAAATCTTATATGTCAGGAGCGTTAATAGTATGCAGATTGATATTAACAGCAGACTTATCGCACTCATCGGTACTCCCCTGAGCCAGTCCTTCGCTGCACGTATGCAGAACTCCGCTTACCAGGCAGCAGGGTTCAACATGGTGTACTGTTACTGCGAAGCAGACAGCACTCACCTCAAGGAAATTATTGACGGCATCCGCTACATGCCCACGTTCTTGGGCTGTGCAGTCACCAAGCCCAACAAGGTCAACGTCATGCAGTACCTCGATGACCTCGATCCTCTGTGCAAGAAGATCGGCAGCTCCAACACCGTCGTCAAGACCGAGTCAGGAAAACTCGTCGGCTACAACACTGACGGCTACGGTGCACTCCGCGACCTCAAAGAGCACAACGCACCCATCAAAGACCACGTAATGTTCTCATTCGGTGCCGGCGGAACTGGCAGGAGCGTTTGCCTTGAGCTTGCAGAGGAAGGCGCAAAGAAAATCTACATTTCCTCACGTTCAGAGCAGTGCGAGACACTCGCCGAAGAGATCAACAAGTTCTATCCTGGCGTTTGCACAGCCATAAGGGCAGCAGACGAGGCGGGAATCGCTAAGGCTCTCGAGGAGACCGACGTAGTACTCAACCTTTCTGGACTTGGAATGCGCGGCAAAGAGGAGTATACCTGCGTCGATAAGAAGTTCCTCAAGCCCTCGCACATTTGCTTCGACGCAACCTACAACCCCGCCGAAACCCGCTTCCTCAAAGAAGCCAAAGAAGTCGGCTGTGAGACCATCAACGGACTCGGAATGTCCCTGTATCAGGGTCTGCGCCAGATTCAGCTCTGGACCGGCGGAAAGGCTGTTCCGCTGGATGTAATGCGCCAGACATTGATGGACATTCTTGCAGGCAAGTAGCAGAAAGGAGATAACACTATGGCACGTAAATTTTCGTTGGCATACCTCACAATTCCCGGCGTTGATCCGGTAAGCCAGATCAAGATCGCCAAAGAAGCAGGCTATGACTCCGTCAGCCTCCGCACAATTCCTATGCACCTTCCCGGCGAACCCGAGTTCCTGCCCCAGAAAGACCCCGAACTCTTCGCCGCAATCCAGAAGGCACTTAAGGAATACGATATGCCCCTCATGGACATTGAGCTTGCAAGAATCCGCAAAGACCTCGACATCGCAGAGTATGAGCCGGCGTTCGATGCAGCAGCCAAACTCGGAGCAACTGACGTTCTCGGAAGCGTATGGACACGCGACGTAGCCTGGTACACCGACACCGCAGGAAAAGTCGCGGACATGGCCAAGAAGTACGGCCTTA
>JAFSSM010000033.1 GCA_017451025.1 Synergistaceae bacterium | reverse complement strand
TTTTTCAATCGGCTTCCTGCTGTTTACCTTTACGACGACTCTGGGCTGGTATTGGTACGCGGAGACGGCAATAACGTATATGTTTGGCGTTAGGGTCAAGAGTGTCATGAAACTTCTGATGATTACGATGATTCTGATTGGCGCGGCCGGAGCACAGTTCTTCGGCTTGGCTGGTAACGAGTTTCTGACCAACCTATGGGACATTTCGGACACTCTTAACGGCTTAATGGCACTACCGAACCTTATTGCACTGCTGCTTCTCTCCTTCACGCTCAGAAGAATCGTGAACGATTACGACGCGAAAAAGAATCGGGCTATAGGGATTACGGTTACGCGGGCTATGGCTAGGAAAAGGACGATACCGAAGGAAATGCAAAAGTTGCTGATCGTGTCAGTGTGCGCGGCGTTGCTTCCAATAGGAATGGTTTGCTTTGGCGGCTGTCCGCAAGACAGAGTCCAAGAAAGAGATGTTTCACTGCGAAGGGTGCTTGAAGCCGGACATATAGTGCTTGGTGTTGACAGCGCATTTCCGCCCATGAGCTTTGTGAGTGATGAAGGTGAAGTAGTCGGCTTCGACGTCGATCTTCTGCGTGAGGTCAGCAGCAGGATGGGGATTGAGCTTGTGATACGGCCTATCGATTGGGACAACAAGGAAAAAGAACTGCGGGACGGAACAATAGACTGCATAGGCAGTATGTCGGTTGTTCATGAAGCTGTCGAGGCTGTGAGCTTGTCGGAGTCGTATGTGAAGGAAGACCTTATTTTTGTTATCCCCAGCGACAGCAGAGTAAAGTGGCTGCACGACCTCAAGGGCAAAACGATCGGTGTGCGGGCAGGTTCAACTACGCAGGAAGCACTCAATGCGACTGATATTATCAACGATGTTACAGTCGTTCCGCTTGATAACAATATGTCTGTTCTTCAGAAGCTGAAGGAGGGGAAACTTGATGCTGCCCTCGTGGATTCACTGGTTGCGTGTTATTTCATATTCTCAAGCAGCGAACGGTACTTTGTCCTCTCCGACAATCTTGGCGAGGAAGAATTGGCAATAGGCTTCAGGAAGAACGACCGAAAACTCGGGGACAGGGTGCAGGAAGTCATCAGTGAAATGAAGGCCGACGGTACTTTGGGCAAAATATCTCAAAAATGGTTCGGAAGCGATATTACAGTCGTCAAGTAGCGTCAATAAGGAGAAAATGAAACATGAATACGCAAGAAGAAAAGAACGGCAGCTCCGCCTTTAAGAAAGTTGATGTAACGACAATAATTATCCTGTTCTTCCTAAGTGTAGTCATAGCCTACTACGCAATGCTCCAGCACGAGATGAAGCAGAGAATAATCGTGAACATAGAACTTACCGCTACAAAATCAGCCGAGCAGATCAACAAATACCTTTCTACAGGAATAGACATCTTAACGCTGGCCTCACATACGCTTGACGACATGATTCGTGATGGGAGACCGCAGAAGGAAATCCTCGACTTTCTTGTGAACCAGTCCGCCGCCATCGTCAATATTACGTCCGGGAAGTCAACAGGCATATACGCCGTTATAGGCAACGATTTTCTTGACGGGACAGGATTTGACACTGGAGACGGTTTCGTCCCTTCATCACGCCCGTGGTACATCGGAGCAAAGGCGAACATCGGAAGAGTCGCTGTCATTGATCCCTACCTTGACGTGCATACCAATACAACAATGATTACGCTTGCGAAGACGTTATGCGACGTAAAAAGCGTTGCGGCGTTGGACTTCTCGATGGAACATCTGCAAGCCTTGACAGAGGAAATTAACGCCCGTAATCATACCGACATGGAGATAGTTCTTGACAGGAAATATAAGGTGATAGCGCACTCCGACAGGTCTAAAATCGGTCAAAGCTACATCAGCGAAAAGGGCACGTTTGGCAGTACGCTTATAGAGAAGCTGCGTTCCTCCAACGAAAATTTCTTCTCGTTCAGGTTTGGGGGGTCTGATTACATAGTTTACACAATGCCTGTGGCGAACAACTGGTTATGCCTGTCCGTGTTTGACACAACGTCCGCGTTTGCTACTCTGAGGAAGATATTTATCCTGACGATTATAGTATCATGCCTAGTTATCACTGTGTTATCCCTTATCATTGGGCACTCAAACAAGAAAGCCCGTCTTGCTCAAGAGTTCAACGAGAAAGCAGAACGAGCGGCCGCAGCGAACGAAGCGAAGTCCTCCTTTCTGTCGAACATGTCGCACGAAATCCGAACACCGATTAATGCTGTGCTTGGCATGAACGAAATGATTCTGCGTGAGAGTGAAGAGCCGAATATTCTTGAGTACTCCGAGAATATCCGGGCGGCCGGGACAACGCTGCTCGGTCTGATAAATGACATTCTCGACTTCTCAAAGATAGAGGCCGGCAAAATGGACATTATTCCCGTTGATTATGACCTGTCATCTGTAATCAACGATCTTGTTACCATGATACAGGCCAGGACAGACAAGAAGGGGTTGGTGCTGAAACTGGACTTTGACGGAAACATCCCGAAGATGCTTAACGGAGACGAGGTGCGAATCAAGCAGGTAGTTACGAACATTCTCACCAACGCCGTCAAGTACACGGAGAAAGGCAGCGTAACCTTCCGTATCGGCTACGAAAGAATTGCGGACAATCCTGACGGCGTATTCCTGAACTTCTCAGTAGCAGATACAGGAATAGGCATTAAGCCTGAGGATATGGCTAAACTGTTCTCCGAGTTCGAGCGCATAGAGGAGAAGCGTAACCGCAACATTGAGGGTACAGGTCTGGGAATGAACATCACGAAACGCCTGCTCGAGATGATGGGTACATCGCTGAAGGTTGAGAGTGTATACGGCGAAGGGTCAACGTTTTCGTTCCGGCTTCAGCAAAAAGTCATAAAGTGGGACCCTCTCGGCGATTACGAGGCAGCGCACAGAGCATCGCTGTTGTCCATGAAGAAGTACAAGGAAAAATTCACAGCTCCTGATGCCCGCGTACTTGTTGTTGATGATACCCCGATGAATTTGACGGTGTTCAAGGGGCTTCTCAAGAGGACACGCGTAAGAATTGACACTGCCGACAGCGGGAGTAAAGCTCTCGAACTTGCACAGGCCAAGAAATACGATGTTATCTTCCTCGACCACATGATGCCCAATATGGACGGAATAGAGACGCTCCAAAGACTGCGTGTTGAAACGGAAGGGCCGAACATCAAGACACCCTCGATATGCCTGACAGCGAACGCAATATCCGGAGCACGTGAGGAGTATTTGGCTGTGGGGTTCGATGACTACCTGACCAAGCCGATAGATGCCGTGAAACTTGAGGAGATGATGATACGTTATCTTCCGCCTGAGAAGATACTTGCGGCAGACAGCGATGTTGACCTTGAACATAAACCTGAATTGCCGGAGTGGCTGTACGGAATTGATGAACTGGATGTTGAAGCCGGACTGAAGCACTGCGGCGATGAGGAGGCTTACCTTGACACCCTCAAAATCTACGGCTCATACTCCGCGACAGGGGCGGACGAGATTGCGGGCTTTTGGCGTGCTCGGGACATTAAAAACACAACGGTGAAGGTTCACGCGCTGAAGAGTACATCACGTGCTATCGGGGCGGAGTCTCTGGGAACACTGGCGGAGAAGCTCGAACTTGCCGGCAAGTCTGGTGATGAGGCTGTGCTTGATGCGGACTTGGCCGGACTTCTGGAACGTTACCGTGCTTTAGGTACGGTGTTATCACCGTTGTATTCCCCTGCGGGAAATGCTCAGGACGAAGAAGACCTTCCGCTCATTTCGGAAAACGAATTACAGGAAGCCTACAGCTCCATCCGTGAATGTGTACTGAGTCTTGATGCTGAGGGTGTGCTCTATGTGCTGGACTACCTGAACGGTTTCCGCCTGTCTGAGAGCGAGAAGCAGAGAGCCGGACAGCTCAGAGACGCGGTAAACAATTTTGACTGGGACAGTGTGAACGAAATTTTAGCGTAAATTCTAGGAGGTATTCATATGGCAAAAAGAATCTTGCTGATAAACCAGAACGCGGTACTGATAACCGGCCGCCTGATTCCGCTTCTGAAAAGCGCAGAGGTTGAATGCGTCAATGTCGAGCCTGATGCAGAAAAAGTAATGCAGGAGAAGGAGAGTGCTGATATTTTCGTGCTCATAGCGGGTGAGTTCGTGCACGAGTCTGCAGAGTTCCTTACGGCCTTGAAAGATGTGTGCTCTGCCGCCGGAAAACCGCTTTGCGTCATGGGTTACGGCAAAGAACTTGAGGCAGTTGAGCAGAACATCCCCAAGAACACGATAGCACGCGAATTTGGCCGCCCGATAGACATAAAAACTCTGGCTGAGGCTTTGAAGGCTATGCTTAACTCCGGCGGGAACGTTGAGAAAAAGCAAATCCTGCTCGTGGATGACGACGTTACATTCCTGAAGATGATGCAGAAGTGGTTAGCATCGACATACCGGGTTGCCGCGACACGTACCGGCCCTCAGGCTATAAGCTACCTGGCAGAACATACGGTTGACCTGATACTCCTAGACTACGAAATGCCGCTGATGGACGGCCCGAAAGTTCTTGAAGTTCTCCGCAGTAAGCCGGAGACCGCGAAAATTCCCGTAATATTCCTGACCGGAAGGAATGACCCCGTAAGTGTGAGGAACGTCATGAGCCTGAAGCCGGCAAGTTATCTCCTGAAGTCCCAGAACAAGGAGGAGATACTGCAATCGCTGGATAGTTTCTTCATCAGTCACTAGGGGTTTACAGTGTTGGAACTAAACATTGCAATAGTCGATGATACATTGTCAGATGTAGTAAGGCTGAAAAATTTTATCCGCAACTGGTCATACGGCGGTGCGTGTGAACTAGGGATAATACATTCTTATGCGAGCGGCGAAGAAATGCTGAAGGACTTTGCGCCGAAAGTGTTTCAGATTGTGTTCATGGACATAGTTATGGATAAGCTGAACGGAATAGAGACGGCCCGGCAGTTAAGACAGGAAGATACCGAACTGTTGATAGTGTTCATGACTACATCAGATGAATATGCGTTTCAGGCTTTTCCGGTTCATCCGTTCGACTACGTCCTGAAGCCGTACAGCAAGAATAGGGTGGAGAAAGTCCTTGATGAAGCAGTCCGTGTACTGACCGCGAGCGATCCAACGGTAACGATAAAAGCTGCCAATTCAGATTATACGATCCCGATGCGATTGGTAAGTTCCGTAGTATCGCAAGGGCATACGGTCGAGATAAATCTAACGAACGGCGAAAGCATATTAAGCACAAAAACATTCAAGGAAGTGGAAAAATTGTTTGAGGAAGATTCACGGTTTCTGTTATGCAATCGGGGAATAATAGTGAATATGTCCCAAATATCAGCGCAGGAGAAAGGAGTGTTTGTGATGAAGGACGGTACACGTTATCCGATCCGGGTAAACGGGCAGTCGAAAATAACGGCGGCATTTTCGCGATACCTCATAAACAGCATGAGGGCAAGGGAATTATATCGGAAGGGTGCTGAAGACGAATGAAAATCTTTACCCGCTACGCACTCGAACTTGCGATAATAATTCCCGATGCAGTGTTCCTATATTTGCCGCTGATTGAAGATTTGCGCTGGGGAAACTGGCTGACCTACAGCATTTCAGGGGTATTGCTCTCGATTTTTGTGATGGCGGCGGCATGGGTAAGTGCGGCTCAAATGCTGCCAGTGATTCCTGTTCTTGTTGTGAGCGTGATGTTCCTGTTCCTGATATTCTTCTTCTCCGTAAAAATCACCTTAGGACGAAAACTGTTCTGCTTCTTCACCTCAATAATGATGGGCGCGTTCTGCCTTCTGTACTCAATATCACTGATGGCAGAATTTGAGGCGGCCAATGACCTCTGGGCTTCAACTCGCCTTCTGACTCTCGAATCATGTTTTGTGTCGCTGGGACTGTCAGCCTTAATCGGAATTGTGTTCTTCAAGATGAAGAATGACTTATCGGTCCTGCTGAGAGAAGAACGGATAAATGTAATATGGGATTTTCTGTTCCTCCTGCCTTTTGGAGCGACCGTACTGATATGGTGGCTGACCCCGATATGGCCGAAGATTTTGCTGATGGGTCGTGCACGTTTATTTATGCTGGTGCTGCTGCCGATGATACCGTTTACAGTATTGCTGATTTACTATCTGTTGTGGTGGGTAGCGGCGAAAATGTCGGAGAGTGCGAGGCTTCAGCAGGAAAGTACGATGCTCCAGATGGAGAGCAAGCGTTACGCGGAACTCCGGACTTACATGGAGGAGACGAGGGCGTTGCGTCATGATTTCCGCCAGCATATTCTGGTGATAATCCAGCTATCGGAAGCAGAAAAATTCAGCGAGCTTCTGGAATATTTGTCCCAATTCAAGGATAAAGCGGGCAAACGTTACAAGAGGTACTGCGACAACGTGGCGGTAGACGCAATAGCTTCATACTATACGTCGTTTGCGGAGAGTCAGGACACGAGGATTGAGTGGAGCTTGAATTTACCGAAGGGCCTACCGCTGAGAGAATCGGAATATTGTGTGATACTGGGCAACCTGCTGGAAAATGCATTGAGAGCGGTGAAAAATCTCAATCCTGAACAGCGTTACGTCAAAGTAATTTCGTCGCTGCTTTCGGATACGATAATAGGAATCTCGGTAGATAACCCATTCAGAGGAAAAATGAAACTCGGGAAAAACGGCTTGCCTCGTTCGGAGCGGGAGGGGCACGGGATAGGTCTTGTGTCGGTCTTGAACACGGTGAAGCGTTATGACGGCACAATGAAAGTTACGGCGGAGAAGAATATATTTTCGGTTGATATTGTCCTTCACAGCAACGCAGGCTGATTCACAGGTATTTGCATTGTTGTAGAATAATCGCCAAATGTGGAGAAATGGGGCTGACACTGTCAACGGTATATACAATGCTATTGAAAGCGATAGTTCACACGCGCTCAATCCCGTTCAGGATCCAAGCCCCCGATCCGTTTTATTCTGAGAAAAATCAGGATTACTTGATGGAGTCGATACGTGAATTAGACGCAGGACAGGGACATGAGCACGAACTGCAACGTTGAAGTACAAGGTGTCAGAGTAGTACAGCCGCAAAATAGATGAAATGAATCGTCTTGTGCACATGGTGCCAGATAATGACACAATAGAAATCTCCCATTGTAAAAATATATCAGAAAGGTACTTGACAACAGCAAAAAAAGTGTGAAATTGCACAGCACTAACGAGTAGGCACTAATCCTTGCGGTAGCTATGATTGTATGCACGGGCATTCCAGCATTCGCCAGCACTACCAGTGTGGAGTACCTTTACCATTCAGCCGCCAGCAGTAGATACGAGAAATTGTTTTAGGCTTAGGAAACTTGCCACACCATAGAGGTGAGGGAAAAGGCAACCGGCAAGGTAGTCGTAGCGAACACTTGCGAATACGGAGTGCAGGTCTTTTCTGGTGTTCACGATGGCAGTGACGATAAGACCGTAAGCCCGACGTTACAGGGAATATAGACTGATAGCGTTAAAAATTATATCAAGTATCTCGCAGGTGCTTAGATCAGAATTTTTGAGTATTATTCTTCTAAAACTGCCGCAAAGTGTGAAATGGTATGTAGTAATAGGAGTGGTAGCTGTGATTTTTACAAGCCGTTACGCTAATCCAGAACTAAAGAGCTGCAACTACACAGCAGTGCGAATATCTTTAGGACTGCCCCGATGGAAACTTTGCTATGAGATTGCCGGAGCGATTGAAGAGCTAATGCCGAAGGGCATCTTTGGGATTGAGGATTATGATGATTTTCATCGGAGGTACTTTGACAAACTCGATGCAATCAGGGTAGACAGAATCCGTGAGAAACTGCATTGCTTTGAGAAGCTGGGCAAGCCGGTTGTGTTGCTCTGCTTCGAGGACATCAGGAAGGGCGGCGGGTATTGGTGTCATAGAAATATGTTTGCATCATGGTGGAAGCAGCATACAGGTGAGGTTATCCCAGAGCTGCAAGACACATCCAAGTTCAAAGCCGAGCTGTCGCCCAAGCCTAAAGTTTCTCAATTGTGGTATGACAGGGGCGAATGGCATTGCGAGGACATGTTCTATCAATTTGACAGAAGCACTCACAAGAAGGTACAGATTGCAGACGCTGTAGCGAAGGACTTAGTCGCGCAGGGCAAACCCTAAAGCTAAGATACAGGACATTACAGCAGAATAAATATATCAGGAAGATTCGCCTTTTTAGGAGGTTCTTCTGTAGTGTGTGGAGGTAAGTTTATGTTTCATGGGGCGTTGCATTCTACGGCCCAACAAATTCTTCGTCAGATACTCAGGCAGTGGAAAACTGATGATATTTACACGGTCTGTTCTGGTATTTCACAATAGAGCGATGCTCGAGCATCTGACCCCTGCAGTGCTTCATTTTAATGATGTTCCGCGACAAGCAACAATGGAACTCGGTGTAACTGTTGATAATAGGCTGATAGGGGTTTATGCGTTCAGTGCGGCCTCTACAGTAGTTGACATGAGTAAATATGTTGACACTCCTAACATTTACCTTTTGAGTGATTTTTTGATGCTTAACAAAAAACAGCTATAGAGAACAGCGGCTGATGAAACGGATATGTCAAAAATTTACTACGGAAACTGTTACATGCTCAATTATGGAGCCGGGCTTGGCCAATATATGCGAAGGATTGTGTTGAATGAATATTTACACTGTTTTTGTATAAAGAGCCGGACGGAAAATACCGTTGTTTGAGCAAAAATCATCGGACAATGGCAGCAATAGAAGTTTGGCTTAAAAAGATAACCTGTCTTGCTATAGGTGATGAACTGACGCAAGACCAGAAAACGGCTATTCAGCTTTCGCAGAAGGCAATTTCTAGTCAGGACGATAAGGATGGCGCGAAGTCAGCAAATATGTTCTGGCTGGCCAAGTTGTCGCAGTATGATGATTGGCTTGACACACAGGAAGATACCGGCCTTTGCTGCTAATAGAGTTTGCGAACGCGAATAGGAAGCTCCCGCTTCTATAAGCGGGAGTAGTTCACCTTAGCTAAAACGTCTGGCGGCCCATGAACAATATCGTCCCGGTCTCGTTGTCCAGAATGAAATACGTGAACGGGTGATCCGCGTGAAACTCTGCAATCTCTTCTTCTTGCGGCATAGCTGTTGCTCCCACCAAATGCACCGCCGTAGCCGCCGCTGCCTCTGTCCCTGCCTCGTTCACATCAATGAATGTCTTGTGCACCACAGCATCAATCTTGAGCTTCTCCTGCACGGTTATTCCCGAAAAATCTGCATCGTCCGTGAATGCCTGCTTTACCCCCATAGCTTTTAGTACGTCCTCAAGCTGATAATTGTCCTCCGCCCTGAATCTCGGAAGCCACACATCAACCTTGCGCATCCTCAGCTCTCCCAGCAATTGCCCGAGCTTTTCTGCGTTCATGCCTTCAAGTGCAGAGGGATTATCCTTCGGCGGAAGCAGAACTATCATCGACATTTTCCGCCCCTTATACTGAAGACGCAATGCCTTCACATTTTCCAGTTCTGCATAGTCGAACCTGTCCTCCTGCTTCATCATCCGGACTTCTGTCTCTTTTGCCCCGTCGTAGAATTTTCCCGGCCCTGTTGCTCTTACGTCAAACTTCTTCTGCCAGTCCGCAGTGAAGTATATTGCATTTGTGATGACCATCTTCGTGGAAGGGTCAAGCCTGTTGAGCATAGAGGGGATTCTTCCCTTAGTCCGCCAGTTCACCCAATCATTGATGGTCTTGCACGAACCTTCGGGGTCATTCTGTATGTCCAGCATCATAGCTCTGCTCTCGTACGATAATAACAGCTTGTACTGATAGTCGCGGTTTATCTTCAGGTTGATGTGAAGCCAAATTCTGTTTGCTGAGGAAATTTGTCCGCCCTCAGCCAGAATATGCATCAGCCGTTCTATCGACGGGTGAAGCTCCGGCGAAAAACCGAGTGCATCCTCCATTTCACGGGCAGTAGTTCCCGAAGCTCCGGCATAGGCCATTCCAAGCGCGGAAATTATGCTGTACGGCGAGAAAAAGTATGTGCTCTCGGACTGGCCGATAATTCGCGCGGCACTGAACGCAAAATTGTTGATGACTCCTGTTGAGGCTGAGGCTTGGGACGAAAACGCAAACACCATAGCGATAACGAATAATATTTTTGCTGTCCTGAATGTCATTGCAAATGCACCTCCATTTAGTGATTAAAATTATTATATCTTCATGTGAACATATTGTGAGTCGGACATTCATACACGTAATCTTTGCACGAAAATACTTGCCTAGTGTAGAATTAACGTCATATCCAAATCCCATAAAGGAAGTGAAACTTTTGTGAACAAGAAAAGAGTCCTGATTTTTCCTGCCGGAAGCGAAATCTCCTTTGAGATCGTTAATGCCTTGAAGTATTCCAAATTTGTCGAACTAGTCGGAGGAACAAGCGCAGAAGATCACTCGGAGTTCGTCTTCAAGGAACTGATACACGGTTTCCCTTATGTGAATGATGAGGGATTTCTGGGCTTCCTGAACGAAAAAATCTCGGAGCACAGAATTGACTGCGTTTATCCTGCTCACGACAGCGTTAGTGTTTTCTTGAGCGAGCACGCAGACGAAATTTCTGCAATGTGCATAATCACTGATGAGTTCACCACGAAGACCTGCAGGTCAAAGAAAGCAACTTACGAGTATTTTGCAGGAGAGGAGTTTATCCCGCGCATGTATTCTTCTGCGGATGAAGTAGAGGCATTTCCTGTGTTCGTTAAGCCCGAAACAGGGCAGGGTTCGCAGGGAGCAAAGAAAATTTCCAGCAAGGAAGAACTGGTGAATGCACTCAATGAAGACCCTTCACGCATAATCTGCGAGTATCTGCCTGGAATGGAGTACACTGTAGACTGTTTCACCGACGCTGAAGGTGTTTTGCGTGCGGCCAAGCTCAGGGACAGGGAACGCATCAGGACGGGAATCAGTGTGCGTTCGCGGAGTCTGGGCGATGACCCGAAAGTTCAGGAGATAGCCTCGCGAATAAACAGCAGGCTTAACTTCAAAGGAGCGTGGTTCTTCCAGCTCAGGCGCAATATTGACGGAAAATACATGCTCATGGAAATTTCGCCGAGAATCCCCGGCACAATGGGCGTATCGAGAAATGCGGGTATTAACTTCCCGCTGCTGACTCTCTACGTATTTTGTGTAGGGGGGGGGGGGGGATTACATTAATCGACAACGGAGCTGATATTACGCTCGACCGGGCATTCTACAGCGCGTACAAGACCAACGTCTATTATGAGCATGTTTACGTCGATTATGACGATACCCTAATCGTAAACGGGAAAGTCAACCTTCAGCTTCTAACCTTCCTCTATCAGGCAGCAGCAACCAGAAAGAAAATCTACCTTCTCTCCAAACATAACGGCGATATTCACGAGGATTTGCGGCATTACAGAATTTGCGAGGACATCTTCGACGAAATAATCACAATTTCTCCTGAGGAACGCAAGTCGGATTTTTTGAGGCATAAACCGGCAATCTTCATTGATGACTCATTCGCAGAACGCAAACGCATAAAGGACGCACACAATATTCCGGTGTATGACCTTGACATGGTGGAGAGCCTTATTGACTGGAGGATTTAGTGATGAACAATAATGTGGACATAAAGCGGGTTCAGGACGTTCTGCTCAGAACAGGAAAATGCACAGCAGAAATCCTCGAACGCCACGATATACCGTATATGCTGATTTTCGGGACACTGCTGGGGGCGGTAAGGCATAAGGGGTTTATTCCGTGGGACGATGATTTTGACCTGATGCTGTTTGACGACTCTTATGAGCAGGCCGTAAACTTTTTGAGGCAGGAACTCCCTGATGACTTGTTCCTTGAGGACGAAAAGTCGGAACCGCTGTATTTTCACGCTTGGGCACACGTCAAGGACTTGAAGAGCAAGGCAGTATGTATGCAGTTTCCGCAGGACAGCCTATATTCTCATTGCGGCATCAGCATAGACCTTTACAGGACAAAGAGAATCCAGAAATACAGACTTAGCGATTACCTCAACGACGAGAATTTTGCGTACATCCAGCGTCGCAAGAAGAAGGGGTTAATTACAGACGAAGACTTTTCGCGCAGAATGGCAGCACTCGAACAGTCCCGCGAAGCATCCGCACGAGAACGCAGCGGCGATATGCATGAAGTTTTCGCTCTGCTCACAGCTAAATGCGGCTTCCTTGAACCTGAGGAAATTTTCCCGCTGAGACGCTTCAGGTTTGAGGACACCGAATTTTGGGGGCCGGCAAACCCAGAAGTGATTCTGTCGAAATTTTACGGTGACTTCATGAGGCTTCCGCCAGTCGAGGAAAGACTCAGCCATTACTCCAGCGTAGAATTTTTTTGACGCAGCATTGGGACCGTTCGGTGTTCACAAGTTTATGGAAAAAAAGTACTCGCAAGGCTTTTTGTATATAGGTGTGTCGTTTGGAGCACTTGTGCTTGGCGGACTTTTAGCGGTGTGGTCCGGAAATGGCGACATCTTTATGCTTCCGACAGCAGTATGGTAAATTTACATTCTAGTCGAAGCCTTAAGATGCTGAGCGTAACCGGACGTATCACTGAAATTGACGAAGTTTCGGGAGTTTACTGCATTATGCTGGACAATTATCTTGTGTGCACCATCGCAAGGGCAGACAGGGAAAAAGTGATGAGCTGCACCGTAGGCCAGGTAAAAACTATTGAGGGAGTTCTTGAGGGACGAGATTCTGCAATCTTCATTCATCGTGAACCTTAACTACGAAAAATCTGCAGAATATCATATGAGCACATTGCACGTTCATTAGCACAAAAAAATACCCTCCCCAATCTCTCAGGGAGGGCGTTATTTTTCTTACATTGCCGCCGCCGCAACTCCAAGAATTACTGCCAGGAAGCCCAGCAATGTCTGCCTCTTGTACGCTGTGTACAGGCCAAGAACTATTGCCAGCGTCGCGAACAGCTGACGGTACGCGAAGAACCCGGTCATTCCCATAGCTACCGCGATTATTCCAACAACGATGTACTGAACCTTAGCAACAAGCACCTTCTGCGAGGAGGTTAATATCCTGTCGCTGGGGATACCGTACTTCTCGTCATAGTCGCTCACAATACGCTTGAGCGTTACGGACAGAATCAACAGGCCAATAAGGTTGGGCAATGCCATTAAGCCGTTCAGGGTGTCCGAAATGTCCCAAATGTTATTGAGGAACTGGTTACCCTCTGCTCCGACAAACTGTGCTCCTGCCGCTCCGATAACTATCATTGCAATCCAGAGCAGTTTCATTATAGGCTTGCACCAGACTCCGAACAGATAGGTTACTGCGGTTTCAGCGTACCAGTACCAGCCGAGAATTGTCGTGAACGCGAAGAGCAGAAGCCCTATCGAGAGCACGTACTTTCCAGGAGCACCGAGCGCATTTTCGAATGCCTGAAGGGTAAGCTGTGCGCCGGTAAGGTCGGGTGAAGACGTGAGAGTACCTGTCGACATAACAACAAGGGCCGTCATTGTGCAGATAACTACTGTATCCATGAACACCTCGAAGATTCCGTAGAAGCCCTGCTGAACCGGGTGCTCAACGTTTGCTGTCGCGTGAACCATAGGCGCAGAACCCATACCTGCCTCATTGCTGAACACGCCTCTGGCAATTCCTCTCTGCACTGCCTCTTTCACTCCCCAGCCTGCCAACGCTCCGGGCAGAGTCTCCAACGGGTTGTTGAACGCAAGGTGCACCGCGTTTGACACAGCACCGGGAATCGCTGAAGCATTGAGGACGAGGACGTACACCGAACCGATGATGTAGAAGATAGCCATGAACGGGACGATGTATGTGGTTACGGTCGAAAGGCTCTTGAGTCCGCCGATTATGACCAGAGCAACGAGCACTGCCATAACGATACCGCTGTACATGTGGTCAATTCCCCAGCCCATCGACATAGCTTCTGCCGCAGAGTTTGCCTGAGTTGCCGCACCGATTCCGAACGACGCAAGGAACGCAAACAGCGCAAACAGAACCGCAAGAATCTTCCCTAAGAATCCCCAGCCTGAACCGAGAGCTTCGCTTGTACCCTTCTCGAGGATGTACATCGTGCCCCCGCGCCAGTCTCCATGTGCGTCCTTCTGCCTGTAGTGCACAGCAAGCGTAACTTCTGCAAACTTCGTGCCCATGCCGAAAAGTGCAGATACCAGCATCCACACAAGTGCACCGGGCCCGCCGAGATGCAGTGCCGTAGCGACACCCGCAACGTTTCCTGTTCCGACTGTTGCCGCCATTGCCGTAGCCATCGCCGCAAACGAGGATATTGATTTGTCCTCGTCCTTCTTCTTGCGGAAGCTGAAGACTTCGCTCATTGCGTCGAAGAAGTAACGGAACTGCGGAAGGCCGAGCAGAAGAGTCAGGTACACTCCGGTGCCGACCAGCAATATTAAAACGGGTGCGCCCCAGACGAAGCTGTTGACGATCCCGTTGTAGTACATGATTGTGTCCATAATGTTCATGGATTAATCACACGCTCCTAAATCGCAAAAATTTTCTATGCATTATACTATAATCGTTCACGAAATTTTCACATTGAGAAGGAGTTTTTGGCATGAAAATAATGATTGCGTCGGACATTCACGGGTCTGCAAAATACTGCGGGGAATTGATGAAGGCTTTTAGCGGGGAAAAACCGGACAGGTTATTATTGCTGGGGGATCTGCTCTATCACGGGCCAAGAAATGCTCTTCCTGGAAAGTATGACACTAAAGAAGTTGCGGGTATGCTGAACGGGATAAAGGAGTCAGTTTTGTGCGTGAGGGGGAATTGCGACTGCGAGGTAGACCAGATGATGCTGGATTTCCCGATTATGGCGGAATACTGCCTGCTGTTCGCGAAGAACAAGGTAATTTTCGCGACACACGGCCACGTCTTCAACAAGAGCAACAGGCCGGAAGCAGATATTCTTCTTCACGGACATACACATATTCCTGCGTGGGAGGATTTGGGCGGAGGAAGGCTGTATGTGAATCCCGGCTCAGTATCTATCCCTAAGGGCGGGAGTGTTCACAGCTATATGGTGCTGACTGATGAGGGCATGTTCTGGAAAAACTTGGCCGGAGAAATTTACCACACTAAGAGCTTCTGAATCCCGCGCGGGTGGGCGGGCGGGCGCGGGATTGCTGGACGTGAAGGCATGCCGAACGGACAGCACATTAAAACCGGGACACATTCACTGCATCCCGGTAAACCTTACCGTCAAGAGTACGCTACTTGATGAAGCCGACCTGCTTGCAGATTTCCTCCGCAATCTCGTCCTTCTTCTTGTTGTACTCTACTTTCTTCTCCTCGAAGTAGTTCCTGCCCTCTGCGTCAATCGACACAATCAGCGGCCCGAACTCCTTCACGCGGCAGTTCCACAGCGTCTCGGGCATCCCGAGATCTCTCCACTCTGCCCGCACAATCTCTTCAACGCACACCGCCGCAACTACAGCATTCCCCGCCGGGATTACGCAGTGAATGCACCCGAAATCTTTGCACGCGTTGGAAGTGTTCTCCTTCATGCCGCCCTTGCCGACGATAACGCGCACTCCCGTAGTCTTCACGAACTCATACTCGAACTTCTCCATGCGCATCGATGTTGTCGGTCCGACAGAGACCATCTCGAACTTGCCGTTGTCCGGGTCAATCGGGCGAATAATCGGCCCTGCATGAAGTATCGCGTTGTTGCGGACATCTACGGGTATCTCGCGCCCCTCTTCAACTACGCGCCTGTGTGCTACGTCCCTGCATGTCGTAAGACTGCCTGACAGGTACACTATATCGCCGATGTGAATATCCTTGAGGTCCTCTGCGCTTATCGGCGTTACCAGAATCTTCTTGCCGTCCCTGAACTCTACAGACATTAGAACTTCACCCCCGAATGTGATAACACTTCAACATTAAGGTCCTTGTCGAAGATTATGTGCCCTCTCCTGTGGCTCCAGCAGCCCACGTTCACGGCTACACCGATTGCTGAAGGATGGCGCGCAGTGTTCTCGATGTTCACGCCCATAACGGCATACTTTCCGCCCATTCCCTGAGGCCCTATGCCGATTGCGTTGATGCCGTCTTCTAACAGCTTCTCCATCTTGGCCGCGCGTTCGTTGGGATTGTGCGAGCCGATGGGACGCATAAGTGCCTTCTTCGACAATAACGCCGCAGTCTCAACCGACGTTGCAACACCGACTCCCACCAGAAGCGGCGGACATGCGTTGAGTCCGTAGGTGGTCATTCTGTCGAGCACGAACTTCGTAACTCCCTCGTAGCCTTCGCCGGGCATGAGCACCATTGCGTAACCGGGAAGGGTGCAGCCGCCGCCGGCCATGTACGTGTAAATTTCGCACTTGTCGGAGTGAGGCACTATGTCCCACCACACTGTAGGCGTGCCCTTGCCGACGTTCTTGCCGGTGTTGTACTCGTCGAATGTCTCGACTGAGTTGTGGCGTAACGGTGTCTCGAACGTTGCCTTGATGACTGCTTCCTTGAGTAAAGCCTCGAGGTCATCGATGAGCGGGAATCTCGTGCCGCACTTCACCCAGAACTGAAGGACTCCTGTATCCTGGCAAGAAGGTCTGTCGAGTTTCACTGCCAATTCCTGATTCCTGAACATCGTATCGTAGATGACTTTGGCCATAGGGCTGTCCTCTTTCTCCCTGAGTTCAGAGAGCTTTGCGATAACGTCATCAGGTAACTTCTTCGCTGTGTGGCCGACGAACTTTGCGATGATGTCGGTCATTCTTTCGACCTGGTTCATAAAACGTTTACCCCCTTTATGAATGTATATATTATGCCGGGAAGAACGGGAACGCCCACGGCAGTAATATCATGCTCACGATTGTTGCGATTACGATTAACGGCAGACCTGCCTTCACATAGTCCATGAATTTATAGTCTCCTGCTCCTACTACCATTGTATTAGCTGGCATTCCGATTGGTGTTGCGTACGCACAGGAACCTCCGATTACACAGGCCATAAGTACGGCGCGGGGGTCTGCGTTCATTCCTCTTGCTATCGATAAGCAAATTGGAGCCATGAGTGCAGTAGTTGCGGTGTTGCTCATGAAGTTGGTCATCACACAGCACAGAATGAACACTACAAACGTGAACATTGTCGGTGAAGGATTTTCGCCGAGAGCACCGATAACTTTTTCTGCAATCATTCTGCCTGCACCGGTCTTGTCGAGTGCTGTTGCGAGCGAGAGAGTCCCGCCGAACAGGAATATAGTCTTGAGGTCAATGGACTTGAGCGCGTCGTCCTCAGAGATTACGCCGAAGAGGATTAACAGCACGGCTCCGACACACCCGACAATGCTTAAGGATATACCGATCTGCTTCTCGAAGATCATTCCCAATAATGTAGCAACCAGGATAACGAGTGAAAGGGTTTTTTTCCACTGAGGTACTGCGGAGAAATCTTTAGCTGTGTCAAAAACTCCCTCACCCTTCGGGTCATGGTTGGGCAGGAGATAGAAGCCGACTGTTGCGTAGAACAGAATACCCACAATCAGGATAGGGAAGCCTACGATTGCATACTCGAAGAAGCCGAACGTGGGAAGTCCTGCCTGATTCAGGGTAGACTGTGCTATCATGTTGCCGGGTGCACCTATTAGGGATAGGTTGCCGCCCATTGCTGCCGCGAAGACCAGGGGCATCAAAAGCCTGGAACGCTTGAACCCTGACTTTGCGGCTATTCCGATAACTACGGGGATAAGTATTGCTGCAGTTCCCGTATTCGAGAGCACTCCGCTCATCAATCCTACGATAGTCATAATCGCGACTATCAGCATTCTTTCAGAGCTTGCGAATTTCGTAACTATGCCGCCGATCTCGTTGGCCATTCCTGTCTCGAACAGTGCGCCTCCGACGATGAACATTGCCACGAACAGAATAACGTTGCCGTCGATGAAGCCGGAGAACGCTTCCTTAACGCCGAGCACTTTCGTAACGACGAGACCGATACAGACGATCATAGCCGTCAGGCCGAGAGGTATTTTCTCGGTTACGAACATGAGTATTGCGAACGCGAGAAACAACAGAGTAATAACTGCCGGACTCATAAATAAAAACCTCCTAACGAATTATAAATTTAAGATTTGGGATAATGTATCCATAAAGCTATGCGTAATGATAGCTATCAACGCATTAATTGTCAATGACATTTTGCGCTGAATTGTTATACATATCGTGTGAGGATGTCGTTCATGCTCCGGATGATATGTCTGTGCATAGCCCTGTAAGCTCCCGATGCATTGCGTCTCTGCAGCTTTGAGAAGATAGCTTCGTGCTCTGCGTGGGATTTGGTGAAATATTCCGCCCGCGTTGTGTTTGCTCCAAGCGATAAGCCGTTCCATAGTTCGGAGATGGTATTTAGCAGTCTTGTGTTGTCCGTAGCAAGCCATATGTTGTAGTGAAATGACTGGTTGTAGTCGGGGTATCTCTCCGGATTGCTCTTCAGTACTTCACGTGCTTGCGTTATGCAGTGCTCTATGCCTTCAAGCGATGCTTCATTCTCGCAGACAAGTTTACATGCCCAAGCCTCCAGTTCAGCCCGGAGTTCGTAGTGATCTCGAATAGTCTTCTCGTTGAAGCCAACAACTACTGCCCCGCGATTCTGCGATAACTCGATTAATCCGTCCCGCGCCAAAATCTGGAATGCCTCGCGGACTGGTGTCGCCGATACTCCCAATGCCCGGGCTGTTGCCTCAAGGGGCAGAACTTCTCCCTCATGAAGGCTTCTGTTGATGATGGCCTCACGAAGCGACGATGCCGCCTGCTCTCGTACCGGCATCAGCTTTACCGGCTTTAGGTTCAGCATAATTATTCCTCCTTAATACATGTCTTCATGCCTATGTTCTCTTCGAATGCGTATCAGCTCATCAGACAGAACCTCAGCATAAACGTTGTAGCTCTTCCGCAGAGTCTTATAATCCCGCAATGACTGCTTCAGTGTCTCGAAAACAGGAGCTATTCTGCTTCCGTCAGAGTGCTCAAGGACAAACACTATGTATGTCTCCGTTATCACCCTGAGGAAAACTTTTCGCAACGGGGACTCTGTGTTCATGTAAAGTTCCCTGTGAAAATCCGCAGGGTATACCGCTGACGACAGGTACTCTAACCGTTCATCAGGAAGGCTCTTCATTGCCTCGAGTTCCAGCAGAGACATATCAGCAAACAGGCTTCTTATGTCGGCATCACTAAGATTAATTATTCTCACGTGCTGATTGGACATCTTCTCTATCAGGCCGTGATATTCCAGCGCAATTAATGCCTCACGCACAGGTATCCTTGACACTTGCAGGCTGTCGGCAAATTCATTCTGGGCAATCTCTCCCGAAATATTCCCTGTCAGAATTGCATCACCGATTATCTCTGCAGCACTGCCTGACTTGTATTTTTTTCTGAGTTCGAGTTTTAGCATGATATTGTGCATTGTATCCATTATTGAAGTTTCTGTAAACGAAAAGCCGGGTAAAGATTGTTTCCATGTTTGCGCGGTCTTCGTGTAGTTGTAAATGTAGTTGTAATATTTTGAGCCATGTGTGATAATTTATGAAATAATTGACGAATGGAGTGGCATTTATGAGTTATATCATAGTTCGCAAGATAAGGAATGCAAGTTACGTTTACGAGTGCACAAGTTACCGCAATAAAGAAGGCAAGCCCAGAAACAAACAGCACTGTATCGGAAAACTGGACTCTGACGGTGTGCTCATATCCTCAAAACGCAAGCTGCCTGTGCAGATCAAGGAAGTCAAGACAGTTACCAGAAAGTTTATTCTGGTGCCGTACAGCCCCCAGCCCAAAAGAACAGATACACCCGTTCCAGCAAAGACAGGCCAGGCAAAAACATCACCCATAAGGACACGTTCAGGCATAAAGCGTCGCGTAAAGCGAATGCCCATCGTTTTTTGGAGTTATTCCTCAAAAAAATATCCCCAGCGTCTCCGCCGGGGAAATTGTTCATGTCTCAACGCCTGAATTTTCGTCTTGACGGCATATTGTTATTGCGCTGGTTACGCTCGCTCAGTTCACGCTGGGCACGGAACCTCATCGTCGCAGGCCCCGGAGTCCTCACGCTGTCAGGGTCATACTTCGGCATAACCACTACCTTCCTCATCGGAGCTTCTCCTACTGATTCCGTCGTAACATCCCCGTGATTCTTGAGCGTCGTGTGAATCACCCAGCGTTCCCAGCTCGCCATCGGGTCAAGCCGTATCGGCCGCCCGTACTTCACCGCCTGGCGTGCAGTAGCTTCCGCCAGACGCTCGAGGCTCTTCGTCCTGCGCTCGCGGTATCCGCACGAATCTACCTTCAATCTCGGCTCGCTTCTGGGGTCCCTCAGCGCAAGGTTCACCAGGTACTCCATGCCCTTCACCGCATCAGCGTAGCGTCCCACAACGTAGTCCGCCGCATCCTCGCCCTCAATGTCCAGCGTGTTGTTCTCCGCAGGAGTGCACTCGGCGTTGAAGTCCATCAGGCTTAATACCTGATTCACGAACTCCACGCCGCGCGAAAGAAGGTCTTCACGCACAACACAGCTTACTTCTACCTGCAGCTTCTTCTTGCCGCCAAACAGTCCCCCAAGAAATCCTCCCTTTTCCTCGCCGACTACTTCGGCGTGCAGGTTTTCTACGGGTATTTTCCATTGCTTGGATGCCTCGCTCAACGCTTCGTTTACGTCTGAGGCTTCAAGTGTAATTTTCCGTTCAATCATTATTTACACCTCCAAAGCTATTTTGCTTTCGGCTTCTCCTTATAGAGCACCGGCTTAGTCTTCATTTCCTCGCTGGTCTTGCGCGAAACTCTCAGCTGATGAATTATCCCCATCAACGACGATACTCCCCAATACAGCAATACGCCTCCGGGAAGACCAAAGCATATGAACGTCAGGAAGAGGGGCATAAACCAGTTCATCATGCTCATCTGAGGGTTGCCCGCGCTGGTAAGATGCTGCTGAAGCCACGTCAGATAGGCTATAAGCACCAGCAGAATAAAGTTCGCTATCCACATGCCTATGTTCGAGAATAACAGGCTAAGGTTAGTGAATGAGGACAGGAACACCATCACGAAGCCCAGCTGTTCGTTCGGGATTCTGACTCCTGATTCGTCAACGAGCCTCAACGCATCCGCTACTGTCGTCAAAACGCTTCCGCCCAAGTTCACGCCGAGAAATGTTACATCGGTGAATGCTTCGGTCTTAGTCAGGTCATAGAGCACTCCGTAAAGCAGAATGAATATCGGCAGCTGAATAATTAACGGAAGGCATCCGCTCGCAGGATTGACGTTGTTATCCTTGTAGAGTGCCATAGTCTCCTGATTGAGTTTGTCCTTGTCGTCAGCGTATTTCTCCTGCAAGACCTGAAGCTGGGGCTGTAACTTCTGCATTTTCTGCATACTCGCCATCTGCTTGGCCGTCAGCGGGTGCATAAGCAGCCTGACAAGAAGAGTAAGCGCAATTATCGCCAGTCCCCACGCAAAATTTGTGCCTATTCCGATTCCGGTGATAGCGTTGTGGATTATCTCGAGCAGTCTGAATAGTAATATCTTTGCCTGTTCCCACATGGGTATATTCTCACCTCTAGTTTTTTGTTGGAGGAGGATCATAGCCTCCTGGATTCCATGTCCCGCACCTCATCAGCCTCTTCACGGTCAAAACAGTTCCGCGCACAAATCCCCATTCGCGATAAACAGCAATAGCATAGTTCGAACAAGTGGGGTAGAACCTGCAGTGTTTGCCTAAGTATGGAGAAATTGTTATCTGGTATGCGCGTATGAGAATTACTGCGAGGCGTGAGAGCATGTGCTGTTACTTCACCAATAACTTTTTGCGCCTGAATATGCGTTCAAGGTCGAACTGTATATCCTGCGTTTTAGCGTCAAGGCCCTTGCTGTTCAGGCCAAGTACTATGGAAGTGCCAGGAGCTATTCTGTCCGAAAGATGACGAAATGCCTCGCGCAGTATCCTCCTGCCTCTGACTCTGACGTGGGCTTTTCCCTGACGCCTGCCGACTGCACAGCCGAAGCGTATCGAGTCCGAATCATCCCTCACAAACAATAACCGCACAAGCTCTCCGTTTATCCGTGTGCCTGTGCGGAATAATGCGTTAAACTCCCAGCCCTTCCTGAGCTTCAAGATTTTAGGCACGAGTGAGGAACTTGCGGCCCTTGCGTCTTCTGTTGCGCAGAATCTTACGCCCCGACGGAGATGCTGAACGTGCGAGAAATCCTATCTTTCTTCTTCTCGGAATAACATGGGGCTGATATGTACCCTTTTTCATAATGTGAAAGTACTCCTCTCTGTGTGAATAATTATGATTATTCGGGATAAAACTAGGGAATTATAGCACAGCGTTTTTCGGGTGTACAATTAACGCCATCCAAAAAGGGGGAATGCATAACTTGAAACAGTTCATCATAGTTACGGGAATGAGCGGAGCGGGAAAAACAATGACCCTGAAAGTTCTCGAGGACTTCGGGTTCATCACGATAGACAATCTTCCGCCGGAACTTCTGCCTCAGTTGTTCCGGTTAATCTCCGAGCGTCCCGAAGCCGCAAACAGCAGAGGAGTCGTAGCAACTGTCGATGTACGCAACGTGAGCAGGAATTTCGTGAAGGTGATAGATGATATTTCGCAGGCTTGGGGCGGAGACGTTAAGGTGATTTTCCTGACAGCGTCGGACGAAGAACTGCTGAGGCGTTACGAGCGCACAAGAAGGGTGCATCCGCTGAACAGGGGGTTATCGACAGGCGAGGGGATAAGGGCAGAACGCGAGATACTTGCTCCTGTTCTGGACAGGGCAGATATTGTGATAGATACCTCAATGATGGATTTGCACCAGCACAGAGAAAGGCTCCTCAAGGAATTTTTCGAGTACGAGGGCGGAATCTCAATCATAATAAGCTCGTTCGGGTACAAGTACGGTGTTCCGCAGGATGCAAGTTTCGTGATGGATGTGCGGTGCCTGCCGAATCCCTATTACGTCGACGAACTCAAGAACTTGACGGGTGAGGATGAACCGGTGAAGAAATTTCTCCTTCAGTTCCCCGAAACACACAAGTTTATTGACCTCACGAAAAACTTTCTGGATTTCGCGATACCACAGTTCTTGAACAACGTTAGAGGCCAGCTTCACATTGCGGTCGGGTGCACCGGAGGAAGGCACAGATCCGTAGCGATGGCCGAATGGCTCTACGGAATATATTCGCCCGTCTACAAGGGAGTGTGCGTTATGCACAGGGACAAAGGGCACGGACACCAGTGATGAGTTTTGTTCTTGGGATAATAACTACGCTGGTGATTCTGGTGCAGTTCGGGCGGATAAAGTTCCGCTCCGGAAAGCCGGTAATCGAACGCGCAATCGACAGCAGGCTTTCACGCGGGCCGTACATTATGGCGGTAGGAGGAGGAACGGGATTATCGACGCTGCTTCGCGGCATAAAAGCCTATACCAGGAATATTACGGCGGTAGTGGCTGTTACGGACGAGGGCGGAAGTTCCGGGAGAATACGCAATGAGTGGGGAATGCTTCCTCCTGGTGATGTGAGGAACTGCATAGTTGCTCTTGCGGAGAACGACAACGAATTACGGAGTATTCTGGATTTCAGGTTTGATCGCGGGGAATTGTCGGGGCACAGTCTGGGGAATCTGCTTTTGCTGGCGGTAACGGAGATGTGCGGAGATTTCAGCCTGGCGGTCGAGAAAATGAATCACCTGCTCTCGATTCGCGGTCGGGTGCTTCCCGTTACAACAGAAGGAATTACCCTCGTCGGAAAGACTGTAACGGGAGAGACTGTGCGCGGGGAGCTGGACATTTCGCATCACGGGAGCGAGCTGGGCGAAATATGGCTTGAGCCTGTGAACGCCAAGCCCCTGCACGACGTAATAACTGCTGTGGATGACGCGGAGATTGTTCTTCTTGGCCCGGGCAGTCTTTTTACGAGCGTGATACCCAATCTGCTTTTGCCGGATTTTTCCCAGAAAATCAGGGAAGCAGAAATCCCGAAAGTATATATCTGCAACCTGATGACCCAGCCCGAAGAAACGCAGGGCATGAACATAGTCCGCCATCTGGAATGGGTGAGTGCGGCACTGGGAGCTTCGCCGGATTTTGTGGTCGCCAACAGCGAGCCTATACCTGACGACATAATCGAGGCATACAGGCAGGAAGGAGCGAGTCCTCTTCGTCTGGATGACCGCCAGCGTGAAATTATAAGGTCAATGGGCTGTGTGTGCATTGAGGCTCCGATAATGAAGGTGCTCGAGGACAAAAAAGAAGGCCGTGTTCTGAGACATGATCCCCAGAAATTGGCTTCAGTGATACTCAAGCTGATTCGCGAGCTGGAAGGAGTTTAGGGTATCCGTCAAAAAAGCCTGATTACCTTTTCGGGAAAATCAGGCATTTATTGTTTTTTCCTAAGGGAGACTGCCTCAAAAGAAGAAGTACCTTATTACGAAAAGCAGGGCGATTAACGCCACACCGAGCAGTCCGAAGAAAAATACATCCCCCAAGAACGAAATACTATGCTGGTCGGGCTGGTCCGGAGGCCGGTCTTCCTTTATCTTTATCTTGATGTCCTTAGTGATGGCTATAGCCCCGCGAATCTCGTCGCTTATCTTCACGTAGATAAACTTTTTGCCCGCAGTCTCCTTTATTTCCACAACAGGGAACATCGGCTCAATATTATTTTCCTCCATGAATTTCTTGACCAGGGCACTCGTGCCTTCGCCCTCAATGCTTACACCGATAATGTCTCCTGGTGAAATTTCCGACGAGGCTTTTCCGCGCACAGGGTCAACCATTGCCGCACACATTATGATTGTGCCGTCAAAAGCAGCGTCCTTCTTGGCCTCTTCACGTGCACGTTCTTCCTCTTGAGCCTTCTCGCGTTCTTCCTGTTCCTTCTGGATTCTAGCGAGTTCCGCCGGTGAAGGGGGAAGGGGCTTGATGATTTTTGCGCGTTCAAGCTCATTGCGGGAAACTGGTTCTGCGTCGGTTGTTGCGCTGAACACGCACTGAGTTATGCCCTCAAAACTGCGGCGCATCATGCTCTCAATCTGCCGGAGCTTGGGCCGCGTGTAGTTCTCGTAGAGCTTTTTCTTCTCCTCTATTCTCAGAATGTCCTTGAGCTGTTCCTGCAGTTTGCCGCCCCAGTTTTTGTCGAGAGGTCCCATCTGAGGAAGGCTCTGCACGAATTTGCGCCAGTTCTGTGTTGATTCTATGAGCGTTCCTGTAGAGTAGGGCTTGGCCAGCCAAAACGCCTGGAAGACTGTCTTTCCTGTTTTGCCCTCAAAGATTACGCAGAACCCTCCGCCCATATCACCGCGGCTTGGTGTGAACGTGGACTTGAGGGCGAGAAACTCGGGCTGAGTATTTTTCGGGGGCTCAGGAGGAGGCGGCGGAGGCTCATCGCGTTTAGCTGTAGCTTCGGCGATTGCCCTTACGTCGAACATTAAGCTGTCGTCAGGCATAATGCACTACCTTGCAGAATAGCTTTTTGCGCTCCATGATTTGCCTCTGGGAATTTCGCCCGAGACCAGCTCAAGATAGCGGCTCATACATTCGGGACAGCGTCTTGATGGTGTGGACGCGTCAAGCTCAAATTCTTTTTTGCATTCAAGGCATCTGAATTTAGCCATGATTAACAGTCCTCCGTGAAAAGTTTATGTGTAGGATTGAGTGAGATTATAGCCCGTCAAAACTTTCATTGCAAACTCTTAAAATTCGAATGACTTACGCAGTTTTTTTCGGGAAAATTCACTATAATAATCACCAATTCCATTTTTTCCGCATAAAAATTTGTCTGTATGGAGGCTGTATTCTTGAGGCTCAGAAAATTCGCAGCAGTTGTGTTTGTTATTCTTGTGTACGCGTCTGCACTTTACGCTTCGGACATTTACGACGCAGAGCCTTCGTTTTCGCCGTATTATGCCGGTTCCGTCAAGAGCAGCGAACTGTATTCTGCCCTCGAAGAACTGAACTATATACGCTGGCTTATCGGTGTACCCAACAACGTAACGCTCGACTCTGAATACACCGTCAAGGCACAGCACGGAGCAGTCCTGCTTGATGCAATAGACACACTGACCCACACTCCCGGCAAACCTTCGGACATGTGCGAAGAGTTTTATTCTCTGGGATATGACGCTGCCTCTCACGGCAATATAGCTGTCTCGAAAATCTACAGCGGCTCGCAGGTCTGGGGCAATATCACTTTGAGCCAGAGCACAAGGTTCTACATGGATGATTCTGACGACACCAACATTTCACGTCTGGGTCATCGCCGCTGGCTCATGAATCCGAGGATGACCAAGACCGGCTTCGGCATAAGCACCAGACGAGGCTACGCAGTTACTTACGTCATCGAGGAGTTCGGGGACGGCTCGCGCACGCTATCTCAGGAAGAATACGCCCGCTATCTCGAATGGCTGAAGTGGCCTGTTTCTGACGAGTTCATCACTTGGCCGACACGAAAACATCCTCATCCTCTGGAATATTTCGACGCAGGAACAGCATGGTCAATCGTCCTGAACAGCGAGGTGTTCAACGAGTGCAGTGCAGGCAGTGTGAACGTTAGGCTGACCCGTGAGAGCGACGGCAGGATGTGGAATTTTAGTGCTTCCGGAAGCGACGGCTACTTCAACATTGCTCCGGACAACATAGCTAACAGCGAATGCATAATCTTCCGGCCCGACGGAGTCGATTCCTACAGAAACGGAGAGACCTGGCGCGCAGAAGTCTACGGGCTTTCCCGCAAGGACGGCAGAACGGGCAGTATTTCCTTCAGCGTTCAGTTCACCGGTTCTTCCGCGACCAACGAGGGCCAAGAAAATCCTGCACCTGTCAGCGATAACGACAATAACACCACGACAAGACAGGAGATACACCATTATTATCATGACGACGACAAAGATTTTTGGGACTGCAATCCCGGCTGGGGAGCAGTATCAATGTTAATTTTGGGAATCCTGTGCGTGAAAAAACGCGCTGGACAATAAATATTTCACAGGAGGTAACTTATCGTGAAGAAGTTCGCAGTAGTTTTAGCAGCAGTAGTTCTTGCAGTATCGGCATTCGCAGCATTTGCCGAAACAGACGCGCTCGTCGGAGCTTGCATCTACAAATTCGACGATACGTTCATGACTGGCGTGCGCAACGCAATGCGCGCACAGATGGAGAAGGAAGGCGGAGAGCTTGAGATAGTCGACTCCCAGAACCGCCAGCCCACACAGAACGACCAGGTTGACGCTTACATCTCCAAAGGCGCAAATGCCCTCATCGTCAACCCCGTTGACCGTACAGCCGCCGAGCCTCTTATGCAGAAGGCAAAGGCCGAAGGACTGCCGATAGTGTTCGTGAACCGTGAGCCTTACGCTGACGTAATGGCCGCCTACGACAAAATCTGGTACGTCGGCGCAAAGGCAGAGGAGTCCGGCACTCAGTCAGGCCAGATCATCGCAGACTACTTCAAGGCTAACCCGAAGGCAGACCGCAACGGCGACGGCAAAATCCAGTACATCATGATTCGCGGCGAGCAGGGGCACCAGGACGCAACGCTCCGCACAGAGTACTCACTGAAGGCCATTAAGGACGCGGGCTTTGAGGTTGTAGAGCTGGGCAACGACACCGCCAACTGGGACAAAGTCCAGGCCACCGACAAGATGAAGGGCTTCATCAGCGCAGTGGGCATCGACGCAATCGAGGCAGTCCTCGCCAACAACGACGATATGGCACTCGGCGCAATCGAGGCACTCAAGGCTGAAGGCTACAACATGGGCGACGCAAGCAAGTACATTCCTGTAGTGGGCGTTGACGCGACAGCACCGGCACTCGAGGCAATGAGCAAGGGCGAGATGCTCGGGACAGTGCTTAACGACGCAGACAACCAGGGCTTCGCGGCAGTGAAGGTAGCAGTTATCGCGGCAGACGACAAGCCCGTAACCGACGAGTCAATCGGCTACACAATCACTGACGGCAAATACATCTGGATACCCTACAGGCCCGTTACGGTCGAGAACTACAAGGAGTTCATGAAGTAGAGAAGTAAAAATCTATGCCCCCGTTGCATTCCGGCGGGGGTTTATTTGATGAAAGAGGTGATTATTCTTGCGTAAAGTGTTAATCGTTACATTGATGCTTATGCTGGCATTAGGTGCTTGCGCTCATGCTGACGATGTGAAGATAGGCGCGTGTATCTACAGGTTCAACGACGCGTTTATGCTGAGGTTCAGGCAGGCAATGCAGGCAGAGAGCGAGAAACTCGGAGCAAAGATAGAACTTGCTGACGGCCAGGACAACCAGAGCACGCAGGATGAACAGGTTGATGCGTTCATTGCTGACGGAGTGAATGTGCTCATCGTGAATCCGGTAGACAGGATGTCCTCACAGTCAATCATCGACAAAGCCAAAACAGCAGGTATTCCTGTAGTGTTCATCAACAGGGAGCCGACAGAGGAGATGCTCGCGACCTACGACAAAGCCTATTACGTGGGAGCGAAGGCCGAAGAATCAGGGACAGAAGCCGGAGAACTTGTAGCCTCATACTTCAAGGCTCACCCTGAAGCCGACAAGAACAAGGACGGCAAATTGCAGTTTATCCTTTTGAAGGGACAGAACGGCCACCAGGATATGATTCTGCGTTCGAAGTACTCCGTTGAAGCGGTGAAGGAAGCAGGGATTGAGCCGGTAGAACTTGCGGGCGCAATAGCGAACTGGGACAAGCTCGAGGCCATGAAGATAATGAACGGCTTTATCATGTCAATCGGCCCTGAGAACATCGAGGCAGTTATCGCGAACAACGACGAAATGGCGTTAGGAGCGATCGAGGCACTGAAGGCTCAGGACTACAACACCGGCAATCCTGAGGCATATATTCCTGTTGTGGGAGTTGACGCGAATGCTTCTGCACTTGAGGCGATGGACAAGGGTGAAATGCTCGGTACAGTCCTGAATGACGCGGACGGTCAGGGCAGTGCGGCGGTGAAGCTGGCTGTGTCTCTGGCCAAGAATGCCGGTGCAGAAGGTGCAGACGGAAAATATATCTGGGTACCCTACCAGAAAGTTGTGAGAGGTGAGAAACAGTGAGCGAATATTTGCTTGAGATGAAGAACATCACCAAGACTTTCCCGGGCGTTAAGGCACTCGACAACGTAAATCTTAATGTCAGGAAGGGAACTGTTCATGCCCTTATGGGAGAGAACGGAGCAGGGAAGTCAACGCTGATGAAGTGCCTGTTCGGAATTTACGAGCCGAACGGCGGAGAAATATACCTTGAGGGGAAGAAGGCAGAGATTCATTCTGCGCGCCAGGCAATGGATAAAGGTATTGCTATGGTGCACCAGGAACTTCACCCGATAAGATTCCGTTCTGTCATGGAGAATGTATATCTGGGAAGATTCCCCGGACACATGGGCGTTGTTGACCACAAGGCAATGTACGACAGGACGAAGGCACTCTTTGAGGACTTGGAGCTTGACGTTGACCCGCTGGCTCTTGCTGGTGAACAGAGTGCGGCAATTCTGCAGATGATGGAGATTGCGCGTGCCGTTGACATGAAGGCAAAAATCATAATCCTTGACGAACCTACATCCTCACTGTCTGACCGTGAAGTCGACCACCTCTTCAAAATAATCAACCGTCTGCGTGCACAGGGTGTAGCATTCATCTACATATCCCACAAGATGAAGGAGATTCTGGAGATTTCCGACGAGATAACGGTAATGCGCGACGGAACATATGTAGGGACTTGGCCGGTAACTGACGCGAACGGCGAGAAGCTCACAATAGATTTCATCATTAAGCAGATGGTCGGACGTGAGATGACTAACCAGTTCCCGCCGCGCGATGGCAAGCCTGGCAGTGATGTGGTGCTGAAAGTTGAGCATGTCTGCTCGCCGCTGAGAAAGTCATTCCAGGATGTCAGCTTTGAGCTTCACAGGCAGGAGATTTTGGGGATAGGCGGGCTTGTCGGAGCACAGAGGACGGAATTTGTCGAGGCACTGTTCGGGCTGAGAGGCATTGCGTCAGGAGAAATTATGCTCAATGGTGCAAGATACAGCAACAAGTCGCCAGGATTTGCGAAGTCGAGAGGTCTGGCACTTCTCACAGAGGAACGCAGGGCAACAGGAATTTTCGGCATCCTTCCAATTCTCGAGAACACAGTAATTGCGAACCAGAGGAATTATGCGACCTTTGGAGTCCTCAACGACAGCAGAAGGCTTAAGGATGCGGACGAGGAGTGCAAGAAGCTCAACGTAAAGACTCCCTCACTAAACACGCTCATTCAGAATCTCAGCGGCGGCAACCAGCAGAAGGTGTTGATTGCGCGCTGGCTTCTGACGAACTCGGACATCCTGATTCTCGATGAGCCTACACGCGGAATAGATGTCGGGGCCAAGTACGAAATCTACAACATAATGCTCGAGCAGATAGCGCAGGGCAAATCGATAATCATGATTTCGTCGGAGATGCCGGAACTAATGGGCATGAGCGACAGAATAATGGTCATGTGTGAAGGCAGGGTAACGGGCTTCCTGAACAAGGGAGAATACAGCCAGGAAAAGATAATGGCACTTGCGACGCAGTTTGCGGGGCGCAAGGACAGCACAGCCGCATAACAAGGAGGACAAATACATTATGGCGGAAAAGACAGCATCACGTTCAAAGCGTTTAATGACGACCGGGGGAATAATATTCCTCGTTCTGGGAATAGCCCTGTACTTCCTGAAGGCACCTATGGGCCTTACCCGCAAGATTTACGACTTGCCGGTATTCTTAATCATCATCGGTATATGCTCCGCTATCAAGGGCTTCACCGCGAAAGACAAGACTGAAGAAGAGGCAGCACTTGCCGGAAAAACCTTCACGGAGTTCCTGACCAACAACGCAATACTTCTCGCAATGCTTGTTCTGGTTGTGGTGATATGCATTCTTCAGCCGAGATTCATGCAGATTCGCGTTGCGCTGGACATCCTCACGCAGTCATCGCCCAAGCTGATTATGGCACTGGGAATTTGCTTTGCCCTGTTAATCGCGGGTACAGACCTCAGTGCTGGCCGTATGGTGGGACTTGCGGCGGTAATCTCCGCGTCAATGATGCAGACTGCCACGTACGCAAACAGGTTCTTCCCTGACCTTCCCCAGCTTCCCCTGTGGATACCCATAGCGGCGGCGATAGTAGCCTGTATGCTGTTCGGTGCACTGAACGGCTTTATCGTGGCAAAGTACGAGATGCACCCGTTCATTGCGACGCTGGCGACTCAGGTAATAATCTACGGAGTGTGCTCGCTGTATTTCGACATGCCCCCCAACAACTCACAGCCAATCGGAGGAATCCGGCCTGACTTCGCGCAGATCGGACAGTTGAGGCTGTTCAATGGACTGTGGAAGGGATTTCCTGGTATAAGCATACTTATTCCGATAGCACTGGTAATATGCGTAATAATCTGGTTCATCCTGAACAAGACAGTGTTCGGAAAGAACGTTTACGCGATCGGCGGCAACCGTGAGGCGGCAGTTGTGGCGGGAATTAACGTATTCCGCAACATCATGTTCATATTCATCCTTGCGTCCCTGCTTTACGGTATAGCGGGAGTTCTCGAGGCGGCACGTACAGCCGGAGCGACGAACAACTACGGACTGGGCTACGAGACTGACGCAATAGCGGCGTGCGTTGTGGGCGGCGTGTCAATGAGCGGCGGTATCGGAAAAGTCGGCGGTATCGTGATGGGAGTGTTAATCTTCACGGTTATACAGTACGGCTTGCAGTTCATCAATGTATCGCCGATGTGGCAGCAGGTCATCAAGGGAGTAATCATCGCGGTAGCAGTTGCAATAGACATGACGAAGTACCGCAAGAAGTAGCTTTAACAGCGGCATAAATTTTGTGCCCTCTGTCTGTATAATGGGCAGAGGGACATTTTTTATCTGGAGGATTAATAATGATAGAGACAATGAGACAGACATTCGCGCGCGTTTTCAACTCAGGCTCAAACCCTGAAGCCTTCTTTTCGCCGGGCAGGGTAAACCTCATAGGCGAACACACCGACCACGAAGGCGGTTACGTCTTCCCATGTGCAATAGACTTCGGAATTTACGCCCTAGCCCGCAGAAACGACAGCAATACTCTGCGGCTGTACTCGATGAACTTTGACGGTGAATATCCCGTTCCGTTCGAGACCAAGTACTCAGACATTCAGGAAAAACTCACCGGCTCGCGCACATGGGTGAACTACCCGCTCGGAATTGCCAGCATTCTCATGAAGCACGGCTATTCCCTCACATCAGGACTGGACATTCTCTACAACGGCAATCTTCCTGACGGTGCAGGACTCTCGTCATCAGCGGCCCTAGAAGTCCTCACTGTGCGTATATTCAGCGAACTCTTAGGGCTGGGCATTGACGGAGTGAAGGCGGCGTTATTCTCACAGGAAGCCGAGAACAGCTTTGTGGGTATGCACTGCGGAATAATGGACCAGTTCGCCGTCAGCATGGGCAAAAAGAACCACGCAATCCTCCTGAACTGCTCAACCCTCGATTACTCATACGCTCCGCTCGAACTCGGAGACTGCAAGATAATAATCACAAACTCCAACGTACCGCATTCCCTCGTCGGCAGTGAGTACAATTTGCGCCGCACTCAGTGTGAGTCTGCACTTGCGGACATCAAGCGCGTAAAGGATATATCCTGCCTTTGCGACCTGACACCCAACGAGCTAGACGAATACGCTTACTGCGTTAAAGACCCCGTAACCCTGAAGCGTGCAGTTCATGCCGTGAGTGAGAATGCCCGCGCAAAACGTGCCGCAGAAGCCCTCAAAGCCGGAGACTTGGCCACATTCGGACGCTTAATGAATGCCTCGCACGTTTCCCTGAGGGACAATTACCAGGTTACGATACCGGAGCTTGACCTGCTTGCGGGCCTTGCGTGGGAGCTTCCCGGGGTTATCGGCTCAAGAATGACGGGCGGAGGTTTCGGCGGGTGCACGGTCAGTATCGTTGAGAACGGACAGGCCGAAAACTTCATGAACGTTATCGGGCGTGAATATAAGGCCAAGACCGGACGCAAGCCCAGCTTCTACACGACAGGGAGTGCTGACGGAGCGGGGCGGTTAGCATTATAATATCCGTATCTGCATGAGAGGAGCTGTGCATCAATGAACAGCGATATACTTAAGGAAATAATTGAAGCACTGGAGGCCAAGAACGGCGAAGATATTCTGACGCTCGACCTTAAGGGGCGCGGAAGTCTTGCTGAGGCATTTGTGCTTGTAACAGGAAATTCCGAGACACACATGAAGACTCTGACGGAAGCCGCAGAAGAAGTACTCCTGAAGAACGGCAGGAAGTGCAAGACCGAAGGGGCAGAGAGCACCCGCTGGAGGCTGCTTGACGGCGGGGACGTAGTAGTTCACGTGTTCAGCCACAAGGGCCGCGAGTTCTACCGGCTGGAGCGTCTGTGGGAAGAATAGCTTAACGAAAATGGTACCCCCCCTCTCTAACATTACGGGAGGGGAATTTTTTTGTGCACTTTCCTCTTGACAATATCCCCCCCCCCCCCCTGTAAAATTTACTTATCAAAATTAGAAATACTACTTAGTGAGCAGAGGTAATGTTGCGTGGATTTTGCGTCTAAAGTTTTGTCTGCAAGGCCGGGGAATACTCACATATTCTCCGCAGGCCAGGCAGGATTTATCGTCAAGTCATCGTCGGGTCAGCTCTTGGCAATAGACATGTATCTGTCGGACTGCGTTGAACGCCTCGAAGGCAATTTTGGCTTCAAGCGTCTTCTGCCAAAAATATTAACGCCTTCCGAGCTCGAGTTTGATGTGGTTATCTGCACTCACCCGCACTTTGACCACTTCGACATAGACTCAGTACCGGCAATGATGAGGCACCGCACAAAACTGTTCTGTTCCGTTGAATGCCGAAGGCTTGTGCAGATGCTTCACATGGAATATTACGGCTCAAGAATTGAGTACGTCAGGCCAGAAGATTCTTTCACCGCAGGAGACTTCAGGCTGTCTTTCGTGAAGTGCGATCACGGAGAAAGTGCACCTGATGCTGTGGGTGTAGCTGCCGAAGTTGACGGAATAACGGTGTACGAGGCTGGTGATACATGCTTGAGGCTGGATATTGCGGCCGAACTGCCAAAATCTCCAGACGTAATGATCGCTCCGATAAACGGGACGTTCGGGAATCTCAGTGCAGAGGAGTGCTCTATTCTGGCTGAATGTCTGAATCCTGGCGTAACTATTCCCTGCCATTACGGAATGTTTGCGCATCAATACGGGGACTTGGGCAGATTTTACGAGGTTATGACGCAAAAGCACTTACCTTTCAGAATTATGGGACAAGGAGAGGTATTCACGATATGAACAATGTAATTGATGGAAAGAAGCTGCTGATACTGGGAGCTAATCCCGAGACAGTTCCGCTTGTTGAGACAGCTGACAGCATGGGAGTTAAGACTTTGGTAACCAGCAACCGCCCCGACGACATGGCCAAGAAATACGCGTGGAAGGCATGTGATGTTGACGGCCTCGACGTTCCAGGACTGATTGCGCTTGCGAATGACGAGAAGGTTGACGGTGTTCTTGTGGGAGTTGCGGATATACTTGTGCCTGTTTACTGCAAGGTCTGCGAGGCTCTGGGGCTTCCGTGCTATGCTACTCAGGAAATAGTGGACATATTTTCCTATAAGGACTCGTTCAAGGCGGCCTGCCAGCGTTACGGAATACACGGCATTCCGGAGTTCTACCTTGATGCAGACATGAAGCGCGAAGACCTCGACCGAATAGTCTACCCTGTAATGGTGAAGCCGGCTGACAGTTACAGCGGTCTTGGAATGAGCGTAGTGTACAGTGAAGAGGGTTTGAAGGCTGCTGTAGAGAAGGCATTATCGGCCTCGCGCAAGAAACGCTTCATCGTGGAAAAGTACATGCAGTGCGACGATATGGGGATGTACTACACGTTCAAGGACGGCTATTGCAGTGCATCATGCATCTATGACAGGTTCACGACGGACGAACAGCCCGGAGCGTCGCGAGTTTGTCTCGGCGGGGTATATCCCTCAAAGCACATCGATGAATATTTCGGCAGGATGCACAACAACGCTGTTAGGATGTTCCGTGAAGCGGGCATAAGGGACGGAGTGCTGATGCTGTCGGCGTTCTACGATGACGGAGAGTTCTACGTGTACGATACCGGCTTTCGTCTTCAGGGAGAAGCTCCGCACATAATCATGAAGGCAGTGCACGGTTTTGACCAGAGGGAGATGCTGATACGATTTGCGCTGACCGGTTCTGAGGGAGACGTAGACCTCAGGACTCAGGACGACGCGAAATTGCGGGGGAAACACGCGGCGACCTTGTGGTTTCTGCTGAAGAAGGGACGTATTGGGAAAATTGAGGGGCTTGACGAGGCGGAAAGAGACCCGAAAGTTATCGCGAATATCCAGCGGCTTTATGAGGGAGATGAAGTTCTGGCGGAATGGCCAGGCACAGAGAAGCAGGTAATGACTAGGCTGTACATTGTGTGCGACTCGAAGCGTGAATTGGCCGAAACTCTCAGGCACTACATGAACACCGTACACGCATATGACTCTGAAGGAAGGGATATGCTGCTGAAGGGTTTTGACGTTGAAAAGGCATTAGGGCTTGAGGTGATTCAGTAATGTCGAGATTGCAGGACAAGGTAATAGTGATTTCCGGAGGCACGAAGGGAGTCGGACGTGCATTTGCGGAAGTTGCTGGCTCAGAAGGGGCAAAAATAGTGATAGGCGGCCGCGACGAGAAGGCAGGGAAGGAAGCACTGCGCAACATCAGGACTGCGGGATCGACGGGAATATTTGTCCCTTGTGATTTGCTGGAAATTGAGAATTGCCGGAAATTGTTCGAGACAGCGTATAGCACGTTCGGAAAGATTGACGGATTCTTCAGCTATGCGGGCGTAACTCCGGTAAGTCCTCTAGATTCGTGCAATGAAGAAATTTTCGACCTGATTATGGACGTGAACTTTAAGGCAGCTTTCTTCTGCTGCCAGCAGGCCGTAAAGTACATGAGGCTCAACAAGGGCGGGTCGATAGTTCTGACAGGATCAGCACATGCATGGGGAGGACAGAAGGACAGGGCGGCGTATGCGTGCTCAAAGGGAGTGTTAAGGGTGTTATGCGAACACATAGCCCATCAGTACGCGAACGAGTTAATTCGCTGTAATTACCTGACGCTTGGCTGGACTCCGACTGAGGGAGAAGTTGCACTGAGGAGAAGTCAGGGAGAGAGTGAGTCGGAATTGAGGAGGCGTGCTGCTGGTATTCTGCCGATGGGGAGGATGTGCGAACGCAGCGACTACATGGAGGGACTGGTGTATCTTATGTCGGATGCATCTGCAATGATGACTGGGAGTACATTCAGGCTGACGGCTGGGGAATACATTTAGGAAGTGACGTGAAGCCGGTAATGATGAGAGGATTTTTCTGCGGAATGATATGTGCCGCGAAAAATATGCTGTGTGCTTTGCTTGAGGGAAAGGCTGGCTTAATGTTCCAAGCACACCGTATTCGCCGCTGTATGCGCAAGGGAGATTCTGCGTTTCTGTTCTTCACCGATGCTAATTGGGGAGAGAATTACAGGCTGTATCCTGCGATTATCAAGTACTTGGCCGAACACGCAGGAATAACCAGAATATTTTTCGGCGGGGACTTCATCACGCATTCAGCCCCTTACCTGCACGGGCAGTAATTATGAAGCAGGCAGGTACTATTACTATGTTGATGACGACAAAGCCAGAATCCGATACATATGCCTCAACACAGCCGGGCAGAAATATATTGACAGCAGGCAGTTCAAGTTTGCGGTTAATGCACTGATGAGGGCAAAGCCAGGCAGTCGAATTATTATTTTCGGGCACATATGGGTTGAATGGGACAGGAATGCGCGTAAATATTTCCCTAACCCTGCATGTACTTCACGTGTAATTCTGGTTTATGGGTGTACATATTCACAATAATTACATTACTTTCACGGACTGGGGAATACCTGTAGTTCTGAGCGACAGCGACAGTTTAGCGAAGTCCTGCAGCAGAAGGCGGTTATAGCAGAATAATTAGGAGGAGGACTTGTTTATGGACAAGCACAAAGAAAATGCATCAGTAATTATTACGGGGGGGGGGGGGGACTATTTAGAGAAGTCGAAGGTCTACAAGAATTACCACTATTCTGTACTGCCCGGCTGCATGATGGACTATCTTCATGATACTGCGCTCGAGATGCTTAAAGTGATAGTTCCTGTATTCGAGCAAAATAACATCTGCTACATGATTTGCGGAGGTACTTTGCTGGGAGCATTTACGACCGGGAAATTCATAGCTTGGGACGATGACATAGACATATGCATTCTTGATTCGGACTATGACCGTGCTTTGGAATGCTTGATGCGCGAAATTCCCGGCTGGATGTGTGTACAGAGCAGCACTACGGAACCGGGATATTATCACGGCTGGGCAAAAGTCCGGGACAGAAGTTCGCATGTATACCCTGATACTGCAATCTACAGGGAAAACGGAGTGTGGATAGACCTGTACAGGCTGCTTCACGTGAAGAAATCGGAGATCCCTTTTCTCGTTGCGCAGGAACACCTGAATTACTTGGACAGACGTTTATCTGCCGGAGATATTTCCGAAGAAGAGCACGACAAGAGGGTTGAGGCTAATAACTTGCTTGTGCGCATAAAAGAAGGAGCGGAACATGCCCGTGAAAGCGAGGACTCAGAGGAGACATATATTATCTGGTCAGCGTCAAAGATAGCGGTAGCAGAGAAGAGCTGTTTTCCCAGAAGAAAGTACATGTTCGAGGGGATAGAGCTTTATGGTTTCAACGATGCGGACGAATATCTTACGAGGCATTACGGAGAAAAATACAGGACACTTCCCCCGGATGAACAGCGCCGGATAGGAATAAACCGCATAATTTTGGAGGAGGAGACTAGTTGAAGTGAAGAAAGGACTTATGACGCAATTTCCATATGCTAGGGGCCGTGCTTTTGTGTGCAAAAATATCGGCGATTACATCCAGTCAGTAGCGACGAGGCAGTTTATAGACCATGTTGACGAATACATCGAGCAGGAGGAGGCCGACAAGTATTTTCCTGAGGATAAGCAGAAGATCAGGCTCATAATGAACGGCTGGTTTCAGTGGCGTTCGGAGAACTGGCCTCCGTCGGAATACATATACCCTCTGTTAATATCGATGCATATCTCACCGTTGAAGGCCGGGCACCTCCTGACTCCTGAGGGTATATCTTTCCTGAAAAGGTATTCGCCTGTCGGGTGCAGGGACTATTACACCCAAAACCTGCTTGAAGCTCATGGAATCCCCGCATATTTTTCTGCATGTATGACGCTGACGCTCGGAAAAAAGTATCGTGTTCCGGATAATCAGCATAAAGGAGTTTGCGTTGTAGACCCTTATTTTGAAATTCCGCCAGCAAAATCCGGAATAAAGAATTTTGTGAAGGCAGTGTTTGCGTTTTTGCGGCACATGCCTGGTGTCCTGAAACTTGGCCGCAAAGAATTTTTCAGGGTGTATTCTCCGTCAGGCTTCCTCGACAGGAGCAGGTCCAGATTAAGGCCGTACTACAAGGCGGCACTTTTCCTAGACACATACTCGAAAAAGTTTGATGTAAACATGCTCCTGAATGCAAAATACATCACTCACTGGCTGGACGTAGACATGAGCGGCTCCACAAAAAATGATGACCTGCTGAACTACGCAGAAAGCCTTGTGAGGACTTATGCTTCTGCCGGGCTGGTAATCACTAGCCGTATTCATGCAGGCCTTCCATGCCTGGCTATGGATACTCCTGTAGTATTCATCGAGAACAGGGAAGTTGTTGCGGATGACGGCAGATTCAATGTGCCTGGCCGTTTAGGCGGACTGTTAGATTTCTTCAGGAGGCTTGTGCTTGAAGATGGTTTGTTCACCACAGAGGATGAAGTGTTCAAGAATATAGACAAATTCGGTGAGCATACATTGTTCAAGAACAAAAATAATTGGAGGCCTTATGCCAAAACTCTTGCGGATAAAGCCTCCAGCTTCATGTCTGACACGGATTAACTGCTAGGGAGGAGCTGCTACTTCAACTTCTCCCGCAGTATCTCTATATCCTCAACCCTAACCCCTATCTCCCTAAAATATCTTTCTCCTGCATCAGCTAGGTTAATTCGCTCAAGCTCTATGCTTTTCACGCCGAAAGCCTCAGCAAGGAAGCGGAGTATCTCATTTTCCGCAACAAACTCATACTCCTTGCTGCCCTTCTGAATCCCGAAGTAATTTGTGAACGACACAAGATAATCACTCACAATTTCCTGAATACTTGCTCCGCACAGACACTCAACCAGAGCGCACACAAACCCTGCCCTGTCTTTTCCCAGCGAGCAGTGAATCAGGAAGGGAGGTTCCGCTCCGGCCATCTGCTTTATGCCTTCAGCCAGACTTTTGCGGAATGCTTTGCTCTGATACTTCATTCCCAGCCCAAGCGCAATAACTTTCTGTGTGCTGTAGTAACTCCCGGCATAACCTTTGTGCTCTCTCGGGTCAGTGTCGGCCAAGTTCAGGAAAGTCCTGACTCCGGCCTTACGCGCAAAATTGTCCGCAATAACGTTACGTTCCCCCCAAGTGCTTACCGGCGACGACGAACGGTAGAGTTTTCCTTCGCCAATGCCTGCAGCGCGAACCATCCTGAAATTCGCAAACTCATCATCACTTAACTCCGGATAATCTGTCCTGTGTCTGCCGAGCCTGCCCAAAAGACTGCGGTAAAAATTCCTGCTGAAGTCCGAAGCCTCGCAGCCCTGTGCAACCAGCAGGAATATTACTGCAAATAGCGCGAACGCCCGCCTACTTGCAGATGTCATTGATCCACTCGAAAAGTTCATCGAGGTCATAATCTCCGCCGTGTCTTTCGCCCCAAGCTGCCTCAAAGTCCACATCACAGCCGTTATTCTCGAGCTTCAGTGCCAGAATTGACGGAATAGCCAGCGAAGTATCGCTGTCCTTTGTCCCATGCCGAATCCTCCAGTACTTGGCCGTCGTAGCACTCCCGATATAGTTCATGGGGTTCATGACCTTCACGAGTGCCGAGTCTGCCATAGCATTTGTGCTTGCTGTGTTGTTGCTGTAACCGTAATCCGTGAAGTGCTTATCCCCGAACTCGTTATTCTCCGCCGAACTAAGGTCTAACCTGTCGAACGCCGGTATCTGGCTTTTGTCCCTGTTAGAGCCGTAAGCGGAAAGGTCAACCGCCGTAACTTTGCCGTTGCTGACGGTTATCCACGTCTCACTAATCGTCGAGCCGTCCTCGATTGCATCTTCAGCCGATTCCTTCAGAACTTCTTCCATGTATTCGCTGAATGAGCCTGTTCCGTCAGAATTAAGGGTTAAAGCCTTGCCGTCATCCGTCAGGCCAAGTGAATTGACGTAAGTGATGAAGTTTGCCTTGAGGGTGTTTGACGCGCTAGTGCCAGTTCCGAACATCCACTCGTATGCACCGTCAGCGTTATCGAGGTTAGTGATCGGGCAGTAGCACATTGACGCAAAAATCTCGTCCGTAGCGTCCGCAGCACCCAGAGCGTCAAGATATTCGTCATAGTCGGTGGAATTTCCCGTTGCTCCCAGAAGTGCGGAAATAGCTCCTCCTGCGCTCGTCCCTGACGAAATTATGCGGTCGGTGTTTCCTGCCGGAAGATTAGCCTTATTTGCGCGCAAATACCTAACTGCGGCCTTATAGTCCACGATGCAGGCAGGAGCAGTTCCGTAATCGGTGTTGCGTCCTCTGAGTGCTGGCGAGACCACAACGAGGCCGTTCGAGAGTGCCTGAGCCATAGCGTCGCTTCTTGACGGCGAGGACATTCCTCCTGCCATGTATCCGCCAACCTCATTGGGCATGAAGATAGGAGCGGTTGACGCGGAATAACCGTTGATGCTTCCTCCGGAGAAGTACGCTTCAGGAATGTAGATGCTCATTCTCTGGTAATTCTCGTTGACCGGGTTTGCGACATATACCAAGTTCGTGTAAGCCCTGTAGGAAATTCCGTTAGCTGTGCCGGTTGTGTAATTAGTGCTGTCGAAACTCATTGAGGTATCGTTGCTCCCGGAATCATCGCTGTCTGAATTTCCGCCGTTGCCATCTGGAGGAGTCCCGCCGTTGCTTGGGCCGTTGCCGTCAGGAGGAGTGCCGCCGTTGCCATCTGGAGGAGTGGGGATACCGTTATTGCCGTTCGAGCTTCCGCCGCCGGTCGAGATAGCAATAGCCGAACCGGAAGACTCGGTGCCTTCGGTGTAGGCATTTCCTCCGACGTAGAGGGTGTAGCCGTTGAGATTGATGCTGTCCTCTGCGCAGGTGAGCGAGGTAATGTGCGAATCTCCCGTGAGCGTCCACTGTGAATTGCTTACCTCAACGTAAATCTGTCCTTCGGAATCTTCAGCGTTGACCGCACCGGTGAGCACAGAGTCTCCGGACAAATAGAGGTTGAGCACGGAAATATCATCGACGACGAAATTGCTGCTGAGTGTCTGGTCAATCGCGTAGAAGTTGACTTTTCCGCCATTAGAGCCTGAGGTACCCCAGCCTGCGGCCTCAGCTCTGAGCAGAACGCCTTCCTCGTCGTTATTGGTGATGTCTGTATTATTGAGGGTAATATCTGCGGTTGTGTTGTTTACGAAGAAAATATCGCCGTTAGCGTTTGTTATGCTGCCGCCGGAAACTGAGAACGTGCCTTTGCCGTCGCTTGCGTCGCCAGAACCTGACTGATAGATCATTAAGGCCTGGTATCGTGTAGAATTACTGCTGTTGTGGGTGTTATTGTCTGCGATAAGCTCGCAATTTTTGAGGGTAACTGAATTTTTGCCCTCGATTACTATTCCCTGTGCGGTTTTGGACTCAAGCCTTGCGCCCGTAACTGTAATATCTGCAGTAGAGTAAATTGCTGGCGAACCTCTTCCGGAAGCCGTGTAACTTCCTCCGTTGACGTTGACCGTACCGCCGCCTCTGTCGGACCTGATGGCCGCGCTTGAACCTCCTGAGGTTTCGATGGTGAGGTTTTCTGCGTTCATGGTGCCTCCGCCGGTGGTCATGATTCCGCCGGAATTGTTGGAGCTTGTGATGATGACGGAGTCCTTGACGTTGACGGTAGTACCTTCGCCGTAAGAGAAGACGGCGTTAGCGTGAGCACCGTTAGTTGTTATGATGGAGTCAGTGAGAGTGAGAGTTGCGGAATTAGTTGCGAAGACTGCGGAATTTTCGCCGTAGAAGTCTGCGTTTTCGCCGCTAGAATCTCCAGTCTTAATGATGCGTAGGTTGCTGTAGGTCTGGGTGTCTCCGCTTGCAGTGATGACATGTCCGCCGTCCGAGCTGTCCGAGAGTGTCTGCTGAACGCTTATATCTGAGGAAGTGAGGTAATTGCCCGACGATGGAGAGGAAGAGTTATTATCGTCGTCGTCATTGCCGCACCCTCCGAAGCTCGCAATGATGAACACGAGCAGTAATAGAGCTGCAAAATACTTGTGTTTCAAGGTGATAACCTCCTAAAAAGATTTTGACTATATTATCACCTCGAGCAATATATCTATAGCATTCTGCATTTCCTTGACGGAATGAGTTCTTGACCTTGCGCAATCTTGGGCCTGCTTATCACAAATCAGGCATTTCCTGAAATTTGGGCGTGATAATTTTTGCCCTTCAGCGTCAAGAACGTCAATATCGTAGAGCCTGCCGAACGGAGAGATCTCCTCAATTTGGACGGCAATATCCTTGAGTTTTGACGGCTCAATATTTCCGACAGCGAGCAATAATTCGTCGCCGGTATCTTCGTGAATTTCCGAGTCAGCGAGAATTTGAGCACCGGCATCATTGAGCTGGCGGAACAATAAGTTTCTGCCTAACATGAATGCTTTACGAATTTGGGGATTAGTCTTAATCGGGCCTGGAATATTCATGCTGAATGACACTAGCGGTGAACGATGAGTCTGAAGGAATGTCTGTTGTTGACGAGAACGAGCCTCACGTCGTGCGAGCATCTGGGTTAGTGTAATTTCGCTGCCTGTCATATTTCAATCCTCTCCTAAAGAAGTAATTGGCAAGAAATTATATCAGGCCCAACAAACAAAAAAACAGATATTCTTTGCGAGAGAATACCTGACAATAATTTTTCATCCTATATTTGCTGAAACTTAATTGTTAAAATAATAAACAGTGCCGTTTCTGTAAACTTTTCCGCCTCTACATTTGCTGAGATTCACGTTGAATGCTCCAGAAAATGGCTGGTCTGCTCCAGCACAACGCCCAACAATGCTTACATCATCACCTGGAGCAAGATCGGAAACACCAAATTTCTCAAAAGTGCAATAAACTAATCCTTGACGCCCGACAAGAGTTAGCCCTACAGTATTAACCCTTTTAAGAATACCTCGAACTCTGACTGTTTTCCCCGCATACGTACGGTAGTTTGTACATAACTCATCAACTGAAATTTCTTTGGAGTATTTTCCTACACTAAAGGGAAGCTACCATCTCTAGCAACTTCCCTCTCTCTAATCTAATACTGGCAACGGCCTGCTCTCCCGTGTGTACCCCACACAGTACCATCGACGCTCGCGGGCTTAACTTCCAGGTTCGGCATGGGGCTGGGTGTTTCCCCGCCGCTTTCATCGCCAATAATTTATTTCCCCTGAATTATCTCCAACCTCTTAACACAACCATGAAAATTAGAACTAATTATCAATCTTTAGTACCAGTCTGCTCAATACTTCACAGCACTTACACACCTGGCCTATCTTACCGCTCGTCTCGCGGTCATTTCTCGCTTGCGCTTGGCTATCTTATCTTGGAGTGAGTTTCCCACTTAGATGCTTTCAGCGGTTATCTCTTCCGAACTTAACTACTCAGCTTATGCAACTGGCGTCGCAACTGATACATTAGCGGTTCGTCCATTCTGGTCCTCTCGTACTAGGAACAGCTCTCCTCAAATACCCTGCGCCCATGGTGGATAGGGACCGAACTGTCTCACGACGTTCT